>JBDTKM010000165.1:0-16921 GCA_039935315.1 Rhodanobacter sp. | reverse complement strand
GTCCTTTGCACGAATCAGGCTCACCGTGACCCGGATGCTGTTCCCTTCCTGGAATACCGAGCCCTGGATCAGGTGCGACACCCCCAACGCCGCCCCTATCTGCGCCGGGCTGTCCTTCGAATCGCGGAACTTGAAGCTCGAGTACTTACCAATCACCTTAAGGCCGTTCACCTGGGCCAGATCGGTGATTAACTCCTCGGACATCCCATCGACAAAGTATTGCTGCTTGGCATTGCCGCTCTCATTGGCCAGCGGCAGCACCGCCACCGATTTGTCCGGCACCTTCGCCAGCTCGGCGGCGATCGTCTTGGCATCCGCCGCCGTGGCCGTGTCGGTCGCATCGTGGTGCAGCACGAAGGTGTTTGTCACCAGCAGGATGATCGCCACCGCCATCACCGCGAAGATCCAGCGGTCGAACCGCTTGCCCGTGTGCGCCGTGATCGAATCTTCCGGCGCTATCTCGCTCTCGCGCTTCAGGCCGCTCGGCGTCAGTTCGTAAACCCACGCAAACGCGATCCAGAACGGAAAACCGATAGCGCAGGCAATGACAAACCAGCGGGTCACCCAATTGGGTATGTTGAACGGTGCGCTGAGCTGGGAAATACCCTGCGCCAGCGCCCACATTGCCGCTATGTAGATCGCCCCTGCACGCAGCACGTTGCGGCGCTTCAGTTCCCCGAAAAACGCTCCTGCCTTCAAGCCATCGCCCCTGGGTCGGAATCCGCAGATTCGCAGCCGCTGATTGTGTCGGGGCGCAGCAGCGTGCGCAAGCGCACGGCCGCGGACCGATGGGCACGCGCAAGACCTTGCGCGTTACAGCAAGGGTTGCTGCCGTCGAACTCCCCCAGAGCGGACGCTCGTCACCGGCGGCTCAGGGTCGAAACCGGCGGTTCAGCGTGCTCCTTTGATCGCTGATCCACACCAGCGCGGTGATCCCGTTCGGCCGGAACTCTGATCACGCCGGTCCAGCACGCGCATTGATTGGACAACGCGTGCGGAAAGTTGCCGCCGCCCCGCTGCCCACCTCATGGCGAACATGTTGGCGAACCTGAGCGGATGGCTGCACCTCGATCCCGCAGCCATGCGGCACGGCGGCCAGATTCAGGAAGGACGGCCACCGACTGGTGCGTGGCGGAAAGCCAACAGCATGCCCTTCCGATCAGGTATCTTTCGCAGCAACCGTCATTCGCGGTTTCCGGGGAGACAAACATGACCACGTGGACTCCGCGCATGGGCGCGCTCGCTTGTTTGCTATTGCCGATGCTGATGGTGCTGCTGGCCTCATGTGCGAGCACCGCCAAGGTCAAGCCAGCACATGCATTTGGTCCATTGCCGGGCACGGTCTGGGTCAACCCGATCATCAAGGATTTCGGGGAGGTGCATCCAAGGCCGGACGCTGCCGTACAGCCGGATCCGAACGCCGATTACAAGGTCATCGTTGACGTGGTCCATGGCAGCAAGGACCACACCGCCGTGTTGGGCTCGCTGCAGCGATTGGCACGTATCGTCAACCTGCTCGGCTACGCGAAAGTACCGCCGGAGCATGTGCACATTGTGGCGGTGATCGAAGGCGAGGCTACTTATGCAGTGGGCAGCAATGCCACGTACCGCAAGTTTTTCAAGGTCGATAATCCGAACCTGAAGATCCTGCACGAACTGAAGCAATCCGGCGTCGAGTTGCTGGTTTGCGGGCAGGCACTGGCCGAGAGCGGCCTGGTTGACAGCGACGTTGGACCCGACATCACCGTGTCGCTGTCGGCATTGACCGACTTTGTGGTTTACGGGCATCGCGGTTACAGCTACATGCAGCTGTAGTTCGTCCCGAAAAGGGGGGCGGAGCCAAAAAGGAGGCGATGACTTGGCCAGGGAAAAGCGCGACGGTCGAAAGACGGCCGAACCGGTACCGCGAAAATCAACTCGCGCCTGGTCGCCATGGTCGACGTCACTGCACGGTTGAAAGCTTCTTCATCAACCGGTAGGTGAACTCGACGGTCTGGTAGAAATTGCCGATCCTGTTGCGCTCGTCGCGGCCATGCATGCGGATGTCGTCAAGGTCGTTCCAGCCCCCGCCGACGCCATAGCTCGGGATGCCGGCTGCGCGGGTGAATCGGGAATCGCTGGCAAACCCGACCATCACCGGCGTGACCGGGATGTCCTTGCCCCACATGCCATGCACCACCGCGGCGACCTCGGCCATCACCTCGGGATCAGGCACGGTTTCCGGCGCCGGTTCGACTGGTGCCGTCAAGCTGACCTTGATCCCTGGATCAGCCGCCACTTGCGCCAGCGTGGCGCGCGTCTGCTCGGCGCTTTCACCGGGGAAGACGCGGCATTGAATGGTCGCCTCCGCGCTCGACGGCAGCGCGTTCTCCTGCACACCCGCTCTCAGCATGGTGGCGACGCAGGTCGTGTGCAGGATCGCATTCATGGAGGTGGCCTTGGCAACGCGCGCAGCCACGGCCGTGTCCACCGGGAGTTTCGACAACGCCAGCAGGTCGGACCGGGCCTGTCCGCTCGCGTCCCTGGCGATGCTTGCGAAATAAGCGCGTGTCGTGGCGTTGGTCTTGTAGGGGAAAACGTGGCGCGAAATATTAATCAACCCCTGCGCAAGCTGATAGATCGCGTTGTCGGGGCGCGGCTCGGAAGAATGACCACCCTTGTTGGTCGTCTCCATCTTGAAGGTCATATAGGTTTTCTGCACGGTCTCGACCGCGAAATCGAGGCGCTTGCCGTTCTTGATTTCGCCCGAGCCGCCATCGGGGTTCATCACCAGACCAACATCGCCGACGAGATCCTTGCGATGTTGCAGCAGGAATTGCGGGCCATCCTGCCCAAGCCCGACCTCCTCATCTGCCGTGAACGCAACGACGATATCGCGATCCGGAACGTAGCCTTCCTTCTTCAGCCGAATCAGCGATGCGGCCACGGCGGCGTCTTCATCCTTCATGTCGGCGGTGCCGCGACCATAAAAGTAGCCGTCCTTCTCGGTGAACTTGAACGGCGGCAAGGTCCAGTCCTGCGCGCGGGCATCCACCACATCCATATGGCAGATCCACATCACCGGCTTGCCCTTGCCGCTGCCCTTGATACGCACGACCACGTTCACCTGGTGGGGGTGGCTGGTTTCCGGCACGACATGGATTTTAGCATCGGTGAAGCCGTTGGCCTTCAGATATTTCACGATGACGTCGGCGGTGCCTTGGGTGCCCACGTCATGCACCGAGCGGATCTCGACCAGATCACGATAAATAGCGTGCGCGATTTTCTGGTTGGCCGCAGGCGGCATCGGTCCCTGCAAGGAGGGGGCGGCCGGTGCGGCCGCGCACAGCATGGAGGTGAACGCGAGAACCGAAATCGCTGGAACGGTGATACAAAAAGTATTTTTCACGCCATCCCCTGAAGACCTGCATTGGTGTGTGGCAGGCTACGCCCGCCGCGTCACTCTCGCAATTGCAGCCAGCCTCGAAAATCCGGGTCAGGGTGGAAGGGCACTTGCCTGGCGGCCATCGCCTCGAGTGTCGTCATTCCCGCGAAAGCGGGAATCCATTGAGTCAGGGACGCTGAAGCCATCCTTTGCCTCAGCGGTAATTGAGCTCCGGTGAGGAGAGCAGGAACGTGTTCCATTCCTGCTGCGATTGCGCCTTGGCGAGTGCAGCGCGCGTGGGCGCGGACAGCCACGGTTCGATCGCCTCGAAGTACAGCCGCGTGCTCAGCATCGGGAAGCCGGCTTTACGTGTCTTGCTGCCGATCGGGGTGAACAGCTGGGTGTTGCCGTTGCCGATCGCTGCGGCGATGTCGAAGCGCGCAGAGAGCTGGCCCGAGCCGGTCCAGCTCGCGCCATCCAGCGGCCAGCCGTCGGGGGTGATGCGGCCGTAGAGTGGCTCGCCCAACCGGTCGAGCCAGTAAACCAGCGGTAGCGCGTTGGCGATGGGACGGCCGTCATAGGCAAGCCGCACCGCGGCGATGACGAAGCGGGCGGGGTCCATGAATTGGCGGCCGCTGGCGGTCATTTCGGGTGACAGATACAGCGTGCGCATTACCGCAGCGATGTCGCCATCGGTGCGCTGGAAGGTCTGCGCCATCCGTGCCACCAGTGCGGGCGGTGGATGGTCGGCCACGAAATATTGCGCCAGCTGGCGCGAGACGAACTGCGCACAGGCGGGCTGGTGCACGATGAGGTCAACCGCCTGCTTCACCTCGTCGAAGCCGCGCCCCTTGATGTGCTGGCCGAGGAAGACCTTGTTGCGGAAATCGTGCCGATACGGGTTGAACTCGAACAGGCCTTGGCGTACCACCAGCGGCGCCGTCTTGGCGTTGAAATGTTGCGGCTTGCCACCGATCGGTGCGAGACCGACACCGGTGAGGATCAGTGCCAGCTGCTGCACGTCCTGCTGGGTGTAGCCCGAATCCACGCCCAGCGTATGCAGCTCCATCAGTTCGCGTGCGTAGTTTTCGTTGACATGTCCTTTCGCGTCCTGCGCGTTGTCCAGAAACTCAAGCATGGCCGGACTTTTCAACGTGGCCATCACCAGGTCGCGGAACTTGCCCAGCGCGTGCGGGCGGATTACGTGTTGTTCGTAGTCGGCCAGCTCCCAGCGAATGCGGCCCTTGTTCGCATACACGCTGAAGTGGTTGAGCCAGAACCACACCAGCTGTTCCTTCAGTTGGTTGGGGCCGTACGTGGCCTGCAGCAGCTCGGCCTGTCGCGCCTGTTGCATCAGCTGATTGCCATGCTGCTGGATGGTCTTGCGCGCGGCCACCTGGTCCGGGCCCGCGGGCATCGTCTTGAGCTGTTGCTGGGTGTCGTCCAGGCGCTCGAGCAGTTGTGGCAGCGGCGTATGGATTGCTTCGTAGCCGTGGATCAGTGTTGCGATCTGCGGGGGCAGCTGGCCATCGACATGGTCGGCCAGCTGCGCATCCAGCAAGTGTTCGCGCCCGAGCGTGCGATAGCGCGCTACAGCGGCACTGTCGAGGCCGAAGCCGTCGCGCCCTAACCAGGTGATGTCGTCGTGGGTGAAGACGCCGCGAGATTGCGTTTGCGGCGGACTGGTGGAGCAGGCAGGCAGCAGCAGCACGGTGAGCATCAGCAGCGCGCCGAGCCCGCATGGATGAAGACGGGCTTTCGATCGGGACGAGACAACAACAGGCAGGGTGCGCATACGGGACGATCCACGAAGAGTGCCGCTGTGGAGTATCGCTGCCCGATGGTATTCCGGCCAGTCGTAGATCCCTGCGGCCCTTGCTGCGCAAATAGCTTCGGCAACTGGCCGGAATTCGGACCGGTGAGCGGTTTAAACCAGGCGCACCTGCAGCAAGTCGAGTCTGATCTGTGCGCTGGCGTGTCAGCTCAACGCGATGACTTGTCTTGCATGTAGACCAGCAGGCACACCGCCATGGCAACCAGGACGGGTGCCATGGCTTGTTCCAGCCGCGTGGTGCCGCAGGTGTGCACTTCCCCGGCGGTAATCGTCTTGCGGTTCTTGTTGAAGCGGATCGCGGCGAGCAGCACGAACAGGGCACCGAAACCAATCAGCGAGAGTCCAGGCCATTCAGATGCACGCACGTGCAGGCTGGGAATCTACTTGCCCACGCTGCGCACCGCGCAGGCCAGGAAGAGATCGAAGCGCTCCAGCAGGCGGTCAAGTAGCCGTCCCGGGAGTGTCGGACGGTGACGATGCGCGAGGAAGCCACGATGCCGTCGTGCTCAAGCTGGTCGATGCCCGGGATCAGGTCGCTGTTCGTGCCGACCCCGGATCAAGATAGATCGCGTGTTGGTGCGCGCTGCCGAGGTTGTCGCTGGCCCGATAATTCGGCTCGAACACGAGGTCACTGTCGGCCGCAAACAACTGGCGCAGGGGACCGATCCGGCCGCCGTCGAAGTCGGCCGACGAGGCCGCTTGCGGTCCACCGTGGCAGCGGGTACGTCTTGCCGGGCACGTAGGCGTCGGGGTAGGCCAGCAGGCCATCATTGGCCTGTCCGGTCGGCGAGCTTCAGTTTGCCTCGACCTGCGCGGGTGGGCATGACCATCGAGGTCGCGAGTGAAATCCGTGTGGCCGTGCGCCAACCACCAAGGTGCCGAGATGCTGCCCGCGAACGGCGGCGCGTTCTCGAGCACGCTGATCGCACCGCAGGTCATCCGGGTTGCTTCGCCGCCGTGCAGCGGCAGCAGCCAGATATGCCATGGCACTGCCGGCGCGGTGACCGGATAGTCGTTGGGGTGACCGAGGCGAGGCGGTGCCCGCGCAGATCCCATGCAAACGGCTCCACGCCATGGGGTGCCGCGCTGAGTTGGGTCGGCGTACCGCCCTGGGTCGCCGCGGTGTAGATCTGCGACCTGGACTTGTCCCTTCCCGACTTCGCGATAAAAGCCAGCGTGCGCCCACCGGCGACCAGCGCGGCATCTGCAATTCGTGCATTCCCTTGTACGACTACGGGCGTCGTATTGCCGCTGGCAGCCATCACGCGCAAGCTTGCGTCGTAACGGTCATGCGCAAAGTCGGACACGACCGTCAGGAAGGCGAGCTGCTGACCAGCGCAGGAAAACTTCGGTGAGGCGATCCGCACCACTTGCCGGCCATCCTGCAGCCGGATCGCCGCCGGCTCGCTCCAGGCCAGCACGGTGCCAGCGCGAGCAACGCAACGGACGCACAGACCAGGCCAAGACGACGCTGCATGAAACCTTCCTGCGGGAGACTGTCGCTGCGCCGGGTCGACGCGAGCCGTTGACGGACAGCAAAATGGGTGGGGTCCCGTCATGCGATTGCCCAAGGATGTGCTGATCGGCTGGGGAAAGTGAACTTGACGCCATTTCGGGCCTGTTTTTGGCCTATCCTGCATACGTTCCGCCCGCCCATTCCTGCAGTCGCCTGACCCGAGCCAACGTGATTATTTCAGCCTCGACCGATTACCGTGCCGCCGCCCGGCGTCGGCTGCCGCCGTTCCTGTTCCATTACATCGACGGCGGCGCTTACACCGAGCATACGTTGCGGCGCAATGTCAGCGACCTGGCTTGCATTGCTCTGCGTCAGCGGGTGCTGCGGGACATGTCCACGCTCAGCCTGCAAACGCAGCTGTTCGGTGAATCGCTGGCGTTGCCCGTGGCACTGGGACCGGTAGGCCTGACCGGTATGTACGCGCGCCGCGGTGAGGTCCAGGCGGCGCGGGCGGCGGACAAGAAAGGCATCCCGTTCACGCTGTCCACCGTGTCGGTGTGTCCGATTGAAGAAGTCGTGCCTGAGATCCGTCGGCCGATGTGGTTCCAGCTCTATGTCCTGAAAGACCGTGGTTTCATGAAGAGCGTGCTGGAGCGTGCCCAGGCGGCCGGGGTGACGACCCTGATCTTCACCGTGGATATGCCGGTACCGGGCGCGCGCTACCGCGACAAGCATTCCGGCATGAGCGGTCAGCATGCTGCCATGCGTCGCTACTGGCAGGCCGTCACGCACCCGCGCTGGTCGTGGGACGTGGGGCTGCTCGGCCGCCCCCACGATCTGGGCAATGTCTCGAAATACCTTGGCACGCCCACCGGACTGGCAGACTACATCGGCTGGCTGGGCGCGAACTTCGATCCGTCGATCTCCTGGAAAGACCTGGAATGGATCCGTGACTTCTGGAAGGGACCGATGGTGATCAAGGGCATCCTCGACCCCGCCGATGCGCGCGATGCCGTGCACTTCGGCGCAGACGGCATCCTGGTGTCGAACCACGGCGGTCGCCAGCTCGATGGCGTGGTGTCCACCGCATGCGCATTGCCACCGATCGCCGATGCCGTGAAAGGCCAACTGAGCATTCTGGCCGACTCGGGCGTGCGCAACGGGCTTGACGTGGTACGCATGCTGGCGTTGGGGGCTGATACCGTCCTTCTGGGTCGCGCCTACGTGTACGCGCTGGCCGTCGCTGGCGAGGCCGGCGTCAGCAACCTGCTCGATCTGATCGAACAGGAGATGCGCGTGGCCATGACCCTGACCGGCGCGCACACGATCGCGGAGATCACACCCGACTTGCTGGTACGCGGCGGCGCATCATCCGTGGCCTGACGGACAGCGTGCCAGACTGACCATCAATGATGAGGTGAAATTCCCTCGCGCACATTCGCGGAGGTGCATTTCAACAGTCGAAGGATTGGTCAGCGATGAGCCTGTGGTTCACCCTGCCTTGCAACTCCGAAATCAATGGATTCCTGACGTCGCCGGAACGACGACTCTGAGGGAATGGCCGCTAGGTTGTTAGTGACGTTCGTCCCCGACACCATGGTTCGCCCGGGTTTGGCGGGCGCCGCCTGGGGGATGGCTCCCTGTTCAAAGATGCCCGTCAAACCCGCGCTGTCGCATTCTGCTTTTCTCCAGGCCTTGCCTCTTTATCGGCGTCAGCAGCTCAATTCGCAGGTATCAGCATGGCGCCGGCCGGCGCGGTAGCCGTCATGGTCAGAAACCTCGATTCGAACAGATCTTGCGAAATGGGTTTGCTGAGCAGGTAGCCCTGTATCTCGTCGCAGTGCAGTGATTGCAACATGTGCAACTGCTCCTGGGTTTCGACGCCCTCGGCCACCGCCTTGAGGTGCAGCGAGTGCGCGAGCGTGATGATGGCGTTCACCAGCGCAATGCCTTGTGTTCCGGTCATCATGTCGGTCACGAATGCCTGGTCGATCTTCAAGGTATCGATCGGCAACCTGGACAGATAGGCGAGCGAGGAGAAGCCGGTCCCAAAATCATCAATGGCAATCCTCACACCCATGGCGCGGATCTCGCGCAGGGTGACGGCGGCGTGCTCGATGTCGTCCATGAGCATGCTCTCGGTGATTTCCAGTTCCAGTCCTTCAGCAGCGCGTCCGTCGATCGCGACGACTTGCCGAAGTTCGTCGAGGAAAGCGTGGTTGCGCAGTTGCATAGACGAGACATTCACTGCGATAGGTACGGCCGCCATGCCCAGGTCGCGCCAGCGAAGGTAGTGACCAACCGCTTTGCGCATGGCCCAGCACCCGACGGCCTGGATCAGCTGCATCTCTTCCAGAATCGGAATGAACACAGCCGGCGCGACCAAGCCCGTCGCAGGGTCGTTCCAGCGAATCAGTGCCTCGGCGCCAGTGAGCTTGCCGGTGACGAGATTCACCTTGGGCTGGTAGTGGAGCACGAATTCCTCGTTGTCGATGGCTTGGCGCAATCGATGTTCCAGGGACAGTCGCTCGGCGACAAGCTCGGTCATTGACTCGGTGAAAAAGAGGAACATTTCACCTGTTGCCTTGGCCTTTTTCAGTGCTGCTTCCGCATTGTGCAACAGCGTGTCGGCGTTCGCGCCATCGACCGGAAACAGCGCGATGCCGACCTTGACCGAAACGTGCACGTTGGTTTCCGCGATCCGGAACGGTGGGTGAAAAACCGCGTCCAACCGTTGGCTGGCGTAGCGGCCAGCGTGTTCGGCGCTTCCCATGTCGGTTGCCACGGCCGCAAACCGATGCGCGCCGATGCGCGCGAATCGATCTGAATCGCCACCGCCAGCGCTGACCAGTCGCTCCGCGATCTGATTGAGCAGATCATCGCCAGCTTGGCCCCCCAACGCACTGTTGATCGACTTGAAGCGCAGGATGTCGAGTGTGAATACGACGAGCAGCTGGTTGCCGTGTGTGGCGAGCAGCTTCGCCTGCACGCGCTGCAGAAACAGCGTTTGATTGGCCAGCCCCGTCAACGCATCGTAGTGGGCGAGGTAGTTGAGTTTGTCCTGCGCCTGCTCGGTCTCCTCGCGTTGGCGCACCGCGTCTTCCATCATGTTCAAGGACGCGATCGCCGAGTCGGTGAGTTCCTGGGTGCGATCGCTGACTTTCTTGTCAAGTTGGGCGTTGAATTCGCTTAATTCTTCGGCCTTCCTGCTCAGTTCCCGGTTGCTTTCCACAAACAAGGTCTGCCAGCGACGGATGGCCCGAAACACCAAGAGCAAGCCCAGAATCAGAATCAGGACCAGTATCGGAATTGCGGTGATTGTTCTGAAGGCGTCGGTGCGCCTGGAGCGGGCCAGCGCCGCGTCCGCGAGGTCATGGGCGTGCATTTGCCGGGTCATGAACTCGACCAGGCCCTGCGCGAATCGCTCGCGTTGGAGCTCCTGCGATTCGCTCGAGAGCAGCTGTCGGGCCGGTCCTGGATTGCCTTGCCGTACGAGGTCGAACGCAGCGTGCTGCACCCGGACGAGCGCGACGTTGGCTGTGTGGAGCCTTGCTGCCCCAGTGCCTGCGGGAGCGGTGGGCTGCAAGCGGCGGGCCTCGGCGATCAGTCGAGCGAGCTCGGGCTCGGCCCTCAGGTAGCGGTTCTCCCCGCTCAGATCGCCGCTGGCCGCTGTCATCTGCGCCGACAACGTCATGAGGCTCTCGAGGTCGTGCATCTGCGAGCCGAGCCGTTGCATCCGTTCTGCGATCGGTTGCGGTTCCTCCAACAACTGGAAGTTCCTGTAGACGTTCCAACCCATCCCGCCGCACACCAGCAGCGCCACAGCAGCCAGCAGGATGATTCTGGTTAGAAGAAAGTCCCTGGGTGGCTGGTCAGGAAGGGTATTCATGGCTGGTATCCGGCTGCAAGGGTCCGGAATCGAGGAAGGTGAGGTCGTAGGCTGGCTCCTGCCCTGCCTGTCGTCGGAGTTCGTTGACCTGCTGCTTCAGCTCGACCATGCGCAGCTCGCGACCGACGCTCAGGCGATGGAATCGCTCGAGTTGGTTCGCGCGTTGCGCCAGCACGGTTTCGGCCGCCTTGCGGTCGGTGATGTCTTCGCCAATGCCCGCCGTCCCGATCACTTCGCCGGATCCCGATCGCAGCACCGAATTGTTCCAGCGGATGAGTCGGTGCTCGCCCGAGCGCGTCAAAAGATCGCTCTCGACGCGCCACGCTGCAGGCGGATTGGCGAGTGGCGCCGCGAATACAGGCCGCATATCTCCCATTTTGAGAGGCATGAAACACTCGAACCAGTCTCTGCCGATCACTTCGTCGCGCGGCCAATCGGTCAGGCGCAACAGACACTCGTTGCAATAGATGACACGCCCGTCGCAGTCCAGCATTACGGAAACCAGATCGACGTTGGCAAGCATGTCATTGAAGCGACGCTCGGATTCGTGCAGAGCATCTATTGCCTGCCGTTGTGCGGTGATGTTGAGGTGCATCACCACGGCGCCATTCGAGTGGTCATCGGCCAGTGGCGTCACGGTCATTCGATACCAGCGCTGCACCGAGGAAGCGGGGCAGGAATATTCGATGGAAAAACTCGTCTGTCCTCCCTCCAGCACCGAGCGAATGCCGTCGGCGACGCGATGCGCATCGAATGCGCTATCGCCCTTTGCATTCGCGCAGATTTTCAGATAATTGAGACCGACTTGGTACCCAGGTCCCTGTGCCACGGGGGAATCGCCGAATCGCCGCCATCTTTCGTTCACCGAGACGATGAGACCGTTGACATCGAGCATCGCGATATGCGCGGGCAACGCATTGAGAACCGCGGCTTGCTTGGCCGCTTCACTCTGTCGCAGTTGAGTCTGCGCGTTTCGCAGCAGGAAAGTCCGGCCGTCGACGTCAGTCACGGCATCGACCTCACCGCCGGTCAGTTCCTCCAGACGTCGACCGGTTTCGTGCAGGGTCCGGATCAACGCCGCCAATTCGTCGGTCGGGTCGCTTTCAGGTGATGGGCTGCGTGCGATCATGCAGCGGCCGAGTCGGGGCTGTTCAGGCCCAGTGCGTGCAACACGATGGAGGCGTTGCTCAAGTTGCCCACGATCCGGCGTAACGGAACGGGCGCCAGCCTGAGCAGGGTCGGGGTCATGAAGATGCCGTCCGCGAGTGCGCGAGCAGGCTCCCGGAATACGTCGATGACTTCGATATGATGATGATCAGGGAAGTGGGTGTGGCACAGCAATTTCAGATTGGCGAGCGCCTGCGCTGAGTTTGTGGCGTCGCCTGCAACGTACAGCCGGAACTTGTACAGAACCGGAGGAACCGAGACTGGTTTCATTTCGCCTCCGGAACTTGCGCATCGGCGCCGCGTAATTCACGCATGCGATCGTCGCCGCGGCTGACGTCGCGCTCGCGAGTCGCATTCGTGCGGGTCAGCAGGGCCTTTTCGACCTGCTTGGCCGCCAGCTCGGTCTGCAGTGACTTCACCCGGACTTCGAGTTCCGCTTCCTCGGCATCAAGGCGCACGCGCTTGAGCTTTGCGCCCACTTCGGCGACCTCCAATGCAACGCGCTCTGCGCTTTCCTTTTCCCAGCGCAGCGTGCCCATCAATACCTCACCGCCTGCCGTATAGATGTCGGCCAGGGTCACGCCAGTATCACTGAGGATCAGCTCGCGCACCTGGTTGGAATGCGCAGTGCCGCGCGACTTGATGATGGCGAGGCCGCGGTTGCGTTCGCCGGCCTGGACCAGATAGTCGAGCTGGATCTAGGTGTCGGCAAGCGTGGATATCCGTAGTGGCGCGACCCCTTCTTGACGATGCGACAATTCGTCGATCAAGCTCGTGCAGAGCAGGGTGATGCCTTCAGACTTGGACCAGTCGATCAGCCGTTGGAATATGCTGAGTGCGCTCATGACGTCGTTCGACTTGGTCCACGTGGACACCGGATCGATGATGACGCAACGCGCGCCCAACTCGGCAGCCAGGGTCTTGATCCGGATCAGGTAGCCCTCGGCGCTGCCGGGGACGCTGCGTGCGGACATCACGCGCAACATCCCGCGTTCCACGTGAGGATTAAGACGGATTCCCACCGACCCCAGATCACGGATGACTTCGTTGGAATCGGTATCGAAGCTGACGAACAGGGTGCGTTCGTCGCGCAGGCACGCGGCTTCGGCAAAGGCTCCGCTCAGCGTCGTCTTGGCGGTGCCGGGAAACCCGGTGACCAGCACCGTCGCACCCCGGTAGTAGCCGCCGCCGAGCATGGTATCCAGGCGCTCCACGCCGCTCGATACACGCTCCTTGCTGACTTTCATGACGCCACGATCCAGGCCGCTCGCGACCACGACCTCGAAGCCGCCCTTGCCAATCAGGAAGGGCGATTCGTTTTCGTCGAAGCTCGATCCGCGGTACTTCTGCACGCGCACGGTGCGCTGGGATACGCCCTGGACCACGCGGTGATTGAGCACGACGGCGCAATCGACCATGAACTGCATGAAGCCGAACGGTTGCTCACCGTCGGTCGACAACGCATCACCGCCAGACTTGGCCGTGATGATGCCGGTCAGCTGGCGGTCGAGCAGCCACGCATGCAGACGATAGACTTCACGGCGTTTGGTCTCTTCGTCCGGCATCAGGGCCAGTACGATATCAAGCGCATCGAACACAATGCGCTTCGCGTTCATTTCGCTGGTCTTGGCGTCAAGGGCCGCCAGCATGCCGCCGAGATCAAACGCTCCCGACAGGACCAGATCCGGCGTCGGCTGCGCATCGATGAGAAACAGTTTCGTTTGGCGGAGTGTTGCCAGCTTCCAGCCGAACCCCGCGGCATTGGCCACGATACGGTCCGAATTTTCCTCGAAGGCGACGAAAATGCCTGGGTCGTCGCCGATCTCGGCACCGTGCACCAGGAATTGCAGCGCAAAGATGGTCTTGCCCGAGCCAGGTCCCCCGACCAGCAACGTCGTGCGACCTCGTGGCAGGCCACCGCCGGTGATCTCGTCGAAGCCAGCGATGCCGGTCGACGTCTTTCCCTGCCCGTTTGCTGATTGAATGACCAAGGGTTTCATGGCGTCCCTGCAATCGAGCAGACAGGCTTGAGTAGATAGCGCTTCAACCGGCGTGAGTCAAGAACTGGCACGGGAGTCGGCTGCGACAACATGCTCCCGGACTGCGATACCAGTCAGCCCCGAGCGCGATCTTTGGTGGCTGAGGAATCCGGATGAGGTGTGATTCCAGGAGTCCGTCGGGCTGGGGTGGTCAAGGCGAGAATTCGGCTGCGTGAGGACAGCAATCGACGATGCCTGGTCCGTAGTGGTTCTGTCGACCAAGCACGGGCGGATCGTGGACCACACAGGCAGCTTCGCAGCCGGCCAACCAAAGTCCGACAGACGCCTGGGCTTGATCGGATGAACACGCTGTGTCTGGCGACCAGAGAACTGGCATGGCCGTGAATCTGGACGGTCTCTGGATTCAACGGACTCTTTGCCTCACGTTGAAGCGTGTTCAAGGGTTTCGGACCGACGCGTCCAGAGGGCTGTCCGGCGGATTCGGTTATGGGAGACATCACTGTAGTCGGTGACATCGCCACGTGCCAGATGACGGTTTTGCCGAATGGGTCAGGGCGACGAAACGGGTTCGGGTGGCAGTTCCCCGCATTTCGCCGGGTTCGCTCCTTCTTTGGCTTTTGCCGCGATGACTAAACGGCGGCCACACTGTGCGAGGTGTGGAAAAGGGTGAAAAATTTCCAGGACGAGGGCACTTGCTTGACGGCGACTCGCGCAAGAGTGGTCACTCTCGCGAATGCGGGAATCCACTGATTTCGGAGTTGTGAGGCAGGGTGAAGCACAGTGGATCCCCGCTTGACCAGCCGTTCGGCTGTTGAAAAGTACCTCGCGGGATAGCGGCATCAAGCAAGCGCCATTCGTGTCAGGCACAAGTCACGGATGGCCAGCGGAACGGTCGGAGCATCGCGACTCCACAAGCGGCCCCTCAAGCGGGGATGTCACTCGGGCACGGCCTGGCCGGACCCTCCCAACTCGGCCGGGAAGTCCCGCAACTTGGGCAGGCCGTCTTTCATCGGGAGCACGGTCTCGGCATAGTTCACGTGGACCCCGGGTACGAAGGTCAGGGTCGGAATCGTGGCGGCAAAGACGTCAGTGAGGTTGAGCGTCGGGTGGCTGGTCATCAGATGGCCGCCGCACTGCCTGCAGAACTGGCGATCGCTGATTTCCGTCTTCTGGAAATGGCTGACGAATTCGGCGCCCTTGGTGACTTTGACGCTGGCCGGCTTCCACAACGTAAAAGCGTTTACCGGACCCGCCGACCAGGATCGACAGGATTCGCAATGGCAGTAACCCATCGCCTCCGGGGCGCCAGTGACCTCGATTTCCACGGCGCCGCAGAAACAGCTGCCCGTATGCTTGTCTGCCATGTCATGTCTCCCAAGTGCTGGTGATGAGTTGGTGTCGACCTGTTGCTGGCTCACGAAAAGTAACGAATGCGGGGCGGGGGGATCGCGTCTCGTCAACCACGCAGAAGCCGGCCTCAGGGTGCACTTTTTACGCTTGGCGTGTAAAGAGGTGATTCGGGGTTCTGCCTGCGGTGACGGTGATCAAGAGCGGGAGCAGGATGCTGGTGTATTTTCCGGGGTGCTGCAAAGGCGGACTCTGATCCCGGATTCGGCAGGCCCGCCTGCTTTGATCCGGAAGCCTTCCGTTCCAGAGGCGGTAAGGAAAGCCACGCAGAACGGGCACGGCTCGATTTGGCGCCCGCGCACGTCAGTCCGGATATCGGCCGTAGAGGATTCGACGTCTACGTGGCTGCTCGGCGGGATCGCTTCGCCCGCCCGCTCGGGCTGAGGTTCAATGCATGTGTGCGCTGCTGGCCGAGCTCGCAGAAGCCGGTGCACTCGTGCGTGGCGTGGCAGCGGGAATCACGGCTGATGATGCCGCAGCGGGCGTGGAAGTCCAATGTTCACTCTTGCTGTCCATGCTTTTATCCAGCATTGAATTGCGCGATTTCTCCACGCTCTGATGCGTGCTCGATGCGCTCGATGGCGCAGCCGCAGTCGCGCCAGTCGAGGGCGTTGCGTCGCCTCGACCGGTATGACAACCAGTGAGGCAAGCACTGACCAGCAGCATCAGGATGAAAGTTTTCATGCTTGGTTCCCGTGTGGATGGTTCGGTCAAGCTCAATGCGTTTATTGCACGCCATAGTGGCTGCTCGACGCGGGCCCGGTGGCTGCCTGCCAGATCGCTGGCAGCCTTCTGGCACGCGCTCACTCAGCGCAGGTCAACTTCGCCAACGTTGTTCTTGTAGTCCTCTTTCGGGTCAGAGTCGAACAGCATCTTGACGCCGGCCAGCATGTTCGACTCGTTCAGCCATACCTCGGCGCGCTCGGCGTCGAAGCGCGGCAACACGAGCTTTGGATCGTCCTTGCCCTCGTACCAAGCAGCGATCAAGGCGTCCCACAGGCGATCGATCACGGCGCGACCGTGGTGTACCGACACGCTGCCGTGAATGCTCGCGAACAGGTCATGGCCCTTGGCAGTCAATGCGGCGATCGCGCGTCGGGTCGTGTCCAGGCGGGCCCCCGCGCCGTTGGACTTTGCCGTGAAGAAGCCGATCGGTCCGGACTCACCCTCCACCACGGCCGTCATCGGTCTTGAATGGCCGTCGTCCTCCCCATTGATCCCCAGCATGACGGTCCGGTCGGATTTGAGCGCTTTCCAGAGTTCTTCTTCGAGTTTCTGCGAGGTCTCGGTATCCATGCTGCGCTCCAGTGGGGTTGCCATCGTGGCAGCGATCAGGGCGTGACGTGTATGTCGCCACGTGTGCAATCCGCGCAAACGCGAACGGGCGAAGAGGGCCTCGGCCGAGGATCGATGGGTGAACGGTTACGCCGATTCCTGATACGTGATCGATGCCGGCTTGCCACAGGCACACCCGTTCTGCGCAGTGTCCAGCTTGGACGTCGTAACACTGCCTGGACATCGCTTGCTTCAGTGTGCGCGGGCAAGCCAGATCAGCGAACCGGCGCGCGAGGCATCAAGACAGATGCTCGCTGACGCATGTTCATCCGCTTCTTCCATCGGGACGCTCCTTCATGAACACCATGTACGCACCACGACGTTCGGTGCTGGCCAACGCCATCTATGGTCTGCTCAACCCGATCCCGTTCGGCTTCTTTGTCGCCGGCCTGATCTTCGACATTACCTATGCCAACACGGCGGTGGTGCTGTGGGGCAAGGGCGCTGACTGGCTGATCACCCTGGGCCT
>JBDTKM010000164.1:0-41444 GCA_039935315.1 Rhodanobacter sp. | reverse complement strand
CGTCCAGGCGGGGAAACACGCGGCGCGCATTGCCTTCGTAGATCTGGTGTCGATCCTCGGCGCTCAGCTGGGTCGACGCCTCGATGTAGCGTTTGGTGTCGTCGTAATTGAAGCCGGTCTGTGGATCAATGCCTCGCACTGCTCCGATCATCTCACTTGCGAACAGGATGTTGTCCACCGGAATGACCTTGGTCAGCAGGTCGATGCCTGGCTGGTGATAGACACATGTATCGAAAAAAATGTTGTTGAGCAAATGATCCTGCAGCAATGGCTTCTTCAGCTCCTGCGCCAGCCCACGGAAACGGCCCCAGTGATAAGGAACCGCCCCGCCACCATGTGGAATCACGAGCTTCAGAGTCGGGAAATCCTTGAACAGATCCGACGTGAGACACTGCATGAAGGCCGTGGTATCAGCATTGAGGTAATGCGCGCCAGTAGTATGGAAGCAGCTGTTGCAACTGGTGCTGACATGCACCATCGCCGGTATGTTGTACTCGACCAGCTTTTCGTAGATCGGATACCAGTGCCGGTCGGACAAGGGCGGCGATGTCCAGTGACCGCCTGACGGGTCGGGGTTGAGATTGATGCCGACGAAGCCGTATTCGTTGATACATTTTTCCAGCTCGGGAATGCAGCTGCGCGGGTCCACGCCCGGCGACTGCGGCAGCATCGCCGCGCCGATGAAATGATCCGGGAACAGCTGCGAAACCCGATAGCACTGCTCATTACATAGCGACGCCCAGGCTGAGCTGGTTTGGAAATCACCGATGTGGTGCGCCATGAAACTGGCCCGTGGCGAAAAAATGGTCAGGTCGCTGCCACGCTCACGCATCAACCTGAGCTGATTGTTCTCGATGGTCTCGCGCAGGTCGTCGTCGCTGATTTTGAGGTCAGACACTAACGGCGCGGCAGCCGGGTCCTTCAGGCCGGCAATCTGCCTGGTGCGCCAGTCCGTCAGCGCCTGCGGTGCGGTCGTGTAGTGGCCATGACAATCGATGATCATGCTTGCTTTCCTTTCCAGATCGATGCGGGAACCATCACGTCGCCGCGCATCAACAGACGCGCCGTGCGGACCAGGGCGGCACGCTCGACTTTTTGCGAGTTTTCGGGATCGAGCTGCAGTTCGACACTGAACTCGCCACTAGGATGTTCGACGGATACCGACTTGAGGCTGCCCTCTTCCATCACGGCCAGGCCGTCAGCAACCGAACCGGGGAGCACACAGGCCGTGGCCACGGTGACTGCAGCAAGTACGCCGATGGCGTCGTGGCAAACATGCGGAATGAAACAGCGCGTGCCGATGCTCCCACCGTCGCGCGGCGCAGAAAGCAGGCACATCTTGGGGAAATTCTTCGCGCTGACGTCACCCAACCCCATTCGCATCGCGGCGGCCCGTCTCAGGGATTCTATGCGGTGTTTGAGTTCGCTATCCGCATTCATCTCGGCCACGGACTCCCCGCCCGTGCGGCCGACGTCACTGGCGCGGAACAACACCATCGGCATGCCGTTGTCGATGCAGGTCACATTGATACCATCGATCTCGTCGAGCACCTGCCCGGTCGGCAACAGGCCCGCACATACTGAGCCAGCCGTGTCCAGGAAGTTGATGGTTATAGGTGCGGCCGTGCCGGGCACGCCGTCGATGCGTGCATCACCTGCGTACTCAACCTGACCACCGGGCGTCTGCACCGTCACTTCGCATTGCATGTCCGTATTCAGGGTCAGCACACGCAACGTGGTGGTATCGCCTTGCGGCTTGACCATGCCTGTTTCCAGTGCGAACGGCACCACCGCAGCCAGCATGTTGCCGCAATTGGGCGTGCTGTCGACGGTATCCAGAGCCGGCTGCAGTTGCACGAAAAGAAACTCGATATCAACGCCGGGCCGGGAGCCGGGCCTGACGATGCCGACTTTGCTGGTCAGAGGGTGTGCGCCGCCCATGCCATCGATCTGGCGGGGATCGGGTGAACCCATGACGGCCAAAAGAACACGGTCGCGAGTCGCCTTGTCCGCAGGGAGATCAGACTCCTTGAAGAACGGCCCGCGTGAGGTGCCGCCGCGCATGAACATGGCTGTAATCGGAGTTTGCATGGCTTCGATTGTGGTTTCGACGGCAAGCTTGCGACAGCCACCCAGCCCACTAGCAGATATCCAATAATGTAATATCAGAGTCAAAGTTATCCACTATTACGTTATCTAGAAGCAAGTCATATGGACCTCAAACAGATCGAATACTTCATTCGCGTCGCCGAGCTAAGCAGCTTTACCCGCGCCTCGATCGAGTTAAATGTCGCGCAGCCTGCGCTGAGTCGCCAGGTGCGCTTGTTGGAGGTGGAGTTGCAGCAGACATTGCTTCTGCGCAATGGCCGTGGGGTCACTACCACTGAAGCCGGCCTGGTAATGCTCGAACAGGGCCGTGGCATCCTCCATCAAGTGGAGCGCGCGCGTGAGGAATTGGGACGGGTGCGCGGCGCCCTGACCGGAAAGGTCGCCGTCGGCCTGCCACCCAGTCTTTCGAAACTGCTCGCCGTGCCGTTGGTGCGGGAGTTTGCGCGACGCATGCCAGATGCATCGCTGTCGATCACCGAGGGCCTTTCCGTGACCATGCAGGAATCGCTTATCTCGGGACGACTTGATCTCACTCTGCTCTACAACGCACGAGCTACGCCAGACATCGACAACCAGCTACTCCTGGAAGAACCCTTGTTTCTGGTGTCGTGCAAACGAGCCCATGGGTCATCCGCGCCGATCACCTTGAGCGAACTGGCAAAGCAACCACTGGTCATTCCCAGTCGACCGCATGCACTGCGCATGCAAGTGGAAGCCGCGCTCGCCAAACTCGACTTGCAACCCCAAATCGCCTTCGAGATTGACGCGGTCACCGCCATTCTCGATCTGGTCGCCGACGGGGCAGGTGCGGCCGTACTGTCGCAAAGTGCTGTGCGTTTCCTGGGTGAATCATCGACACTGACTGCACGTCCGATCACCAGTCCACGCCTGCACAGCAAGCTGTCGCTGGCCGTCAGCGCGCATCGCCCCATCACCTTGGCGCAGAAGTCCACACAGGAGCTTATCCGGCATATTGTCCGCACCCATTGCGGGCCTCAAGCCCCAGCGCGGACAGTTACGGCCTCAGTAAAGCGCCGAAAGACCCTGCCTTGAATCGCCCGTGCAACAGATGCGCGTGCGCCAGCGGTTAGTCAGGATGACCTCTAGCTATCCGACCGTCTCGTAGGGGAGGCCCACATAGTTTTCAGCGATGGTCCTGCGGCCGGCATCACTGTCGACAAAGTAATCTAGCTCGGCCTGAGCCATGCGCCGGGTGAACGCGTCTGCTTCGGGAAATTGGTGCAACATCGAGGTCATCCACCACGAGAAGCGTGCGGCCTTCCATACCCGGCGCAAGCATATCTCCGAGTAGCGTGAAAGCAGATCCTGTCGACCATGATGACACGCCGCGCGAAGCACGCGGTACAACGTATTGACATCGCTTACCGCGAGATTCAGCCCCTTCGCGCCAGTCGGCGGCACGATATGTGCGGCATCGCCCACCAGAAAGAGACGGCCAAATTGCATCGGCTCAACCACAAAGCTGCGCAGCGGCGCGATGCTTTTTTCGATGGACGGACCGGTCACCAGTTGTCCTGCGACGTCAGCAGGAAGACGTTGACACAACTCGTCCCAGAAGCGGCCATCCGACCATGCTTCGACCCGCTCGTGCATCGGTACCTGCACGTAATAGCGAGTGCGCTGGCGAGAACGCATGCTGCACAGGGCGAAACCGCGCGCGTGGCGCACATAGAGCAGCTCTTCGCTGACCGGAGGCGTCTCAGCCAGCACGCCCAGCCAGCCAAATGGATAGTCACGCTGGTATGTCTCGAGCTTGCCGGCCGGAATCGATGCGCGGGATGCACCATGGAAACCGTCACAGCCCGCAACATAGTCGCAGTCAATACGCCAGCGCTCGCCTGCATGCTCGAATGACAGCCAGGGGCGGACCGACTCAACCTGGTGCAATCGCACATGGTCCGCCCCGTAGAACGTTGCAGCCCCAGAGGACGAGCGTGCGTCCATCAAATCGCGGGTGACCTCGGTCTGCCCATAGATCATCACCGTCTTGCCTTCCGTCAGCGCGCCTAGGTCGATGCGCACCTGGCGACCGTCCAGGGTCAGCTCGAAGCCATTGTGGACCAGGCCCTCCCTATCCATTCGCTCTCCGACTCCGGCCTCTCGCAGCAGGTCAACCGTTCCCTGCTCGAGCACACCGGCGCGGATGCGCCTGAGAACGTAGTCCGGAGCTTGACGCTCGACGATGATCGTTTCGATGCCTTGCCGCTGCAGCAACTGTCCGAGCAGTAGTCCGGAAGGACCGGCACCGATAATCGCCACGCAGGTCCGAATTGATTTCATGCCGGCCTCCACGGACTCAGACGTAGCGTTTGAGCATGTTGCGGGCGATCACCAACTGCAGGATCTGGCTGGTGCCCTCGTAGATACGCAGCACGCGCGCGTCGCGCCATAAACGTTCCATAGGGTACTCGGCGATATAGCCGGCTCCGCCAAGAATCTGCAGGCCGCGGTCGGCAACCCGGCCGAGCGCTTCGGAGCAGAAATATTTGGCCGACGCGGCGAGTATCCGCGTGTCCTCTCTATTCTGGATGGCTTCGGCGGCACGCATCACTAGCGCATGTCCGGCCAGATATTCCGCTTCTGAATCGGCCAGCATTGCCTGGATCAACTGGAAGCTTGCGATCGGCTCACCGAACTGTTTGCGAGACAGTGCGTAAATCGATGCTTCGTCGATGATCCGCTTCATCATGCCGACGGCCGAGCCGGCGACGCCGACGCGGCCCGAATCCAACACACGCATTGCGATGCGGAAGCCCTTACCTTCACCCGCTTCGCAGCCGATCAGATTTTCCTTCGGCACCCGTACCTGATCGAAAATCACATCGCAGATGGGTGCGCCGCGCTGACCCAGCTTGTGCTCGGGCTTGCCGATGGTCAGGCCGGGCGCATCCCGGTCCACTACGAAGGCGGAGATGCCGTCAGCCCCGGTCTTTTCCGGATCGCTTCGCGCCATCACAGTGAACACGTCGGCGTGCAGCGCATTTGTGATAAAGCGCTTAGTGCCGGTGATCACGTAATAGTCGCCGTCTCGGATCGCGGTCGTCTTTATATTGGCCGCATCGGAACCAGCGTCGGGCTCGGTCAGACAGAACGCCGCTCGCAACTCACCCGTCGCCAACCCCGGCAGATAGCGCTGCTTCTGTTCGTCCGTGCCACCATACACGAGGGCGCGAGTACCGATTCCTACGTTGGGCCAGAACACTAGACGGAACGCTTGGGAGGCGCCACTGAACAGCATCTGCACCCGAGTCTCCTGGACCAAGTCCAGCTCGAAGCCACCAAATTCTTGCGGAATGCTCAGCCCGAACAGACCCATCTCGCGCATTTCGGAAACGATTTCTGCAGGGACCTCATTCCTTTCCTCGACGACCTTTTCCAGAGGAAGAAGTCGTTCCCGAATGTAGCTATCCAAATTGTCCAGTAGCGAATCAAAACTGTCGCTGTCAAAAGCAGAGGCCATGGCTTTCTCAGGTGGCGGTGCGCCCACGCTTTTTACGGGGCGGTGCGAAAACTTCAGCGGGAGTGTCTGCCGACTTGGGCTCGGCACCACGCAAGATCACGGCAACCTGATACAGCTTTTCGCGAAACGCCTTGACGTCAGCGTCCTCCGGATCACCGAAAACTTCGTTCTCGATTTTCTCCATCTGCTTGTCGCAGCGCTGCACTAGCTTGCGCCCCTCAGGCGTCATGCCGACAAGCAGGATCCGTCGATTTTCCGGATCTTCCTGGCGCTTGAGAAGGCCACGCTCTTCCAACCCGGCGAGCACCTGGCCCATGGTTTGTGGCGTCACGTAGAAACGCCGCGACAGTTCGGCCGAGGACAGGCCCGGACGCGCCACGATCACAGTGAGGATCGTGTACTGCAGCGGCGTGATTCCAAAGGGTTTCAAGACTGGCTCGAGTCGGGTGGCACGCAAGGCGTGGAAGATACGCGCCACCAGATAGGTCGTACTGGCACGCTTTCCGGCAACGGGAAATTCTTGATTAGGCAAAGTCTCATCCTCCATGTGGGATTACTGGTTCAGGCAAGGCTAACGAGTTTGGTGTCCAAATAACCATCCAGACCCTCACTGCCGCCTTCGCTGCCACAGCCACTGTGTTTGACTCCACCGAACGGGGTCTCGACAAAATTGATCGCCGTGTTGTTGACGCCGAGCATGCCGCACTCAAGATCATCAGAAAGCTGTCGTGCCGTGGCCAGTGAGCTGGTCCATGCGTATGCCGCGAGTCCGGCCGGCAACCGATTAGCCATCGCCAAGGCTTCATCGGCGGTATCGAAGCTGGCCGTGATCGCAACCGGGCCGAATGGTTCCTCGCTCATGATCCGCGCCGAATTTGGCACATTGGCAATCAGACTAGGCTGCCAGAAATTGCCTGCACCTTCTACCGCCAGGCCTCCGGTGACCAGGCGGCCGCCACATTTGACTGCGTCGCCGATCAGCTCATGCATGGCCCTGATACGGCGCGGATTGGCCAGCGGACCGACCTGCACGCCGTCCTGCAGTCCATTGCCGACGACTAGCCGATTCATCTTCGTTGCGAAGCGCTCGACAAAGGCGTCGTGCACACCCGCCTGCACGTAGAAGCGTGTGGGCGAGGTGCAAACCTGACCCGCATTGCGAAACTTCGTCGCGACCAGTTGTGCCACCGCAGCATCGATGTCAGCGTCGTTGAAGACCAGCACTGGTGCATGCCCGCCCAATTCAAGCGTCATGCGCTTGATACTACCGCCGGCCAAGGCGCCCAGCTGGCGGCCCACACTGGTCGAGCCGGTGAAGGTCAGTTTGCGAATTGTGTCCGAGCGCAACAGATAGTCCGAAATACGGGCCGGATTGCCAGTGACCACGTTGAGCACCCCGACAGGCAGGCCCGCATCGTCCAGCGCACGGGCAAGTTCGAGACAGCTTGCCGGGGTTTCTTCCGCCGGCTTGATAATGCAGCTGCAGCCGGCAGCGAGCGACGCTGCAATTTTACGTGCGGGGATCACCGCCGGAAAATTCCATGGCGCAAATGCGGCCACCGGGCCTACCGGTTGACGCAATACCGAGTAGCTGATGTCTGCCGGTGCGCGGGACGGAATGATCCGGCCATAGGCGCGTCGCCCTTCTTCCGCAAACCAGTCAAAAACGTCCGCCGCCATCGCCACTTCGGCGCGCGACTCGTGCAGTGGCTTGCCCTGCTCCAGAGTCATCACCCACGCGATACTGTCGATCCGTTCCCGCAGCAGATCGGCGGCACGACGGATCACCCGGGACCGATCATAGGCCGCCGTTTTCCGCCAGAGGGCAAAGCCCTCCTGTGCAGCAGTCAACGCACGATCCAGGTCAGCCTCGGTCGCATGCGGCAGGCGGCCGATCTCGCGTTGGGTGGCCGGGTCCATGATCGGCGACGACTCGCGTGCGCCCGTTGCCAGCCATTCACCAGCGATGAACAGCCTGATCTCGGGATAGCTCGGCGCGTCGACTGACAAAATGGCTTCAGTAGTCAGGCTCATCCGCGACCCTCCTGATTGCTGGCGTCTAGGCGGGTGTGAATCACGCTGATCATGCCGATGCAACTGCCACAGGGCGAGGGGGCAGCTGATCGATCGATGCCCAGTTTCCGTGAAGGCCATTGCGCAACTTCAGCGGTAATTTGATCGTAGCCAATGGACCGGCTTCGAGATTTTGCGCATCAAGCACCAGCAGGTCTGAGCGCAATTCATCATGACGATTGATCAGCACCACCAGATAGCCCTCACCTTCCGGTGAAGTCGCAGACTTCGGCACAAAGGCCGGCTCCTGCATGCTTGAAACCGGGCCGGCGTAGAAGACGTCCTGTCGCTTCGTTGCGTGATCGATATGGCCAAGGCAATTGATGAACATGCCGGTGATGCTGCCAGCGCGCTGTACATCGAAGGGACGTGAACGGTCACTGACACTAAGATAACCATGACGGTACGGCTCGGAAGCATAACGATCGTCGATACGCGGAAACTCGCCGGCCAGCGTGGTAAGTTGTTCGAATCCGATCTCGCCGCCGAGCTTGTTGTAGTCCACGCTCCAGCGATTGAGGTTGGCCACCGCGGCCACGGGATCAAACGGTGCGCCGGTAATGTCCGGGAAAAATGGGAACATGTTGCCTTTTGCCACCGGCATGTCAACGTAGATCTTGCTGCCGTCATTGAACGCATTCATGACGTGTGACGCAAAACGGTTCGGTGCACGGAACCAGCGCAAATCACGGGCGGTGCCACGACGGGGCAATACGCCGAGCCAAACGTCCTTGCTAGAGTCCCAGCCGAAAGTCGGCTTTCCTTCCTTTGCACGTTCCAGGCTGCTGACCACAGGCACAATCGGAAAGACCACGTAATCCTGGGTGACGCCGAAGTCGTGAACCATGCATGGATAAGGCATTTCGATCCACGTCTCGTGGACAATCCGCCCCTGTGCGTCGACCACGTAATACGCCAGGTCGGGCGTCGCGATGCCCTTGGCCGAATAGCCGAAGCAGATCATCTCACCGTTGCGCGGGTCGATCTTGGGATGCGCGGTGAAGGTCTCGCTCGCCAGTTTGCCGTCGAAATCCCAATAGCCCTGAGTCTCAAGTGTCCATGGATCCATCGCCAGCGGCGGGCTGTCTTCCTTCAGCGCCAGCAGCTTGCCCCCGTGCACCAGCACGTTGGTATTGGCAGTACCACGGATCTTGCCGGCTACCTGTGGATCATCGAAGAAAGGATTGCGATAGGCACCGAACAGCGCGTGCTTCGCCGCACGTTCGAGTAAGAATTTATCTGTGCGTGCATAGCGGCATTTCAGATCGACCCGGCCGTTCTCGAATCGGAACGCGCTGATCATGCCGTCGCCGTTAAAGTAGATATCCGAGCCAAGCAGTGGTGGATACTGTGGGTCCGGTCCCACCCGGAAGAAGATCCCGTCAAGTTCGGTCGGCACTTGCCCCTCGACCTCCAGGTCGTCGATGTCGACCTCCATCCTGCTGGGCGTATTGAATCCGGTGTAGGCGGGCAAATCGGGATAGCTCTTCATGGGAAGGACTCCTTTGCAACTGCTGCGCGACAAGGCCTTTCCGGACAGATTTCAATTTTCCGGGGCGCCCAGTCAGGGATGTAAGGTACATTTATATAAATGTGGATTGATGTCAAGAGACGCTGTCAACGCTGATGCAACGATAGAGCCGCCTTGCAAGCCCTAAAGCCCGACAAAAACCGATTTGATTTCTGTGTAAGCCTCTACGCCGGAGCGACCGTTCTCGCGCCCCCAGCCCGACTGCTTGTAGCCACCGAAGGGCATCGAGGAATCCATGCCCACTGCCGTATTTATCCGCACCGTACCGGCCTTGAGTCTCCGCGCCAGGCGATGCGCCACGCTGATGTCTCGTGTCCAGATGCTGGCCGACAGCCCATACGGGGTGTCGTTGCCCTGGTCGGCCAGACTGTCCAGGTCATTCTCGTCGCCGAACGGAACCACACAGAGCACAGGCCCGAAGATTTCCTCTCGCATGACCCGCATCGCGGGGACGGTCCGGGTCAGCACGGTGGGCTGAATGAAATAGCCATCACCATCCAGCGCGGCACCACCCACGATAACTTCCGCACCTTCTTCACGCCCGCTATCGATATAACCTGTCACACGCTCGCGTTGACGCCGCGAGATCAGGGGACCGATCTCGGTACCGGGCGTGGTGCCGGCACCTACCTTGAACTGACGAGCGCGCTCGGCAATACCCTCGACCACCTGATCAAAGACGCTTGTGTGCACGAAGAGCCGTGAGCCAGCCACACAGGTCTGTCCGGCGTTGCTGAAGATGCTACGTGCGGATGCCTCGATCGCCGGACCCAGCAGAGCATCGCCGAAAATGAAGCCAGGTGATTTGCCACCGAGCTCCAAGGTGACGCGCTTCAGGTTGCCGGTGGCGGCTGTAACTATGGATTTTCCCACCGCGGTGGAACCGGTGAACGAGATCTTGTCGACACCTGGGTGCGCCGCAAGTGCGGCACCGGCGGCGCCCGTGCCGGTGACCAAATTCACCACACCAGGCGGGAAGCCCAGTGCGTCGATCAGTTGCAGCACGCGCACCATACTCAGCGAGGTAAGTTCGGCCGGCTTGAGCACCACCGTGCAACCGGCCGCCAACGCCGCTGCCAGCTTGCTGACCGCCATCGCCAGCGGCATGTTCCAAGCCACGATCAGGCCGGCCACCCCCAAGGGTTCGCGCAAAGTGTAGGCATGCCATTCACCGGGAATCGAGGGACTCGATGTCTCGCCACCAAGGCGGGTCGCCCAGCCCGCGTTGTAACGCAGCGCGCCTACCGCACCGCCGACATTGAACATTCGTGCGCTCATGAACGGCATGCCGTTGTCGATGCTTTCGATCAGGGCAAAGTCCTCGGCATGGGCTTCGATCGCATCAGCCAGCTTTTCGATCATGCGCGCGCGTGCTGCCGGTGGCATGCTCGACCACGGGCCGCGTTCGAACGCCTTGCGCGCCGCACTTACCGCCAAGTCAATATCGGCCTCAGCGCCGGCAGAAATCCGCGCGATGGTTTCGCCCGTCGCCGGATTTTCCGTAGTGAACGTTTCACCCGATTGCGCCGGCATCCAGCGGCCATCGATATAGAGCCCGTGGGACTGCTTCAGGAATGCGCCCACTCGTTGTTGGAGGTCGTTGGAAATCATGGGGTTGTCCATGGTGGAATCCTTGCGGAGCTGTGGCGTTTCAGCGGTGGCCGTGGCTGATCATGTCGGCCGCTTTCTCACCAATCATGATCGCGGCGGCATTGGTATTGGCACCTGGCACCGTGGGCATGATCGAGGCATCGGCAACGCGCAGGCCTTCGATGCCGTGGACGCGCAGTTGTGGATCAACGACCGCATCAGCGTCATGACCCATGCGACAGGTACCGACTGGGTGCTGGGTTACTCCGGCGTTGGCACGGATATACGCATCCAGCTCGGCATCGGAGTTGATGTCCATCCCTGGAGCGATCTCCGCGCCGGTGAGTTCTGCCTGCGCGCCCGAACGGTAGATCACACGAGTAGCACGGATGCCACGACGCATGATCGCGAAATCTTCGGTCCTGGAAAATAAATTCAAGTGGATTTGAGGAAAGTCCGTAGGATCCGACGAGCGCAGCTTCACCCAACCTCGGCTGTGCGGATGTAGCTGGCAGATCATGGTAGTAAAACTGTGTGACTTCGGTTTCACGAAGCCGGGGAACCACAGGCCCGCATCCATGCGGATCGGGTTTGCGCACAGCTGGATATCCGGGCGATCAGCCGTCGGATCTGTACGGATGACCATATTGCAGCTGTTGATCTGGGTTGCGAATGGGCCGCCGCCGGTAAGCGCCCAACGGGCCGCCGAGAGCAGCGCGCGATCCAAGCGCAGCTGGTTGATGAAGGTGACTGGGCGGGATGCCTCAAACTGAACGTTGACCCGCGGATGCTCCGACAGGTTGCGTCCCACGCCGGGTAAATCGTGCCTGACGTCGATATCCAACTTGGAGAGATCGGCGGCTGGGCCAATACCCGACAGCATCAGCATCTGTGGTGAGTTGAAGGTGCCACCGGAGAGCACTACCTCGCGCTCGGCCCGTGCACATTGGAGTTGCCCATCGCGCAGATATTCAACGCCCACGGCACGACCGCCTTCGAGCACCATGCGGGTGGTCAGCGCCCCGGTTTCCACGGTGAGGTTCGGCCGCAACATGGCCGGACGCAAGAATGCCCGCGAAGTGCTGGAGCGACGCCCGCGCCGATCGATGGTCACGTCGCCACGGGCAAAGCCCTCGGTGATCTCGCCGTCGATGTCCGGCGACACCGCATAACCTGCGGCAACCGCCGTCTGCATCAGCGGCTCATGCAGCAGATGGGTGGTATCGATGGCGCTGACTTTCAGTGGCCCTTGATCGTTGTGGAAGCGATCCGGCGCGCGCCATGACCCTTCCGAGCGCTTGAAGTACGGCAGCACGTCTTCGAACCCCCAGCCTGCACAGCCGAGGTCGCGCCATTCGTTGTAATCCCCGGGATGCCCGCGCATGTAGAACATGCCGTTGATGGACGACGAACCGCCCAGCACCTTCCCGCGCGGCAGCGGAATACGGCGGTTATTGAGGTACGGCTCGGGCTCGGACTGGAAGGGCCAGATGAACTCTGGGCGGAACATCGCTTTCATGAAGCCCATCGGCATGCTAAGCAGCGGATGGTTGTCCTTACCGCCCGCTTCGAGCAGCAGCACCTTTACCTCGGGGTCTTCGCTCAGGCGACTGGCGATCACACAGCCGGCCGAGCCCGCGCCAACCACGATGTAATCGAAAGCGGAGGAAGGCTTCATCGTCGTCAAAGCACCTTGTAGTAATGGATGACATTGCCCTGCGGGGTCTTCTCGGCGACACCGAAGAATACGTAGCGCATCAGCCAGTCGTAGGGTCCGGTCTGCACCTCGAAGCGCGGCGATACCCGCATGTAGTACTCGGACGAGTCCACCGGCTCACGCCGGCGCATCTTCGCCATTGCATCCGGTGAAGCCCAACGATAGCCCCGGTTCTGCAGATAGATGAGCACACCATCGTCTGTTTTGAGGAGGTAGCGCGCGTCGAAATCGAGCACACCATCCGGCCGCACGATGGCCCAGTCGCCGCCGCTGCCAGGCAATACCGCGCCACGAATATTGGGCCCCTCGAAATCGCCCTCTTCCAGGTAGACGGCCGCCCGTTCGCCACCGCTGGGCATACCACCCAGGTACAACGCCGGTTGCAGGCTTATGCGGATAGAGAATACGAATTCGAAGCGTGGATCGCTGCGGCTATCAGTAATGCTCATGGTCAGATAGGTTCCTTGTCTTTGATCAAACTGCGCGAGGCCCAGTAATAGTGAAACGCGCCCCACATGAACATCAGCGCGCACACCATCATGGCCGAACGGATGCCGCTGGCGGAGGCTTGCGAACAAGCCGTCGCGATCTCGCTACCCGCCTCAGATGCACCCTTGCCGCAGACCGTCAGGTAGCTGCCATGGGTAAATGCCTCACGCGTAAAGCGATCGCTGAGCCAGCCGTTGAAAACCGGCCCGAGACCCTGCCCCAGCAGAGTGGTTATCAACAGGATGATGGCCGAGCAGGAGGCGCGCATGCGCGCTCCCACCAAAGTGTAGGCAATCGCGAATGTGGGGCCGTACCACATGTACATGAAGCTACCGAACACCAGCATCATGACCACGGAGACCAACCAGCTGGACTGAATGAAGGCGAGCATGTACAGCGGCGCGGCGACACCCACCCCGATTGCCACCACCCATAGATACCAACGTGCATCACGCTTGCCCGCCCAGTCGGCGAGATAGCCACCGAGCATGGTGCCTATCAGGCTACCGACACCGGTGATCACACCGAAAGCCAAGCCTGCCTGCGCGTAACTCATGTGGAATACGCGGGAATAGAAGATAGGTATAAACATGTTGATGCCAAAATTGGCAAAGCCGATCAAGGCACAGCCAAACGCCAAATGCAGAAAGGTGCTCTTGCGCGCGAGCAACCGCAGCACGGCCCTAAACGGAGGTACCGCGGCGGCGCCAACTAGGCTATCTGTGGAACCACGCTCGGGCTCGCGCACGGTGAACAGCACCAGCGCGGCAAGCACGATGCCTGGCGCACCCATGTAGATGAACGCCTCGCGCCAACCGATGTTCTGCACGATCCATCCGCCACCAAACGCGCCAATGATCGCCCCGATCGGCACACCCAGTGAATACAGTGCGAACGCCGTGCCGCGACGTCCCGAGGGAAAGTAGTCGGCCAGTAGTGAATGCGCGGCAGGCGTGCTGCCTGCCTCGCCGACGCCCACGCCAATGCGAAAAAGCAGCAAGTGGGTATAGTGCTGCGCGAACCCACAAAGCGTGGTCATGGCCGACCAAAGCAAAGTGCAGGCAGCGATGATCTTCACTCGATTGAAGCGCTCGGAAAGGCGAGCCAGCGGAATACCAAGTACGGCATAGAAAAAAGCAAATGCCATACCGCCGAGCAGGCCTAGCTGCAGATCGCTCAGGTCGAGGTCAAGCTTCATCGCCTGACCGACCGTAGCGACGACAATGCGATCCATGAAGTTGGATGCGTAAGTCAGGATCAACAGAAAGAGCGCCCACCATTTGTAGCGGCCGACGCCTTTTCCGGCAGCTTGCGAATCCGCTGGCGCGCCTGAGGAGCGTTTATCTAAAGCTGTGGTTGGCATGGTTTAAACCTGTTGGTCGAGTGTTGCCTAGCTGCCATGTGCACGCTCGATACCCAAGGGGCGAGCGTCACGAGCACGGCACGGAATGTGTCCTGTCAGTGAACTGTCAATGGCACAAGTGAGATGAGCGTCAGATCGGAAAATGCCCTGGCAGTGTTTCGATCGTGATCCAGCGTAGCTCGGTGAATTCGGCGATCTCCGTCCTGCCACCGAACCGCCCGTAGCCGCTATTCTTGACACCGCCGAATGGCGTCTGTGCTTCGTCGTGCACGGTCGAGCCGTTGATATGGCAGACGCCGGTCTCAATCCGCTTGGCGAGACGCAGGCCGCGAGCAATATCTCGCGTGAATACCGCCGCCGCCAATCCATACTCGCTGTCGTTGGCGATCTGCAGCGCTTCTTCATCGCCGTTGGAGCGAATGACCGCCACCACAGGTCCGAACGACTCTTCGCGATAGATCCGCATCTCCGGCGTCACGCCGTCCAGAACCGTAGCATCCATCAGCAAGCTGTTGGCCTTGCCACCAGCAACGATGCGTGCGCCCTTGCCCACCGCATCGTCGATTAGTTCATTGACGTGGGCGATGCTCGTCTGGCTGACCACCGCGCCCAGCGGAGCCGTGCCCACGCGCGGATCACCAGCGGTCAGCGTCTTTGCCTTGGCGGCAAACAGCTCGACAAAGCGATCGGCGATGCTGGCGTCGACAATCAGACGCTCAGTCGACATGCAGATCTGACCCTGATTCATGAACGCACCGAAGGCAGCAGCCTTGACGGTCTCATCGAGGTCCGCGTCGTCGAGTACCAGCAGCGGGGCCTTGCCGCCCAATTCCAGCAACACCGGCTTCAGGTGCTTGGCGCCGAGTTCGGCAACGATGCGACCGACCTTGGTCGACCCGGTGAAGTTGACCCTTCGGATAGCCGGATGTGCGATCAGAGCCGCCACCACCGCCGGCGCATCGGCCGGGGCATTCGTAACGACGTTCACCACGCCGGCGGGGAACCCTGCATCGTGAAACACCTCACCAATCAGCCCATGCGTGCACGGGCACACTTCCGATGCCTTCAACACCACCGTATTGCCGCAGGCAAGCGGCAACGCCACCGCGCGCGTGCCAAGGATAAGCGGTGCATTCCAGGGCGCGATGCCCAGCACCACGCCAACCGGCTGGCGGATCGACATGGCCAGGCTACCCCGGCGATCGGACGGAATAGTTTCGCCAGCAACCTGCGTTGTCAGCGCGGCAGCTTCCTGCAGCGCGCCGCAGGCAAGCATCACGTTGAAGCGCGCCCAGCCCTCAGTCGCGCCGATTTCCGTTTTCATGGCGGCAACGAAATCATCTGCGCGCGCAGCAAATCCGTCAGCGGCTTTCAGCAGGAGAGCGCGACGGGCATTCGGACCGGTTTCTGACCACATGCCAAACGCCGCCGCAGCCGCATCACCTGCCTTGACCGCATCCGCTGCGCTCGCAGCTGCGGCACGGGTCGCCACGCTGCCGTCCAGCGGATTCAAACGTTCATAGGTCGCACCGGCTTCGGCCGCGACATAACCGCCATCAATCAGCAACTGAGTCTCAATCATGGGGTTCACTCCGGATAGTCTCGAAAGGGGTTTTGATACTGTCAGTAGCTACCTGCGCGCTGCGGCAGTCAGCGCAGATCAGCCCTGGGTAATCTGTTTGACTATCAGGCAGGCCTCCAGTCCTTCCACCGCGTTTTCCACGCCGTGGCCGCTGTCTTTGATTCCGCAGAACGGCGCGTCGGCCGCGCCCACCATCACGCTATTGATGCCGATCATGCCGGCCTCGAGTGCGTCGCCCACCAGCATCGCGGTCTTCGCCGAGCGCGTGAAGGCATAGGCGGCCAAACCGTAAGGCAGGCGATTGGCCTGTTCGATGGCCTCGTCAAAGGTCTTGAATGACGACATCAGCGCAATCGGCCCGAACGGCTCTTCGTTCATCAGACGTGCATCCAGCGGAAGATCGCTGATCACCGTCGGCTGCCAGAAGAAGCCCGGCCCATCGATCTGCTCGCCACCAGTGCGGATGTTCGCGCCGCGTTGCTTCGCGTCGTCGATCAATTCACGCATTGCCGTGAGGCGGCGCGGATTGGCCATCGGGCCGACCTGGCTGATGCCATCGAGACCGTTGCCCAGAGTGATCGCAGCAGCGCGCTTCGTGAATTCCGCCACGAAGTGCTCGTAGATCCCTTCTTGAATATAGAAGCGTGTGGGGGCGATACACACCTGGCCGGCGTTACGGTATTTGCTGCCGACCATCAGGTTCAGTGCAAGGTCGACATCGGCATCATCGAAGACAATTACCGGGGCGTGGCCGCCCAGCTCCATTGTGGTGCGCTGGCCGTTGTCGGCCGCCAGCTTCATCAGATGCTTGCCGACCACGGTAGAACCGGTGAACGATACTTTGCGGATGATGCGCGACGCGAGCAGGTGCCGCGACACGGTATCCGGCACGCCATAGACAATGTTCATCACACCGGGGGGCAGGCCCGACTCGATCAGCGCCTGGGCGACCAGCATCGCCGATGCCGGCGCTTCCTCTGGCGGCTTCATGATCACCGAGCAACCGGCACCGATTGGTGCACCGAGCTTGCGGGCCGGGTTGCCAAGCGGAAAATTCCAGGGAGCGAAAGCGGCGACCGGCCCGACCGGCTCCTTGACCACCAGGCTGCGCGTACCGCGGGTACGCGACAGCACGCGGCCATACGCACGGCGACCTTCTTCGCCATACCACTCCAGGCAATCCGCTGCCGCCTGGACCTCGACACGAGTCTCGGCCAGCACCTTGCCTTCTTCCATGGTGGCGATGCGGGCGACGCTTTCACTGCGCTCGCGGAGCCAGTTGGCGGCACGACGCAGGACATGGGCGCGCTCCTGCGCACTCTTTTCACGCCACAAGGCAAAGCCACGCTGCGCGGACGCCAACGCCCGGTCGAGGTCTTCAGACGTCGCATGTGGCAATTGGCCGATCACCTCGCCCGTGGCGGGATTGACGACTGGCTGGGTGACGCGACCTTCTGCGCCGACCCACTCGCCGTCGATGTACATCTTGATTTCGGGGTAATCCATGGTCGTTCCTGCCGGGATCGCCGGACTCAAAGCTTGAAGAGGCGTTCGGCGTTGGTCTGGAAGAATTTCTTCTTGTCCGCGTCGCTCATGTTCATCTGGTCAAGGATCGCAACCTCACCCGGCTGGTACTGATAGGGATAGTCCATTGCGTACATCATCCGATCGACGCCAATGACATCCTGGATGAACTTGATCGCCGGCTCCCATGCCACGCCGCTGTTGGTGTAGTTGACGTTTTCGCGCAGGTAGTCGCTGACCTTGCGGTCGAGTGCCTTCATGGTGTCGTAGCGGTTCGATACCACGCCCGCCCGATGCATGTAGTCCAGCCGGTACAGCCAGAACGGCAACGCCTCACCGGTATGCCCTAGCACCATCTGCAACTTGGGAAAGCGGTCGAACACGCCGGCGGTGATGATGCGTAACATGTGCAGTCCGGTTTCCACGGAGAAGCCGAAGATCGCACCATCCAGGCCGCGCTCGAGGAATGGGCCGATCATCTCCTTCGAAGGAGTATTCGGGTGCAGATAGATCGGTACGTCGAGTGCTTCGGCGGCTTCGAAAATCGGCCAGAACTTACGGTCGTCCAGATACTCGCCGGCCGTATGCGAATTGATGATGACACCCTTGAGGCCGAGCTTGGTCACGCCGCGTTGGATCTCCTTTGCCGCCGCAGCCGGGTCTTGCGGCGCGCACGCGGCAAGGCCGGAATAGCGGGTTGGATGCTTGGCGATACCCTCGGCCAGCCAGTCGTTGGCATAGGTGGCGAACGCCGTGCCTTCGGCCTTTTCCATGACCTGTACGCCAGGTGATGTGAGCGCCAGGATCGCGTGGTCGATGCCAGCCGCGTCCATGTGCGCCAGACGCTGTGCGCCAAGGTCAGACAGCTGGTTGGAGATGATCTGGGCCCGTTCGCTCGAACTGCTCAGATAGAAGCCCATCATGGTGTTGAAGCCCGGATCGTCGACCCGCTTTTCCTCGATCAGCTTGCGGTAGATGCCAAGCATTTCCGGCGGGCAGCAAGCTTCTTCGGCCGCTATGCGCCGATAGTCGGCCTTGCCGATGGTGGGGGATGTGGGAGTCGTCATGCTGAAGCCTCTACATTGATCAAGCGGTGAGTGCGTTTCTTGCTGCAGGCAACTGCGCAGGAGGGAGCGGAGAGTTTCCGAGCACCAGATCGGCCGCTTTCTCGGCGATCATGATGGTCGGTGCGTTGGTGTTGCCCCCGATGATCCGGGGCATGACCGAGGCATCCACCACGCGCAGGCCATCGATACCTCGTACGCGCAGTTGTGCATCCACGACCGCATCCCCCCCTGTACCCATGGCGCAGGTACCCACCGGGTGGAATGCCGTGCCGATGGCCCGGCGGACGAAGGCGTCGATCTCGGCATCGGTCTGAACCGCGCTGCCGGGGACGACCTCGCGGCGGATTAGCGTCCGCGTCGAAGCGCTATCCATGAACTCGCGGATCGTCCGCACATGTTGACGGAAGAAGGCGCGATCGCTTTCCTCGGCCAGCATGTTGAAGTGGATCTTCGGCGCGTCCATCGCGTGGCCGGAACGCAGCTGCAATTGACCATGGCTGTCCGGGCGCAGACGCACCGTAGCGGTGGAAAGCATGTGACCGCGCCCCTTGCGCACACCCGGAAACCACAGGTGGGCATCGCCAACCGTTGGACTGAACAAAGTTTGCGCGTCAGGTCGGTCCAGTCCGCCACGGCTGTGGTGGAACCAGAGACCGCTGACGGGAAGATCTGCTGCAGGGCCGCGCCGGAACAACTTCCATTCCAGCACCGCACGCGCCATACGGTCGAAACGAAGCTGCGAGTCGAATCCCACCGTATCAGCGAATTCGAATTCGACACGCAGCGAATGATGGTCTTGCAAGTTGCGTCCGACACCGGGCAGATCGGTATGCACATCGATGTCATGCCCGCGCAAGTCGTCAGCCGCGCCGATACCCGACAGCATCAACAACTGCGGCGTGTTCAACGCACCCGCGCTGAGGATGACTTCACTGCCGGCTCTCGCCTTCAGCAACTTGCCATCCTGCACGTATTCGATGCCAACAGCTCGAGAGCCATCCATTAGCAAACGCGTCGTATGGGCGTGGGTCGCAACGGCAAGATTCGGTCGCGCCAGGGCTGGACGCAGATAACACGTTGCGGTGCTTCCGCGACGGCCGTTCTGGATATTCAGATCCGGCGAACCAAAGCCAGCGGCATCAGCGCCGTGGAAATCATCGAGTACCGGATAGCCACGCAACTGTGCCGCCGCGGCAAAGCGGGGGAAAAGAACGTCATCCGTCTTGTGCGGTACCACCTGCATGGCGCCATCGCCACCATGCCAGATCGACGGCCCGCGCCAGTTCGCTTCGGCGCGACGGAAGTACGGCAATATCTCGCGATAGCTCCAGCCTTCGAGGCCCAGCGCAGACCAGTCGTCGTAGTCCTGCGGCTGGCCACGCGCATACAGCATGCCGTTGATCGACGACGAGCCGCCCAGCACTTTTCCGCGCGGCACCCATATACGACGGTTGTCGGCGAACGGCTCCGGCTCGCTCGTGTAGCCCCACCCTACGCGGGGGTCGCGGCAGATTTTCAGGAAGGCCAGCGGCATCGCCATGAAAGGCAGCCGGTCTTGACCGCCTGCTTCCAGCAGCAAAACGGAGTGGTCTCCAGATGCGGTAAGGCGGTTGGCCAGCACGCAGCCGGCTGAGCCAGCGCCGACGATGATGAAGTCGTAATGCTTCTGCACGGCCGTCCTGCCTATTTGACGGCGAAGTAACGGAACAGCGAATGATCCGGATCGCTGCGTCGCTCGGCGGTACCGACGATCACAGTCCGGGTGAGCCAGTCATGCGGGCCCACCGGCACCTTGAATGTGGGTGTCACCCGGAAGTACTTCGGCTGCACCATTGCGGTCGAGCCAGGCGGACGATCGCCGGGAATCAGATAGCCGCGATTCTGGATGTAGATCGTGGTGCCGTCATCAGTCTCCAGCAGGTAGTGGGCATTAAGATCGATCACGCCGTCCGCACGCACGGTCGCCCAGTCGGCGCCGCCGTGGGGTACCACGGTGCCATTCAAAAGGGGTCCGGTGATGGTTCCGCCACCCACCTGAGTGAAACCGGATTGGCTGCCGTCGACCATGGGTCCAAAGAGCTTGCGCATGTCGAAATCGATGCGGATGTCGAAAACGTGTTCCATTTGAAGCTGTTCGTTCATGGGTCTGCCTTCATCAATAGATCACTTGCACCGCTGCTGGCGTCGCCAGATACGCGCTTGTGCCGGATCAGACACGTTGAAGAACGAAAGCCCCTGTTCAACGGTCTACCAATTTGAAATCACGAAGCGCCACTTTGCTCCGACCTAACCGGCACCGCCTGTGGCTACCCCGCCTACGATCAGCACGTCCAAGGCAACTGCATGGCTGCCTACTTCGTGAACGACCAGCGGATTGATATCCACCTCAGCAATCGTCGGCTGCGCCACCATCAGATCTGAGAGTCGACGCACGACCCGCGCCACCGACGCAAGGTCGACAGCCGCACTGCCGCGCACACCATCAAGCAACTTGGCACCCTTCAACTTACGCAGCTCAAGGATGATTTGCGCCTCATCGATATCCGCAGCAAGCAAACGCACATCCTTAAGGACCTCAATCCAGATACCACCCAAACCGACCAGCATCACCAGCCCCCAGTCCGCATCTCGCCGCGCACCGATAACCAGTTCAAGTCCCGGACTGGCCATGGCTTCGACGAGCAGACCATCAAGCACGATTTCCGGGCACGCGTGAGCCACGCGCGCCTGCATCGTTGCCCAAGCCACACGCAAAGCGCCCTCGTCTCTTAGTCCAACGGCGACGCCACCGACATCGCTCTTGTGGGTCAGCGCATCGGCTTGCGCCTTGACCACTACGGGATATCCAATACGGGCGGCCACGGCGATGGCTTCGTCCACCGAGTGAGCAATCCCACCTGCTGGAATCGCAATACCCATGGCCTGCAGCACCGCCTTACCCTTGTATTCGGCCATGGGACCCGCTGGCACGAGCGTGTCGATGTCAACGGCGGCATGAGGGGCCCGCACTTGTGCCGCAGCAACCAGTTCTCCGCGCCGATGTACATGAGTCATCGCGCGCAACGCGCGATCGGGCGAACGCAGGAACGGTACGCCACTTTCACGAACAAGCGCCAGGAACTCCTCACCCAAGGGCGCTTCATCACCCATGATGACAAACACCACTGGCTTTTCCGTACCCGCCAATGCAGGCAACAACGAGCGAGCCTTGTCAGCCTGCTGTTTGGGTGAACCTCCCATCAAGGGCACCACAAAGCTGCCGACGTTGGCGTCGGCGAGAATCGCCTGCGCGGTTTGACCGAAAATTTCCGGACGCTGCATACCTTGCGAGGTCAGATCCAGCGGATTGTCGACGGTCGCAAAATCCGGTAACACCGCCTTGATTGCCGTTACCGTCACCTCGTTCAACACAGCAAATTCGAGTCCCATCTCTTCGCAGGCATCCAAGGAAATGCCGCGGATTGCACCCGAGTTGGAGGCCACCACCGCGCCGCCCTTCACCGGGGCCGGGTAGCGCGCGAGGATCGCGACGGTATCGAACAGTTCGTCCAGCGAAGGCACGACAATCGCTGCCTCACGCTCTACCAGAGTCCGCATCAACTCATAATCACCAGCCAGCGCGCCGGTGTGCGACTGGGCAGCCTCGCGAGCCTTCACGCTTCGACCCGGATGCATCAGCACGATGGGCTTGCCCGCAGCACGGGCACGGACTGCTGTCTCAAGAAACACCTGCGGCTTGCGAATCATTTCCACGAATATCGCAACCACATCGACCGCATCACTGTCGATCAAATGACCCACTAGGTCTTCGGCACCAAGGACCGCTTCGTTGCCAGTGGAACCGGCGAACGCTACCTGTAAGCCCTTCGACAGAAACGCCTGCCGCAAATTGCCAGCCATCGCGCCACTTTGGGTGACAATGCCGATCCGACGCATGCTGCCGCAAACGTGTGGCTGCAGCGGTTCGAATGTAAGCGGCACACCCGCAGAAAAATTGACCAGACCCATGCAGTTAGGTCCCAACAGGGCGAAATTGTTCGCGCAGGCGGTGGCAGTCAATAGGGCCTGGGCGGCAGCACCCCGCTCTCCCATTTCAGAATAGCCCGATGCAAACACCACCGCGCCACCGATACTGCGGCGGATGCATGCCTCGATGGAATCCTGCACACCCGCCTGGGGAATCGCGAGGATCGCCGCGTCGATGCCCTCGGGCAACTCGTCGATGGTCTTGACGCAAGCAACGCCGTTAATTTCGTCGCGAGTGCGGCTAACCAAGTGCACGCTACCGCCATAGCCGAAGCGCTCAAGGTTGGACAGCACCAGACCACCGACCGCGCCCCGCTCGGAGGAAGCGCCCACCACCGCGATGGATCGCGGCGCCAACAGTCGCGTAAGTACGCGGCTAGAAAGGACATTGATGGCACCACTTACCTGCTCTTCAAACGCCATGAGCTGAACTACTCCGGATAGGATTCCAGTCCATCATCAGCCGCCTTTGGGATCGCGGCGATAGGCACCTAGTCCCGGACGATAAGATTTGTCGTCGAGGAATTGCTTCATGCCAGTGTCACGACCACGCTCCGGATCTTCGAGGATCGACTGCGCCGACTTCGCCATCAGGTAGTCCGCAGCTTGGTCCCAGCTCATTTCTGCCGCCTGACGATAGGCGATCTTGGCCTGCTTCAGCACGTTGGGATTCTTTTCCATCAATACCCGCGCGAGCTCGGCGGTTCGTGCACGCAGCTGATCGCGTGGCACGGCCTCATTAACCAATCCGATCTCGACGGCCCGGTTTCCGTCAAATTTCTCACCCGTCATGATGTAGTACATCGCCTGACGCTCGCCGATCACGGAGGCCACTGCTCGACTGACCACACCGGCAGGAATGATGCCCCAATTGATTTCTGACAGGCCGAAGATCGCATCGTCAGCGGCAATGGCCAAATCACAGGAAATCAGTGGGGTGAACGCCCCGCCAAAGCACCAACCATTGACCATCGCGATGGTCGGCTTGGCAAAATGACGAAGACGACGCCACTGCCAGTCGCCGTTCGCGCGGAACAGGCGGGCGCGCTCTACTGGATCGTTGTCGGTGGCACGGAAGTATTCCCGCAAGTCCATACCAGCTGAAAACGAATCGCCGGCACCGGTTATGACCACCACCTTGACACGGTCATCCGTTTCCAGGGCATTCAGTGCATCCAGCATCCCGTAGACGATGCCGGGATTAATCGCATTGCGCTTTTCCGGTCGGTTCATCGTGACCCATGCGATGCCGTCATCAAATTCGATCAGGACAGGGGCGTTTTCGGTGCTGCTGTTGTCGGGCATTTGAACTTCCATTTTGTCCATCCTTCAGATCGATATCAATTATACTATACCTTATATAAAGCTCACTTATATAAAGTAGAAATAAAAAGTCAAGAGAACTGGGTCCGCCTTCTTCTACATTGAAAAGTTCTTGGCGAACGGTTTGCGGAACATCTCGCACCAGAAGCCGGCGATGCACGATGTACTACTGACCGCACAGATGACATCGGCAAATCCATATTTGGAGTCACTCGATCGCCCTCACCAACAAATCTTCGCGAAAGCAGGAAATCGGGTACCAGGGCGACGCCGCTGGCACCCAAGCCCATCGATGCGATCAATAGATGTTGTAGCGAAGACTCAGCATCCACTCGCGAGCCCGTGCCGGAGTTCCGGTGGCAATACCGGATGCTGACAGCAGGTCCTGCTTATTGAGGTAGTAGTACTTGTTGGTGAGATTCCTCACAGCCACTGTCCCTTCCCAATTGGAGTTGGAGGGGCGCCAGTTGAGGCTTGTGTTGAAGACAGTGCTGGAATTCACCCGACCGAGCTGCGTGTTGCTGCCATTGGTGAAGAAGCTGGCGTTGTAATTGGCATCCAGACGCGGAACAAGTAAACCGGCTCCCAATCTGATTTCATACTGGATACCAACCGAAGCCTTCAGCTTGGGCGTATATGGCGTCACATCGTCATACGTGATCTTTGACGCCAGGGCCGCCGCACTGAGTGACGTGTACTTGAAGTTGAGGTAGCTGAACGAACTGTCGATCGCCAGCCCTTTGATTGGGAATGCGGTAAGTTCCAGCTCCGCACCCTTCACTTCCGCCTTGCCTGCGTTGAGGGGCAACGCGGAAACCGGGAATCCGCCATAGCCGTTGGTGATGGTGACCAGAATGTCATTGTACTTGTTAATGAACGCAGCGCCGTTCAAGCGCAGGACGCGAGGAATCAGGTCGGATTTGAAGCCTAGTTCATAGGCGTCGAGCGTTTCCGGCAAAAATGAGGTGAGCTGGCTGGGCACAAAGGGCTTGGGATTGACGCCGCCGCCCCTGAACCCGGTCGAATACGTCGCATAGAGCATGGTCGCGTCGCTGAACTTGTAGTCTGCGCTCAGCCGGGTATCAACTTTGCTGCCGCTATAGGTGGAAACCTGGCCGTCAATGGTGTTTGTGGGGAGAAATGTGATCGGGTTCGTGCGGCCAAACTGGTAGCGTTTGGACTCATCTGTATAGCGGACACCAGCCGACAGATCGATCCGGTCGGTGGCGTGGTAAACCGTATGCAGGAAGCCAGACTTGCTCTTTGCAGCCGTTAAGTCATGTTGAAGCGTGTACAACCTCGGAATATCGACCACCGAGTCCGACAAGCCATTTCCGTCGAAGTAGTAAGCACCGATTGTGTAGTCCAAAGCACCAGCAAACAGGTTGCCGTTCAAACGCAATTCCTGGCTGAAGAAGTGATAGCCGTTGTCCCAGTGCTGCAGGTATGTGCCATCAGGACCACCAGAGCTGTCCACTCCGTAATCATTGGAATAATTGCGGTAGGCGCTGATCGAGGTCAACTTTACGTCGTCGGTGAATGAGTAATCCACGTGGGCGGACGCACCCTTTGAGCTCATCACGCTTTTGGCTGGCACAGAATAGCCCTTGGACGGGCTATTGTAAGTCGCGTAGCTGACATACCTTGCATCGTTGACGTAACGTGGATTGCCGGCCAGCAACTTGGCGGGCGTGGGCGTGGTATTGTCTTCGCTAGTGTCCGCAATGAAGTTCACTTCAAGTTTGTTCGTCGGGAGCCAGCGCGCGGCCGCACGCAAGCCCGTCGCATTTTCCCCGCCGTCAGCACCAATTTTGCAATCGGGAGAAATGGTGGGTTTGCCGGTGCCTGGGTGCTCACACGCGTAGCTGTAGCGCGTCATGTAGCCATCTTGCTTTTTTGCTACAGCAGAGACGCGCACGAACAGCTTTTCTGGAACCACGGTGAAACTGGCACCACCGCGGATGTCCCGGCGGTTGTCGGATCCGATCGCTGTGTAGAGGAATCCGTCGACGTTTTCACTGGGCTTCTTCGAGTACAGCTTGACCGCGCCCCCAATCGAATTTTTGCCAGCGAGTGTCCCCTGTGGACCACGGAGAATTTCTACACGGTCCAGGTCAAGAAGATCGAACATTGAGCCCATCAAAGTCGGCTGATAAACGTCGTCGACATACATGCCGACGCCTGGCTCCAACGCAAAGCTTGAGTCGTACTGACCGATGCCGCGGATTGAAGCTGCAACACCACTACCGTAACTTGCGGATGCCGGCGCGAGAGTCACGTTGGGCGCCGACGCTGCCACATCGAGCACGCTGGTCATGCCACGGGACTCCATCATGTCAGCATTGATTGCAGTGATCGCGATGGGAACCTTCTGCACATTTTTCGTGCGAAAGGTCGAGGTCACGACTATTTCCTCAAGCGTCGACGCGACTGGTGCCTTTTTGTCGCCGTGAGCAGGAACCTTTGGCGCGGCCGCATCGGCTGCAGGTGCTTCCTGCGCATTTATGCCGCTCTGAGCCGGTGCTTTGGGCGTGGCCGCATCTGCTGCTGGTACTTCCTGAGCCAGAGTATTGCCCGCGAACAACGCCATAAATAGCGCCATCGCCATTGCTGACGTAGAAAGACCATTCAAGCTTGCGTCATGCATGCGAGTGCGCTTTGTAAAATTGACAGACATGTTGCTCCCCTCCAGAAGTATTCATCGTTTTGTCGTCGAGCTAGGCTAGTCGCGGCGACTTACCTTCACTTTCAGAAATTTAGTTCGACCCTTCGCGCTAGTCGCTCACTCACTCATTCGTTCTCTCATCCCAGCACTCCAGGCATATGAACAGGTGACCTCAGACCCCACTCGTTGCCAACATCATCCCCTAGCTTCGACATCATGTTCGTGGTGTTGAAATCCGCGTTGGAGTACCGTGTAAGGCGACACTATATAAGTGTGCCTTCTTTCGCACGCTGCTGTGCAGCATCAATTTCAGATTGCGGTGACACACGAGCCACCACTGTCAGATTTGTATCCTTCAATCTCAATGAGAGCGCGCCATGCAACGTCCTGCCCTGTACTTGCTCGCCGGCTTGCTTTGCGACGAAACCATTTGGGATCAGCAAGTCCGAAGCCTTTCCACTCTGGCCACTACTCGAGCCATGGATTTTCGCGGGTTCGAATCCATCCCTGCGATGGCTCGACATGTACTGGCCAACGCGCCGGTGACTTTTTCACTGGCCGGGCACTCGATGGGTGCGCGTGTTGCGCTGGAAGTGGCTCGTATCGCTCCGGAACGCGTCGAACGTCTTGCACTGATGGATACGGGTATACATCCGGTGCAGCCTGGCGAAGCCGTAAAGCGGCAAGAGCTGATCGACCTGGCCAATCGTCACGGCATGGCAGCTCTAGCTGCGCGCTGGCTGCCACCGATGCTTCATCCGGACCATCTCGCCGGAAGTACGCTTCTACCAATACTGACAAGCATGGTCGAGCGGATGACACCTGCCATATTCGCTGGACAAGTACGCGCCCTGCTCGATCGTCCAGACGCGACAGAGATGCTGCCCGGTCTGCGCTGTCCGGTCCTGATCGGCGTAGGGCGCGAGGACGCATGGAGCCCCCCCGAACAACATCACTTCATGGCGCAGCGGATCCCAGACGCACGCCTGGTGATTTTTGAGAACAGCGGCCACATGGCTCCACTGGAGGCTCCGGATGTTGTCAGCTCGGCTATGGCATCGTGGTTGGCAACCCCCACCGAGAGGCACCGCATATGACCCTATCGAATGCACACGAGCGGCATCTGGCCGAACATCATTGTGAGCGCCAAATCCGGCGCTTCGCGCTACTGAGCGATGCCGGCCACTACGAAGAACTGGTTTCATTGTTCACCTTGGATGGCAGCTTTGCGCGCCCTTCCGATCCGGAACATCCGATCAAGGGGCGCGAGAGCATCCTTAAATCCTTTCAGAACCGTCCGAGACGTCTGACGCGGCATGTTGTAAGCAATGTCGTGGTCGATCTAGTGAACCCAAACGAAGCCCACGCTATCAGCTACATCGTTTTGTACCGCGGCACCACGGGGGCATTTTCAGGCCCAGCTCAGATGGCACCACTGGTCGGTGGGTTCCGCGACAATCTCGTCCGAGTAGATGATACGTGGCTGTTCAAGTCACGACGCGGATCATTGGTCAACTGGGATGATGGCGCGGTTTAGTGGAGCTTGGTTCGCCTTGAATTGAGTGCGATGCCTTTGATAAGGTTTGCGGGATCGCGCTCATGCGACAACCAGCGACGATCAGCAACCAGCGACGATCAGTCGTCCTGTGGACTCAGACACGAATCGCCATCGACGTCAGCGTCAGCAGCGCAGTCACGATCACAAGTGCCACCGGAGATCATGATGCCTATCGCCAGTGCCCATTGGAGTAGTTCGCTGTCAGAGATCAAGCGTCAGTACCGGCGACTTCGAGCGTGAGCAGCAAGGGGTAAACTGATCATTCGCGGCCTGCTCCTCTGGCGTCAGATACAGATCCCTGTGGTCCGGCACACCCTCGAGCACCCGGGTCAGACAAGTTCCGCAAACACCTTGCTCACACGACGTCAGAATTTCCACTCCTGCCTGGGCCAATGCCTGCACGACCGTCTTGCCCTTCGGCACCATAACAACTTGACCGGAACTCGCAAGCCGAACTTCAAAACAGGCGTTGTCACCGGATGTTCCAACGTCGGCGGAGAAGAACTCATAGTGCAGTTGACGCTCTGGCCAACCATGCGCACGCGCCGTTTCCAGCACCGCATCCATGAAGCCCCTGGGTCCGCAGACGTACAGATGCAGTCCATCCTGTGGCGCGTTCAACAACACGGCGAGGTCCAGCTTCTGGTCTGGCTCTTCGTCATCAAAATGAAAGTGCACGTTACTTGAGAATTCCGTGCGTGAAATATGCTGATGGAACGCCATGCGATCGCGGGAGCGTGCACAATAGTGCATTACGAAATCAGCCCCAATCTGCGCCAACCGTTCAGCCATGCACAGGATCGGAGTTACACCAATACCCCCGGCAAGCAGCAGGCTTCGTGTTGCATCCTCGATGAGCGGAAAGTGATTCTTTGGCGCACTGATCTTCAGTAGTTGCCCGGGCTGTACCACTTCGTGCATTGCAGTCGAGCCACCACGGGAGGCCGGATCACGCAGTACCCCAATCAGGTATCTATGCCTTTCCGTCGCGCTGTTGCACAACGAGTACTGACGTGTGAGACCGCTCGGCAAGTGCACATCGATGTGCGAGCCCGCCGTAAAATCAGGCAGCGTGTTGCCATCGGCTTCCACCAGCTCGAAAGTACTGATATCCGCCGTCTCGGCTACCTTACGGGCAACACGGACACTCAATGTCGAGGCAGTCATTCTGACGTGCCGTACGCGGACGCTACCGAACTATCCGAGGCCTCGCGCTCCTGCGCCATCATGCGATCTAATATCCGTCGCGATTGCACGCCACCAGCATCAATGTTGAGCAGCAGCAGCCGACGATCAGGATACTTGAGCAGGTTCGCCTGCTGACCTTCCAGCACCTCAAGATCTTCAGCGAAGATCTTCGCTTGACCATCACGTATGGTCGCCGTCAGAGCATCGTCTGTGGGCTTGAAATTGCGAGCCATCCCCCAGAAGTACCAGATTGACGTTTCAGTTTCGGGCGTGATGAAATCCACCACGATACTGGAGACCTTGTGCTTCTGTTCGGCGTGGCAGCCTCCCTGGCCTGCATGAGCGACACCCACTTCGATCATTACGTGGCTAGGCGCGGTAAACCGACAGATCTGCCAACGGTCGACCGGCACTTCATCGGCGAGATTATTTCCGCGTAACGCCATACGCCAGAACGGCGGGGCGTCAACATTTTCCATGAAGCGGCTGGTGACGATCTGGTCACCCTCCGTGGTCGTGACCGGCATCGCTTCATCCAGTTCCCTCTGGCCGATGCTGCTGGCATGAACATATTTCTCATGGGTCAGATCCATGAGGTTGTCGATCATCAAACGGTAATCACATTTGATGTGGTAAAGGCCACCGCCATAGGCCCACTCGGGATTGTCGGCCCATTCGAGATGATGAATCTCCGCGGCGTCAGCCATTGCCGCGTCACCTGGCCACACCCAGATGAAGCCGTGACGCTCAATCACCGGATAGCTCCGAATGGCGGGGAAGCCGCGCACACGTTGACCGGGCATACCAAGCGTCTTCCCGTTGCAACCCATTTCGAGCCCGTGATAGCCGCATACGAGCGCACCATTTACCACGCTTCCCAGCGATAAGGGGGCGCCACGATGCGGACAAAAATCCTCCAGCGCCGCCACCCGACCCTCTTGCCCGCGGAAGAACACGATGGCTTCACCACAAACCTTGCGGCCCAGCGGCTTTTCCCTAATCTCGTCAGGGGTGCAGGCGACATACCAAGCGTTCTTCGGATACATGATGGCGACCTCGTGGAATGGAATGGAATTCAGCAGAACCAGTTTTGCGGGTCTGCGATACCGGCGCCGTCCAAGGCCCTCGTATCGACGACTGCCCGCTGCAGTCACGAACACTCGACACGCTGCCGGTAGTGAAGCTACGCCCCTCGATCGTGCGCAATCTACAGGAGCTACACCGCCTGTGCCCTGCCTCGAAGCAATGTATACTTCAATTGCACACTATATGGAAGCCTTCTTTCTATCCAATTTCTTCGTGCCCTCATTGAACTTCCTTAACGTGTTGTTTTATATGCATATCGTTACCAACTCCAGGATATGACTTTGAAGGTCAATTCATGATCAATTTGATCTTGCCTGAAAAATGTATACATTTCGGAAGGTCCGTCGGCGACAACCCTTGAACATCCAGTGCGAACAACCACCGTCCGAGTCACTTCGCCATCCGAAGCGAAGCGCTCCGATCCTCTATTCGAGGGAGACACGACTCGTCCATGCATCTTCCAAATCTACCTAAACCACCCGCCTCCCAGACCACCCGCATTCTTCTGGAACTGCGCGACCTCATCGTTGGCGGCGAGCTCGCACCAGGGGAGCGCCTCTCTGAATTGGTGGTGGTGCAGCGCTTGGGTGCATCGCGCACGCCGGTGCGCGCTGCACTGCAGCGGCTGGCTGAAGAGGGTTTGCTCGAGGCACTAGCCAGTGGCGGCTATGCCATCAAGGCATTCAGCGAAGACGACGTACGCGACGCGATTGAACTGCGCGGTACCCTGGAAGGTATGGCCGCGCGCCGTGCGGCCGAACAGGGCGCAGCACCATCATTCTTGAAGGAAGCCAAAAAGCTGCTCTCAAGCATCGACAACATTATCGCGATGCCAGAACTTTCCAGCGCCGACTTTCAGAGATATGTGCTGCTCAACGAAAGATTCCATGGTCTGGTCATCAGCATGACCAACAGCAAACTGCTAGCCCGTGAGTACGAACGCGTAACCCGCCTGCCGTTTGCCTCACCGAGCAGCTTTGTAATGGCGCAAGCCGAACTGCCCAAGGCCCAGCTGATCCTGACCCTGGCACAAGATCATCATTACTCAGTGATCGAAGCCATCGAGCTGAGACAAGGCGAACGCGCGGAGTCCCTGATGCGCGAGCACGCACGCTTGGCACACCGCAACTTCCGCTCCGCACTACGTGACCAGAGGGCTATCGACAGCGTGCATGGCTGCGTCCTGCTGCAAAGCCGCCGCACCTTTTGAAAAGGTGGAATGACTCAAGCGATTGAGCACACATAAATGCCTCAATCATCCACGTTCTCAATCACTTGCCACAACCCGCATCACCACTGGCACACAGACTGAAGCGCGCGCGGAAAGCATGAAAAGTTCCCAGTCTCCGACACGATTTCCAAATCCATATCGCATTCAAACTGCTTCCGGATAATTGATTGCAATGGCATAGATAGCTTTGCTCAAGACTGCATTCAATTCCGGTGCCGCCCTCTGGTGGGCGAAGAATTTACAAACTGGGTTACGAGCACTTCGCTGCCACGACGTAGAAGCTCTTTTAGGCCTTCTTGAATTCGTGCATCGTGCCGACTGATCCTCTCATGCTGACGTAAGTGATCAAGCCAATTATTAACCACGTACATTTCCACATAAGTGCCGGGATTTTGCGTGTCGGAAAAGATATGCCAGAAGGTTGCGCCATCGCGACGACGTGCCTTTCCTAGTGATTGTACTTCGAGTAAAAACCGTTCAATGTGTTCGGCTTGGACTTCATAACGCACATTTACCATCACTGGCCCCTGCTCGTGATTGATGCTTATTTTCGGAGCAGGTGTAAGCCAGTGCCGGGAAGGTGTGTGGTCCACATTGTCATTTTCGCTGATGCACCAGCGCCGCGTATAAAGTGTTGCTACTACCACACCAATTGACGCCGCAAGCATGGCGGTGGAAATGCTGAAGTATTGCGCAACGCTACCCCAAACGACCGGTCCTATGCCGAGCGATCCCATGAAAAATGTCAAAAACAAAGCCATGCCGCGTGAACGGACCCAGTTAGGCAATGCTGTCTGGGCTGCTGTTTGAGCACAAGTCATCACTGTTATCCAGGCACCTCCGCACATACAAAGCGCTAATAGAGCGACTACATGGTTGTGTGTCAGGGCAGTTGCACTCATGCCGAAAGCGAATACCACAGAAGAAACAGTAAGTAGTTGATCGTCATTAAAAATCATGCGCCAGCGTGGCAACAGCAAGACGTTGCCGACAGCACCTAAACTGATCGCACTATATAGCCAAGAATAGAGTTGTTCGTTACCTCTTAAATGCACGCGCGCTATCAAAGGCAGCAGCGACCACATGACACTTGCAAAAAAGTAAAAACCTATACTTCGGATAACCGCAGCACGCAACGGCGGCGAATAACGAGCATATCGCAACCCGGTTGCAATGGCGCTGCTGATGCGCTCGGGGGGCAACTGTGTTTCTGGCACAGCGCGTTTCCAGCGCGCCAACACGAAAATAATAAAGGCAAAACTCAGCGCGTTACATACAAACACCGCACCGGTACCGATATGAGCAATGATGAGTCCGGCCATCAAGGGGCCGATGGCACGGGAGACATTCACGCCGAGCGTATTCAGGCCAATTGCTCCGCCCAGCTCGGCGCGCGGCACCACCTCAGGAATAATACTCTGCCATGTTGGCATGATCATTGCCATGCCGATACCGAGCATCAAGGTCAGAAGTAAAAGGCTCCATTGATTTATCAGTCCGGTGATGGTCATGAAAGCAATTGCAATTGCCACCACACTCATGCCTATATTTCCACACATAAGGTATTTTCGCCTGTCGAGGATGTCGGACAGCGCGCCGGAAGGCAATAGCAAGAAAAAGGCAGGAAGCGAAGTTGCCGTTTGTAGCAGAGCCACTATCACCGGCGAAGTGGTAAGGCCGGTCATAAGCCAGCCTGCGCCCATGTCGTGCATCCAGGAGCCAATATTTGAAACCAGCGTAGCGATCCATAGCCAGCGGAAGGTATTAACGCGTAGGGGCGACCATGGGGATGCAGGAATGGATTTCTGATTCATGATTTGATATGTATTGTCAGGTCGAAAGTATTTTTACTATTCAACGTATTTTTCTTGCTTTTGGATAGCGTGCGGGCTCCGATCTGGAGTGATTTCCACGGGGTCTATTTCATTATTATCAATAGAAGGACAATGATGACCATAGATAAGTGTCGATGATAAATATTGAAAGTCCAGCGCTGGGCCAAAGTGTTAGAACGTCAGCCTGGGACATCGGCTGCGGCACACTTCAGCTTGCTTTGCAAAATCGAAAGACGTATTTCCCCATCTGCAAGTAATCATCGTTCTTTTCGAGCCCGGGCTAGTCACATCGACTCACCCTCACTTGCAAACTTTTAGATCGACCTACCACATCACTCCGTCACTCATTCATTTTCTTGGCCACGCGTTCCAGATGTCGGTATACGTGGCCAAATACCTCTCTCATTTCAAGCATCATCCGTTGCCAAGACACCGAATCTGCGGCACCTCGTCTTGGTAATATACACTATATAAGGTGGACTTCTATATCACACCGCTTTGCAACAATTAGTTGGGTCGGCAGGAGTCCGCCACGCGCACCTTGTCAAAGGTGAATCGCTGATATCAGCTCAGCTGCACGCTGATCTCCACGGCCAGCAACCGGCCAGAACCGGACCTCCACGCTCTCTACTGGAATGTCAGATAGCTGCCGTTCGAGCTTGCGCCGCAACATGGATTCGTCACTTCGCGCAGGCACACTACCCGGGTGCTTGCATTTCGCGCGGACGGGTCGGCGCTAGATCGCCACGCAGAGGACGGCGATTTCGGCCGGCTTGGCATCGAACTGCTCAATCAGGTTATGGATGTCGTAGCCGTTCCGCGTCAGACGCGGCTCAAGGTTGTCGATTTCGCAGCGACAGCACGGCCTCTACAATGGTCTCGTCGACCGGCTTTGCGCCGACCTCGAACCAGGCTTCGAACGTCCGAACCCGGTGCTGGCCGATCTGCAGCGGGTCTTCAACTTGGGCTCCGGTAGCAGCAGAGCCGCAGGGACATTTCGAAGCCTAAAGCGGCTGCCGCACGCGATCCAAAGCGGATTTGCTTGCTACGCCTCTGGCAAGAGCACGAGTTTTCCGTGGGCGCGCCCGCTCAGGCTGAGCTCGAGCGCTTCGCGCCAATGCTCGAGAGGAAAGGTGCGTGCGACCGGCACCTTGAACCGGCCGTCGGCGGCAAGCTTCGCGAAATCGCCAAGCGCGGGATAGCCCGGCTCGCCGCCGAAGCTGTTGCGGACCTCCATGGCTTCGGCGGCGGGGCCGTGATTGCTGACCGTGACGACCCGGTGCGCATCGCCGCCGGCAATGCTCACGAGGTCAGACAGCACGTCGCTGATCGGACCGGCATCGAAGATCAGGTTCGGAGCGCCGCCGACGATCTCGCGCACCCGCTCGACCATGCCGTCTCCATAGGGCGTGACCTCGGCACCCAGAGCACGGAGCTGCCCGGCGAAGGTGTCGCCCGCAGCGGCAATCACCCGGCCGCCCCTCATTAGCGCCATCTGGACGGCGGCGAACCCGATCATCGTCCCGGCGCCATAAATGAACAGCGTGCTGCCGGCTACAACATCGAGAATCCCGAGGCAACGATAGGCTGTCTCAACCACCATTGGCAGGGCGGCCGCCTCGACGAGGTCGAGCCCCTCTGGAACGGACGTCCAGACCGACAGGACCGCAAAGTCGGCAGCGCCTGCACTCGGATAGTCTCTGAATGCTGGAACGCCGAGGACGCGATCGCCGGCCCGAACGTCTGTCACGCCCTCGCCGACTGCGTCCACCGTTCCAGAGACGTCGAGGCCGACGCCCCCAGGCAGCTCGCTGGCGAACATGCCGCGGCACAGAGCCCAGTCTGCAGGGTTGAGCCCGCAGGCGTGTACCCGCACGCGGATATGGCCCGCGCCAGGGGTCGGAACATCAGCGTTCTCCAGTCGCAGCACGTCTGCCGGTTCGCCGTAATTGTGGAAACGGAGCGTCTTCATGGTGCCAGCACCTTTTTTTCGTCAGTCACTGACTATATTGTAGGTGGAGACAGCAAATGACAATACGGTTTTGGGGATTGCATGCCACGAAGTGGAAAAGAGGCGCGTCGCCGCCTGCAACAGGCGACCTTGGCGCTGTTTCAGGAGCGCGGCTATGACGAGACTACAACGGCCGAGATCGCAGCGAGGGCCGGTGTCACGGAGCGAACCTTCTTCCGGCACTTCCTAGACAAGCGGGAGGCCCTCTTCGACGGAGAGGAGGCATTCCGCGACGCCCTTGCCGAAAGCGTCTTGAGTGCCCCCCGAGATCTGGGACCGATGGAGGCTCTGCTCTGGGCGTTCCATTCCGTCTTGCCCGTGCTTGAGCAGAACCGTTCGTTTTCGGAGCCCCGACAAAAGGTCATCGCTGAAACACCCGCTTTGCAGGAGCGCGTGCTGACGAAGACCGCGGGCTTGATAAGTGCGTTATCGGCGGCCTTGCACCGCCGCGGCGTGGAAGAGAGCCTTGCGAAGCTCGCTTCGCAGGTGGGAATGGCGGTGTTCAGCCACGCCGCGAAGACATGGCTGGACGATCCAGCGGCGGGAGCGGAGGCGCACCTAAACCGAGCCTATATCAAATTGCAGCGTCTTTGGCCGTCCATCTGAAAACGTTGCTGACCACCACATGCAGTCATGGTGTCATCTGGGTAGACCGTAGCGAGGCAATCGCGTGAGACCCTTTCTCCGTCTCAGTAGGGCTGCTTTCGGCATTCTGGAACGATACCGTTCCGGAAGGCTTTAGACCCTTCCGGAACAAGATGGCCTTCTACGGTTGAGACCGCAGTGGGTTGTTGGCGCTACCCGCATCTGAGCACGTGCGCATAGGGGGCGATTCCTGCCGGTCGATCGTGCCTGGTAGTGAGCAGTCGATCCCGCTATTCAGCCCTATCGGCAAGCTTGGTATGCGGTGGCGAAGTCGAACTGCCTCTGCCTAATTATGGCCAATTATGGCGAAAATCATAATTATGATTTCGACCATAAACGATCATAAATGCGACCGATCGATGCCGCGCCACGGGCCTATCCAGGGGAACAAAGGTCGAACGGCGCCACGCATACGCCACGAATCCACTGCGGCGGTATCACCAAGGATGCTGTGGTTTTCTGGTCGGATGACACCTGCTAGCCCGACTTTATTACGTCGTGGCTAGCTGCAAAACGCCAGCGACATTCCCACCTTCGCCACAGTGCGCGTGCTGGACAATTATGATCAGAGGTCCGGGAACCAGAGATCACTTCGCTGTTCGATACGCGTCAGCGTTACGTTGCTGATCAGGTCAGGGTGCGACGCCCGTCGACAAATGCGTGCGTTCCATACAAGTGCGCAAACAATTCGAGGTGAGAATTTGGTCGTCAAGCGGGGGGGGAGCGTTTCGGTAGGCAAGCGTTGCTTCGCCGTTGCCGATTAGCCGCGAAGGACGACTTCCACCCGTTGCTGACGGTGGCGATCGTGCGTATTGCCAACGAACTGACCACGCATTGCCAACACAGCTGACCAGTGTCGGCACGCGACTTGACCAGCATCGCCAACCGGCTGACCACCTGACTGAAGGTGGTCAGCCGGCCAACTCCAGCCGCACGTCCGTTCAAGAGGGATGCCGCAAAGCAGCCGGTCACAAACGACAGCTACGTGTAGCGGATTCAACTGATAGCGAACAACTGGCTCTGCTGATCTACTTCATCGGCTTGCCCAGTTCGGTTGAAGTTCCAATTCAGAAGCCCGAATTGTCTACCAGAGTTGGGCAAGTCCAGCTTCACTTTTTAGATCATGGGCTTGCCCTTAAGTCAGTGACATTCGGGCCGAGTTAGCTACGAATCTTCTCACTCAATTAGCCGCTTGCAACAACACGCATTGGGGAGATGACTTGCTCGCGATGGTAGAAGCCGGAACCCAATGCTTCGCCGGTATCAGGCCACGTCTTGACCGCTACGCGACCATTCAAATGTTTGCAAGGGAACCTGACCCTGAGCTTCTCGAGGTGAGATACGCACAAAACATATCTCCCATTGCCCCCGCATACGCCTTGATCTCTGCCTTGGTGCGCGGGACCTCCGAAAAGCGCTTGCCTACGGCACTGAGGGTTCCCGTGATCAATTCGGCCGCTACTTCTCGGCTTGCTTTGGATTCGTTTGGCAATGCCTTCTGCATAAATACCTGCATCGTCTGCTTCGCTGATGCCCTCAGTTGAAGTGCTTCGGGAGCTTTGCGGTAGAGCGGGGCTGCGTCATTTAGGGCTACGCGCATCGCGGCTTCTGCGCATTCGGAGCGAATAAACGCATCGACCAAAGTGCGCAAGCAGTCGAGCGGTAGCTTGGTTCCGTCTTCCAGGATGCTGCGCCACAGATCGGTGGTCTCGCGCCATTCGTCGCTTTGAAGACGGAAAAGGATCGCGGCTTTGTTGGGGAAGTACTGATACAGCGTGCCGACGCTGACACCCGCAGTTTCCGCTACGCGCGCGGTGGTGAAGCGGTGGGCGCCTTCCTTCGCCAAAACCTGAGTAGCTGCTTCCAGGATGACGGCGACGGACTCGGTCGAACGCGCCTGCTGCGGCTGCTTTCTCTGCGAAATCTTTGGTTTTTTGGGGTCAGTCATAGCGGTTAGGTCGTGTGTCCGGGAATGCGAATAGAAATTGTGACGAATCACTCATATTCTATTTCGACGGATTCGTCGCATTTTAGCCTTTGGGTGGAATGCGCTCAACCTCTATTCGGAGAACCTCCATGAACACACTGACTACTGCGCCGCTTGCGCCCTTGCTCGATCGCCTGTTTCTACAAGCTGATGAGGCCTCGTCCGAAGCGCATGCGGCACTGGCCGATCTGTCGGATGAAGCACAGGACCAGCTGATGCGCAGCAAGAGCGACTATCTAGATTTCTATACGCGCCTCAAGTCGCTCCCACTGGCGGTATCGCGCGAGGTGGGCGCGCTGCTCTACATGCTGGCACGCCATAGCGGGGCACGTACGATCGTCGAATTCGGCACGTCGTTTGGCCTGTCGACCCTTTGCCTCGCTGCCGTGCTGAGAGACAACGGCGACGCTCATCTGATCACCACTGAATTCGAGCCATCCAAGGTGGCTCAAGCGCGAGACAACTTGGCAGAGGCTGGGTTGAGCGATCTGGTGGAGACCCGCGAGGGTGACGCGCTGCAGACGCTCAGCATCAATTTGCCTGGCCGAATTGACCTCGTGTTGCTGGATGGCGCGAAGGTGCTCTATCCCGAGATTTTGGGTTTGCTGCAAGATCATTTCCGCCCAGGCGGCCTGCTCATTGCAGATGACGCCGATTACAGCCCGGAGTATCTGGCGCAGGTTCGATCACCGGCCACCGATATCTGTCCGCGCTACTCCGCGACGCCCTGAACTGTCGATGCAACTGGGCTAAGGCCGCATCTCACCACCCTCAAGGTCATCTCAACTCGAACCATGTAGCGCGCTTGCCTCGGTGTCAGCCCGATGCGTGGTGTTTTCCAAGGAGTGCAATCTCATGTCAAACGCAAAACAAACAGCCATCATTACCGGCGCCTCGAAAGGCATTGGCGCAGCACTGGCCACGCGGCTCGCCGCCGATGGCTTTCAGACGATCGTCAATTACGCCGTGAGCGTGGCCGAGGCGGAGGCTGTGGTTTCGGCCATCGAAGCAGCGGGCGGATACGCCAAGGCTGTGCGTGCGGATGTGTCCGATGCTTCTGCTGTGGCGGCGCTTTTCGACGAGGCCGAGGCAGCTTTCGGCACCGTGGACGTACTGGTGAACAACGCCGGCATTACTCTGGCTTCGCCACTCGCACAAGTGACGGATGAAGAGTTTCAACGCCTGATAGCCGTCAATCTCATCGGCAGCTTCAACGGCATGCGTGAGGCGGCCAAACGTCTGCGTGATGGCGGACGCATCATCAACTTTTCGACGAGCGTCATTGGTCACTACCAACCGACCCTCGGTGCTTACACGGCAACCAAGTCCGCGGTGGAGGCAATGACTCACATCTTGGCCAAAGAGCTCGGCGGCCGGCGTATTACGGTGAATGCGGTGGCCCCTGGACCGGTGGCCACGGAGCTGCTTTTGGCGGGCCGTTCCGACGAAGTGATCCAGCGTCTGATCGATGCCATTCCGCTGGGTCGCCTCGGCGAGCCAGAGGATATCGCGCAGATCGTCTCGTTCTTGGCGGGGCCTGAGAGTGGATGGGTCAATGGCCAAGTGATCAAAGCGAACGGAGGTCGAAACTGATCATGGCTAAAGAGCATACGTCTTCGACTCGGGACCCGGCACAGGCACGTTTGTTATTGCTGACAGCAACACTATTCGTCTCGTATTTGTGTGTCGCGATTCCGCTGCCGATCATTCCGGTGTATGTGACCGGCCATCTCGGCTTGGACAATGTCTGGGCTGGACTCGGCGTGGGCATCGCTTTCCTCACCACCATCATCACCCGTGCTCATGCAGGCAAGCTGTCGGATCGGCGCGGTGCCAAGTTCGCTGCGTCGCGCGGCCTGGGCTTTTACATCGCCGGAGCCTTGATGTCTTGTGTCGCCGGGGTGGTTTATCAGGGTGCGGAGCAGGGACCGTGGCTGGCCTTTGCGGTATTGGTCGCCGGTCGTCTGTTGCTTGGATTGGGTGAGAGCTTGGTGGGCGTAGGGGTCATTGCTTGGGGCGTAGGCATCGCCGGATCAGCACGATCTGGCAAGGTTCTGGCCTTGGTGGGGGCGGCCATTTATGGGGCGCTGGCCTTCGGCGGGCCGATCGGGCTGGTGCTCTTGCATCAAGTCGGTTTCGCCGGAGCCATGCTGATCAGCGCAGTGCTGCCATGCCTGGGATTGCTGGCGATCTGGACCATCCCGGGAGTGGTTGCTCATCCCGAGACCCAGCGACCGCCATTCAGCCACGTGCTTCGTCGGATCTGGCTGCATGGTTCGGTGGTCTGCTTGCAAGGTATCGGCTTCGCCGCTATCGGTGCGTATTTCGTGCTGTATTTCATACATCAGGGTTGGAGCCACGCGGGGCTTGGACTGACTGCATTCGGCACCGGATTCGTACTGGTTCGCGTCTGCCTAGGTCATCTGCCAGACAGGTTTGGTGGTCTGCCCGTGGCGATTGGCTCGCTGGCGATCGAGGCCGTAGGTCAAGTATTAATCTGGAGCGCACATGACCCCATGTTCGCCTTCGCGGGCGCTTTTCTCACCGGGCTTGGTTGTTCGATGGTGTTTCCAGCCATGGGGCGCGAAGTAGTGCATCTAGTTGAACCGCATCTGCGCGGTACGGCGCTGGGCGGCTACGCGGCGTTTCAGGATCTAGCCTATGGCTTGACTGGCCCTGTAGCCGGACTGCTGGCCGACCGAGCAGGGTACGGTAGCGTCTTCCTGATTGGCGCGATTGCAGCAGGGTTGGGGCTTGGTGTTGCTCTTGTCTTGCGCTACGTGCAGCGTAGAACCAGTCTGCAAGCAGGGTAGATAGGACGTATGAACCTGAGCAGCTGAGCCAGGCGCCGAGTGCCTCTGTGCGTCGCTCTCTTCCTTCAAGCCGAGCTCCTCCATCAAACGGCTGACTTTGAAGCGCCCGACGCTTGTGCCTTTTTCGAGCAGCATGTCCTTGATGCCGCGGCTGCCTGCCGAATGCCAACTTTCAAGGAATTCAGCCGCAACCAGGCCATTGGGTGGCGCAGGCGTCTGTTTAACGAGTTGTTCGCGAAGAAGTAGCCATGTTCCTACCCAGATAGGCTGCGGGCGATCGGCTACTGATTGCCAAGTGCTGAGCGTCGGCGATCAGCCTACCCGATAGCCGCCGCTCGTCACCGGCAGCAACGGGTCGGCACCGGCCCTCTGATGGAGATCGTCCGCCATTGATTGGCATCAGCGGAGTGATCACGTCCGACCGGAACTCTGATCATGTTCGACCAGCACATGCGTTTATGCCATTTGCAGTGATGCCGAGGGTGAAATCGGTGGCATGACAGACTCCTTGGATGAGACGGCATAACGCCCCGGACCTGGCAAAAGCCGG
>JBDTKM010000163.1:0-14413 GCA_039935315.1 Rhodanobacter sp. | reverse complement strand
GGGGACACATTAAGTTGGTGGAGCCAGGCGGGATCGAACCGCCGACCTCCTGCATGCCATGCAGGCGCTCTCCCAGCTGAGCTATGGCCCCGCCGCTGGAAGCCGAGAAGAATAGGGTGGGGTGACGATTCCGTCAAGCCTTTTCTCGACCGCCAGTGACCGCCGGCACGGTGTTGTTTGCCGCGTGCTCGCAAAGGGCCGGACAGGATCTTGCCCGGTAGTCGTTTATGCTGCGAGGACGAACGTGACAGCGCAGGTGGACGATGCAGGAAATCGGCTTTATCCGCGACCTTGCCGTGGTCATGTTGGTAGCCGGGGCCACCACGATCGTGTTCCAGCGCCTGCGTCAGCCGGTGTTGCTGGGTTACATCCTGGCAGGGGTGCTGATCGGCCCGCACACGCCGGGTGAGCTGATCGGGGACGCACGGACGATCGACGATATCTCCAATCTCGGTGTGGTGTTGCTGATGTTTACGCTGGGCCTGGAGTTCAGCGTGCGCAAGCTGCGCGAGCTCGGCATCGGGGTGCTCGCGGTAGCAATGGGCGAGGTCGGACTGATGCTGTGGATCGGCTTTGGTATTGGCAGCGCCTTCGGCTGGAAGGGCATGGATGCGCTGTTTCTCGGCGCCATCATTTCCCTGTCTTCGACCATGGTGGCCACGCGCACCCTGTCCGAGAATGGGCAGCGACAGCAGCCGTTCGCGCAACTGGTGGTGGGGCTGCTGGTCGCCGAAGACATGCTGGCCATCGTGATGTTGACCCTGCTCACGGCAGTGGCGATCGGTGGCTCGGTGCAGGCGGATGCCGCGTTCACGCTGATCGGCCACCTGGGTCTGTTTGTGGTGGTCGGGATGATTCTCGGGCTGCTTCTGCTGCCGCGATTGGTGGACTATGTGGCGGGGTTCGGCAGTGACGAAACCTTGCTCGTCAGCGTGCTGGGGATCTGCTTCGGCGCCAGCCTGTTGGCGGCATGGATGGGCTTCAGCGTAGCGCTTGGTGCATTCCTCGCTGGTGCGGTGGTTGCCGAATCGCGCAGTGTGGGGCGCGTGATCCATCTGGTCGAGCCGTTGCGCGACATGTTCGCCGCACTGTTTTTCGTGGCCATCGGCCTGAAAATCGATCCGGCGATGCTGCTGCAATATGCCTTGCCCGCGCTCCTGATTGCGGGCGTGGTCATGGTCGGCAAGTCGTTGGCGTGCAGCGCTGGTTTCCTCATCATCGGTCGCGAACCGCGAACGGCACTAAGGGCCGGACTGGGGATGGCCCAGATCGGCGAATTCTCGTTCGTGATCGCCACGCTGGGGCTTTCGCTCGGCGTGATCAGCGACTTCATCTACCCGGTGGCGGTGGCGGTCTCGGTCGTGTGCATGGCGGTGTCGCCCTATATGTCGCGCTCGGCAAATTGCATGGTTGCTGGACTTCGGGCAGTAACTCCACGGCCACTGCGCCTGCTGGCGACCAGTTACAACGGCTGGCTGGAACAGCTCCGGCCGGTCAACGAGAACGCCGCGCTTGCGGCGATCTTCCGTCGCCTGCTGTGGCACATCGGGGTCAATGTCCTGTTGGTGGTGACTTTGTTCATGACCGGTGCCTATCTCAACGCGCACGGCTGGAGCTGGTTTTCCAGCCTGGGCATCGGACGCGAAATGCGGCACACCTTGATCTGGGCCTGTGCGTTGTTCCTTTCCCTGCCGATGCTAATTGCGGTGTACCGCAAGGCGGAAGCGCTGGGTATGCTGCTGGCCGAGATCGGCATCCGTGAGCGATTTGCCCGCTCGTATACGCACGCCATCCGCAGCGTGCTGGCGCGTCTGATCCCCTTGGCCACGCTGGGCTTGTTGGGCATCCTGTTGAGCGCGCTGAGCTCGGCGATCCTGCCACCACGTGGTGTCGCGCTCTCCTTGCTGGTGGCGGGCGTGGTACTGGCAGTAGTGTTGTGGCGCGGCCTGGTGCAGATGCATGCGCGACTGCAGGCCGCATTGAAGGACACCCTGAACAAGCCGGAGCTTCCCGGCGACTGAGGGAGTCTGAACCTTTATGCCGACTGACAGTCTCAGCGTGAGCCGTTGCCAAGAACAGGGTTGGCAACGCACAATGCGTGGCCTGCCTCCACACAGGGAGGCTCCAGCCGGCATCGCCGGCGTATTCATTTCATGAGGGAGTTACGAATGAAGCACTTTCTGCGTCCCACGTTGACGGCGGTTGCCATGGCTGTTGCGCTGGGTATGACTGCTGGCGCGATTGCCCAGACCGCAAAGACCGGCGCTGTCGCCCCCGTCGACAAGACCAAGGCGAGCTATGTGTTCGGCTACTACAAGATGGGTGAAAGTGTGCCGCCGATCCTGCGTGAGGAAATGGATCCGGCCGCGGTGGCGCGGGGTGTGCAGGCAGCGCTGTCGGGTCAGAAGTCGACGGTGAGCGAGGCGGATGCCAAGCAGGTATACGAAGCTTTCATGACCAATGTCCAGGCCAAGTTCGAGGCCCAGCGCGCCAAGGAAGCATCCAAGAACAAAACCGAAGGCGACGCCTTCTTTGCGAAGAACAAGAGCGCCCCCGGCGTGAAGACCACGGCTTCGGGTCTGCAATACAAGGTGATCACCGCGGGTAGCGGCGCCCGTCCTGGACCGAACGATACGGTGGAAATCGACTACACCGGGTCGTTCCTTGATGGTCAGGTGTTCGATTCGTCTGCCAAGCATGGTCCGAAGCCGGCGTCGATTCCGGTCGCCAACGTCATTCCCGGATTCCGCGAGGGGCTGCAGTTGATGCAGGTCGGTGGCCATTACAAGCTGTTCATTCCGGCATCGCTGGCCTACGGCGCCGAACCGCAGCCGCCGATGCCGCCGAATGCCACGCTGATCTTCGACGTGACCCTGGTCAAGACCGGTCCGACGCCGGCAGGCGCAGCTCCGGGCGGCCAGCCCCCAGCCGGTCAGTAAGTACGTAATCGCCAACGGGCATGCAGAAGGGCGCGAAGCGATTCGCGCCCTTCTGCTTTTCCACCATCGCCGCGCTGCGTTTGCCCGCGTTAGAATACGCGGTTCACATTCAAGGGATTCGTCGCGAAGATGATGAAGGTCACGATCTTTGGTACGGGTTATGTGGGACTGGTGACCGGTGCCTGCCTGGCCGAGATGGGCAACCACGTGCTTTGCGTCGATATCGACGCCACCAAGGTGGAACGCCTGAAGCAGGGTGACATTCCGATCTACGAGCCCGGTCTCGAATCCATCGTGCAACGTAACCACGCTGAAGGGCGGCTCGATTTCACCGTCGCTCCGGAGGCGGCGATCGCGCATGGCGAGCTGATTTTCATCGCAGTGGGCACGCCCCCGGACGAAGATGGCAGCGCCGACCTGAAGTATGTGCAGGAGGTCGCCCGCACCATCGGTCGGCACCTGAATCACTATGTCGTGGTGGTCAACAAGTCGACCGTACCGGTAGGCACGGCTGACAAGGTGCGTGAGACCGTTGCGGCGGAACTCGCTGCACGTGGCGCCGATGTCGAGTTTGACGTGGTGTCCAACCCGGAATTTCTGAAGGAAGGCGCCGCGGTGGATGACTGCCTGCGCCCGGATCGCATCATTGTGGGTGCTTCAAGCGCGCGGGCGGTCGGTGTCTTGCGCAAGCTGTATGCGCCGTTCAACCGCAATCACGATCGCATGGTGGTGATGGACGAGCGTTCCGCCGAGCTGACCAAGTACGCCGCCAATGCGATGCTCGCCACCAAGATCAGTTTCATGAACGAGATCGCGAACATCGCCGAGCGCGTCGGTGCCGACGTCGAACTGGTGCGTCAGGGCATCGGCGCGGATCCGCGTATCGGTTACCACTTCATCTATCCTGGCGCCGGCTATGGTGGTTCGTGCTTCCCCAAGGATGTGCAGGCGCTGGAACGAATTGCCCACGACTACGGTTACCGGGCCCAGTTGCTCGGCGCGGTGGAAGCGGTCAATCGCCAGCAGAAGAGCAAGCTGTTCGAGTTGATCTCGCGACACTTCGACGGACAGCTGGCCGGCAGGACGATTGCACTGTGGGGCCTGGCGTTCAAACCGAATACCGACGACATGCGTGAGGCGCCGAGCCGGCCTTTGATGGAGGCTTTATGGAGCGCTGGCGCGAAGGTGCGCGCGTTCGACCCCAAGGCACGTCAGGAAGCCACACGCCTGTACGGCGGTCGCGACGACCTGGTGTTGTGCGAGGATGCCGACTCGGCGATGCACGGCGCCGACGCGCTGGTCGTGATCACCGAGTGGAAGGCGTTTCGCAGCCCGGATTTCGCGGCTATCCGTGCCGCGCTGACGGCGCACGTCGTCTTTGACGGCCGCAATTTATACGATCCAGCTGCGGTGGAAGAGGCCGGACTGGCCTATTACGGCATTGGCCGCGGGCGCAGCCTGCAGGTGACCGGATGAGCGGCGGCGGTGATGGATTGATGCGGCGGCTCGACGAGATGGAGATCAAGTTGACCTTCATCGACGACGCGGTACAGGCATTGACCTCAGCTGACGCTGACCAGTCTCAACGCATCGCCCTGCTCGAGCGTACCTTGCGTGACCTGCGTGGCGAGATGGCCGCCATGCGTGTGTCGCAGGGCGACGACCCGCACGACGAACCGCCCCCGCCACACTACTGATCCGGGTTCACCCGGTCCACCGATTACGGAATACTCGCATGGCCGAATCTCTACGCGAACAGTTGCTCAAGAGCGGCATCGTGAAGAAAGTGCAACCCGAGCCGATGCGGGAGCCCAGGCGACCGGCTTCGGTGTCGACCGGCAGACCACAGCGGACCGGCAGCAAGCCGCACGCGCCGCCGAGCAAGCCCAAGGTGCAGCAGGAAATCGATCTCGCCAAGGCGTATGCGTTGCGTACCCAGGATGATGCTCGCGAGCGCAAGCGGGTTGAGCGTGAAACGGCCGAGCAGGCCAAGTTGCGGCGCGAACGCAAACGGCGCATTCAACAGCTGTTGGAAGGCAAGGCGTTGAACAAGGACGCCACCGATCAGGTGCGCAACTTCGAGTACGCCGGAAAAATTCGGCGAATCCATCTCGATGGTGGGCAACTGGCGGCGCTTAACGCCGGCGAGCTTGGCGTGGTGCAGCACGCTGGCAGGTACCTCCTGGTCACTCGCGAGATCGCCGTGCAAGTGCGCGATATCGAGCCTCGTCAGCTGGCCTTGCTGGTCGGGCCAGGCGCAGGTGATGCAGATGACGACGACGGAGTTCCTGCTGACTTGGTGTGGTGACCGGGCGCAGCGCGAGTGGGGAGGCGGGGAAGCGAGCGGCGTCACGAGGCGCCTTCCCACCCCTCAGGCGTCCAGGCTCATGTCCAGCGGGTTGATATTCCGGGGATCTTTCGAGAGGGTCGGGTGATCCCAGCCGTGCTTCGGCATGAAGCGATCACCGTGGCGCTCGGCCAGCCACTCCAATTTCGATGTCAGCGCGTCGACGCCCTCGCTGCGAACATACTGGATTGGGCCGCCGCGGAATGGGGCGAAGCCGGTTCCGAAGATCACGCCGGCGTCGAGCAGGTCGGCATCGTCGACGACGCCCTCGGCCAGGCAGGCAACCGCCTCATTGACCATCGACAGGATCATCCGATCCTGCACATCGGGTGGCGTGACGTAGTCCTTGTCCACGTCGGGCTTTTGCGGCCTGCCATCTTGCCACGCATAGAAGCCCTGACCATCTTTCTTGCCGCGTTTGCCGTCCTCGAGTCTTTCGTCCATGCCTGGTGGCAGTTCAAGCCCGAGAAATGGCGCCAACTCCTTGCCTACGGAAGCGCAGACGTCCAGTCCGATGGAGTCCGCCAACTCGATCGGTCCCATCGGCATGCCGAATTTCCTTGCTTCACGGTCGAGTATTGAGCCAGGCACCCCCTCGCTGTACAGGCGCATGGATTCCAGCAGGTAGGGCATCAGGATGCGGTTGACCAGGAAGCCGGGAGTGCCTTTGACCACCACCGGCAATTTCCCGATCGCCTTGCAAAAGGCCAGCGCGCGCTTTTCGATCGCCGGATCGAGCTTGTCATGGCGCACCACTTCGACCAGGGGCATCTTGGCCACCGGATTGAAGAAATGCAGGCCCAGGAACCGCTGTGGTGCATCGAGTTTGCTGCGCAACTCGTCCAGCGGGATGCTGGACGTATTGCTGGCCAGGATTTCGTCGGCCCGGAACTGCGGCTCGATGATGGCGTACAACGCCTCCTTGGCTGCGGCATTTTCGTAGATCGCCTCGATCGCCAGATCGGCCGAGGCAACCCCGCTGCCATCGACATCCGCGCGCAGTCGTTGCATCGCCATGCCGACTTTCTCGGGTGATTTCAGCTTCTTTTCGTACAGTTTGCGGGCGCGGTCGAGCGCAGGCTGGATGTACTTCATCTCGCGATCCTGCAGGGTCACCTCGAAGCCCTTAAGCGCGGCCCACGCCGCGATGTCGCCGCCCATCACGCCGGCGCCCGCCACATGCACCCGCTTGATCGCCGGGTCGGTGCCGCTGCCCTGGCGCTTCAGCCGTTCCTGCAGAAAGAAGAGGCGGATCAGGTTCTGTGCGGTTGGCGTCTGCGCCAGCTTCGCTACCGAGCTGGCCTCCAGCGCCAGGCGCTGTTGAATGTTGGCGCCGCCGCGTTTCCACACGTCAATCAGCGCGAATGGTGCCGGGTAATGCTCCTTGCGTACCTTGGCGGCGGTCTGCTTGACCATCATCGGTGCCAGGATCTGCCGCGCCAGCCAGGTATTGCTGGCCCACGCGTTGGCCCGACGCGCGAACGGGCGAGCCGGCGCTCGGCGCAAGAGCACGCGCGCCTCGGCCAGCAGGTCTTGTGGGCGTGCGACGGCATCGATGACGCCCAAGCTCAGGGCGCGGCTCGCGGAGAGAGGTTTCCCGGCCAGCATCACTGCCATCGCATCGGTCGCACCGATCAGTCGCGGCAGGCGCGCGGTTCCGCCCCAGCCGGGGTGAATGCCGAGCATCACCTCGGGCAGCCCGATGCGAGTGTCCTCGTCGTCGGCCGCAACACGCTGACGACAGGCCAGTATCAGCTCGGTGCCGCCGCCCATGCAGGTACCATGCACGGCCGCCACCGTGGGGCAGCCCAGCCGGGCCAGCGCCGCGTAGACGCGCTGACCGTGTTCGATATTTTCTCGCACCGCGTCCTGCTTGGCGTATTCCACGAACTCACGGATATCGGCGCCCACGGCGAAGCCGGACGCCTTGCCCGAATGAATGATGACGCCGGCTGGCATGTTGATTGCCAGGCGTTCGACGATCTGGTCCAACTCGTCCAGCACGTCGCGACTGATCGCATTGACGCGGCTGTTGGCGCGGTCGAGCGTGAGCGTGACGACGCCTTCGTCGTCCCGGGTTTGCCAATGCTTGAAACGCAGTCCTTCGAACATGGGGATACGGACATGGTGGAGGAGGCCTGAACCATACCGTTCCGCTGCCTCGATTGCGAGATGTGATGGGTGCCCTTGACCGGATCGTGAAGGCAGTGTGAAATCAGTGCATAGCGGGAGCGTATCCTCCGCAACCAGGCGCGCGCCGGGATATCATGCTGATCGAGCACTTGAGGCTGGACGCGTTGATCGCGCGTCGGCTGGATCATCCGGTTGTCAATCCGCACCGAAGTATTTCCGTGCACGGCGCGCCCGGTTTCACCATCGCATGGGCGCCGACGCTGCAGGACGGGTAATTGATGAATATCGCCATGGCCTCCGCACCGCCGCAAGCGGGTGCCGAGATCCTAGAACGGATATTGGAAGCGCCAAGCGGCTTGGTTGTGCTCGAAAGTCAGCACGTGGAAGCGCTGATCGAGCAGGTGCGCGCGCTGGCCAGGCACAGTGGGCAGTCGGTGTACTTGTGGCAGCCGGGCGCAGGGCTGGGCAATTTGCGTGAAGCTCACGCGCGGGTGCCGGATTGCGAACGGCTGGGCAATGCCCTGCGCTACATGCAGCAAAGCATGCACTTTGGTGTCTATTTCCTGCGCGGTCTGGAGTTGCCATTGTCCACACCGGACGCTACGGCTTTGCGGCGGCTGGCGCGGTCGCCGAAGGGTCATATCCGGCGAGTGGTGCTGATCGATGCGCCGCACGCGCTGGTCGCCTATCTTGGCGATCTCGCTGCCTTGGTCAGCGGCGATGGCGGCAATTCACGGAACCTGCGCTTGCGCGATGGTCGATGGGTCGCATGAAAGTGGTCGCGCGCAGCGATACCGGCATTCTGCTCGTGGGCTCCGAACGCGAGCTGCGCCGTAGCTTGTTCGATGCGCTCGATCGGGCGGGCTATTCGAGGATCCACAGTGCGCGGGATCTCGCGCATGCGGCGATCCTGCTGGAGGGCGATCCCGCGCAACAAGCGTTGCAGTTGATCGTGCTGGTGCTGGACGGTGACGATGGTGCGGCGCGCGCCAGCTGCGGGCAGTTGCGCAGCTTGCCGGGTGCGGCTACGGCGCCGCTGATCGTGGTGTTGACCGAGCAGGCTTCCTGCGCGCCGGCGAACTTGCCTGCGGAGGTCACCGATTGGCTTGGTGCCGCGCAGATCGGCACGGAGTTGGTGGCCCGTTGGCAGCGCGCGCAGCTGAACGCAACGAACCTGCTGGCGCGATTGGCGGGCGCCGACGCGCCGGCGCTGCCGGATCACACCGACCAGGCCGGGTTTCGGGCCGAGGCTGCGTTGTCGCTATTGTCGCGGTTCTTTGTTGCAAGCAGTGGTGTCGGTGCGCATGCCGCTGCCAGTCGGCTGCTGTACGAGGAGTTGGAGCTGGATTATCTGGAAGTGTGGTCAACGCGCAGCGAGGCGAGTGAAGCGCCGACCGAGATTCTGCAGCTCTGTCGGGATGAGCAGGTGCCGTGGTCGTCAGCCCACCAGCACGGCTTGCTGCAGCGGGTGCTCGGTGGCAAGTCGGTTCGCTATCCCAGCGACGCCGGCAAGCTGGCGTCGGTGGATCCCCTGCTGCAACGGCTGGGGTTGTCCGCGTTCGTCGGGTTGCCGCTGTTCGACGAACGGCAGACCGTGCTTGGCGCGATGTTGGTCGGCAGGCGCCAGGGTTTTGCGGATATGGCCGCGGTCGAGCCGGTGCTGCAATGTGCGGCAGCGCGTTTTGCCCGGGTGCTCGAGCTTGAACACACGCGCGAACAAGGGCGTGCCGAGGGTCTGGTTGATGCGCTCACCGGCTTGCCAAACCGGTTGCTGTTCAACGACCGGTTGGAGACGATCCTGCGTGAGGCGATTCGCAACGGCGAGTGTTTCGCGTTGCTGTTCATCGATCTTGACTGTTTCAAGGCGATCAATGACACCTACGGTCACGCCGCCGGAGACGAGGTATTACGCACCGTCACACAACGGCTGCGCAGCAGTATCCGTGCCTCGGACACGGTGGCGCGCTATGCCGGCGACGAGTTCACCATCGTGCTGCGGCATGTCGTGAAGAATGATGATGTGAGGCGCGTGGCGCGCAAGATCGTACGGGTGATGGCAGCGCCAATCTTGCTCGATGACGGTGTCCAGTTGCAGGTCACCGTGTCGATAGGGCTGAGCTTCTTTCCGGATGACGCCAGTGATGAGGAAACCCTGCTCAAGCACGCGGATGAGGCAATGTACGTGGCCAAGCAGCTGGGTCGCAATAACTTTCAGGTCTACGAGGTCAGTCCGGAATACGCCCGCGAACACGGCATGGCGCTGAAGACGCGCTTGCGGCACGCTGAGGGCAATGGCGAATTGCGGGTGGTCTACCAGCCCCAGGTGGATGCGCAGACCGAGGATATCGTGGGCATGGAGGCGCTGGTGCGCTGGGAGCATCCGGAGCTGGGCGTGATCAGCCCCGCCGTTTTCATCCCGTTGGCAGAGGAGACCGGGCTGATCGTGTCGATCGGCGAATGGGTCATGCGCACCGCCTGTCGTCAGGCCTGCGAGTGGGAACAGCGCTACGGCTTGCGCCTGCGATTGGGAGTCAACCTTTCTGCCGTGCAATTGATGGAGCCACACCTGCTGGACATGGTAAGGGGTGTATTGCGCGAGACCGATCTGGATCCCGCCTTGCTGGAAATGGAGATCACCGAGAGCATCAGCATCAAGACGGCGCCGAACCTGATGGAGAACCTGAACGCGCTGCATGGGCTGGGCTGCCATCTATCCATCGACGACTTCGGCACCGGTGCCGCGTCGCTGGATTACCTGCGTCATCTGCCAGCGGACCGGATCAAGGTCGATCAGAGTTTTGTGCGCAATATCGGCGTGGATCCGGACGACGAGGCCATCGTGCGGGCCACGATCGAGATGGCCCATCGGCTGAATCGTGCGGTGGTCGCCGAAGGCGTGGAAACCGAGCAGCATCTGCAGTTCTTGCGCGCCGAGCGCTGCGATGAGCTGCAGGGTTACCTGTTCTGCCGTCCGCTGCCTCCCGCCATTTTCGACAAGATGCTGGCTGAGCGTCAGCGACTGCTGGGGATACGGCGGGCCGAACCGGCTTGAGCATGCGATGGATGACCCGATAACGGAGCCGGAACGGCAGGGTGGCTTGCCGCGGCATTTACATACGCACAAAACACACCAGGCCGTGCGTCGGGTTACCCTTGCGTCCAAGAACTCCGGCTGCTCGACGTGGTCTGACCGCCACGTTCAGTTTCCCCCAGGCACCCTCAGCGGATGACGGCATTGACGATGGACTCGGCCCGCATGGGCGAAAACGAACTGGACCGTGCGCTGGTGGAGCGTGTGCAGCAAGGGGACAAGCGCGCGTTCGACCTGCTGGTGCGCAAGTACCAGCACAAGCTGATCGGGCTGGTTTCCCGCTATGTGCGCAGCCACGCCGAATGCGAGGACATCGCCCAGGAATCGTTCATCCGCGCGTGGCGGGCGATCGACTCGTTCCGCGGTGACAGTGCGTTCTACACATGGTTGTACAAGATCGCGGTGAACACCGCCAAGAACCATCTGGTGGCCATGAAGCGACGGCCTCCCTCCGGCGACATCGACGTGGAGGATGCCCAGTTCATGGCCGGCGCCGAACGCATGCATGACAGCGCTACCCCTGAACACGAACTGATGCGCCAGGAAATTGAACAATCCGTGTTTTCCACTGTCGAAGCCTTGCCCGAGGAACTGCGCACGGCCATCACCTTGCGGGAAGTGGACGGTCTCAGTTACGACGAAATCGCCGAAGCCATGGGTTGTCCGATCGGTACGGTGCGTTCGCGCATCTTCCGGGCGCGCGAAGCGATTGATGAAAAGCTGCGGCCGCTTTTGCCTGGTCGCGAGGATCAAACATGAAGCAGGCTGATATGAACCAGGACGCCCGTGAAAGCCTTTCGGCCGGTATGGATGGCGAGCTGCCAGTCGAGCAGCTGCGTTTCCTGTTGCGCCGGCTCGACCATGATGCGTCATTGCGAGAGACGTGGGCCGGCTACCATCTCGCTCGCGACGGTTTGCGCCGGGAAGGTTCGCTGCACGCTTCTTCCGGATTCGCCGTGCGGGTGATGCGGGCGATCGATGCCCAGTCGAATGCGGCCCCGGTCAGCAGTCGTCGGCATCACTGGCTGCGCTGGTCCGGTGGCGGCGTGATTGCCGCCGGTGTGGCTGCTGCCGCGTTGATGATCAGCCAGCCGGCGGGTGATCCCGGACGGATGGATCTCGCGGCGGGCTCCGGTGCCAGTCAGGTTGCCGTGGTCTCGTCAGCGATCAAGCCGTCGGCGCCGCCGTCGGTCCCGCCGTGGCTGAGCGGCAATTCGGCAGGACTGTTGAGCCAGCAGGCTGCCGCCACGCTGGGTGCTCCGGCGGACGATGGCCAGACTCGGGATCTGCACCGGCTGACTTCCTACCCAGCGATACACCGGTACCGCACTCTCGACAACAACGACGGCAGCTATTTGTTGCTGCTGGATCCCGCGCCGCCCGCCGGCCCGTCGGATGCGTCGCGCCGGGCCGGCGCTGGCCTGCAGTGAGCCAAGCTCGCGTCTGACGGCATGTGCGCTCCCGCTTGATCGTTTCCCTTTGGCCGCTCGGACTGGCCAAGGGTGCCGCGCGGGCCATCGGTGAGCGGTTCGTGCTTGCAACCAGATCTTCCACGAGCCGGGCGTGCCGGCTTGAGTACAACCTGAGGAGTAGTCATGAACCATGCCATCTTGCGTACCCTTGTGTGCAGCGCGCTGCTGGGCCTGACGGGCGTTGGCAGCGTCCAGGCGCAACCTGCTGCCAGCGTATCGGCGCTCCCGGATTTCACCGGGATCGTGCAGGAAAATGCTCCCGCCGTGGTGCATGTCGAGGCCAAGTACACCGGTGATCGGCAGCAGAGGGCTCGAACTGCGCGTGGCCAGACGATGCCGGGGCAAGGCGGGCCGAACGATCCTGGTGCGGAGATCCTGCGCCACTTCTTCGGTATGCCAATGATGCCATCGCCCGAGGAACAGCGGCATACCTCACTCGGGTCGGGTTTCATCATTTCCAAGGACGGCTACATTCTCACCAACAACCATGTGGTCGCTGGTGCCGACTCGGTGACTGTCCGTCTGCAGGATCGACGCACGCTGACCGCCAAGGTCGTGGGAACTGATCCGACCTACGATATCGCCCTGCTCAAGATCGATGCCGGTAGCAGCCTGCCTACGGTAACCATTGGTGATTCGCGCGGCCTCAAGCCGGGTCAGTGGGTATTGGCGATCGGCTCGCCGTTCGGCTTCGACTACACCGTGACCCAGGGCATCGTCAGCGCGGTGGGCCGTAATCTGGGACAAGGCGACCAGCCCTACACCTCGTTCATTCAGACCGACGTGCCGATCAACCGCGGTAACTCGGGTGGTCCGCTGTTCAACTTGCAAGGCCAGGTGGTCGGCGTCAATTCGCAGATCTATTCGAACACCGGTGATTACATGGGGGTGTCGTTCTCGATTCCGATCGACGTGGCCATGAACGCAGTGCAGCAGCTGAAAACCAAGGGTTATGTTTCGCGCGGCATGCTCGGCGTGACGGTGCAACCAGTCAGCGACGATGTCGTCAAGGCGCTGAAGCTGGCCGACGGTGCTGGTGCCATGGTGGTTGACGTGGATCCCGACAGTGGTGCGGGCAAGGCCGGCATCCAGGCCAGCGACGTCATCCTGGCCTACAACAATCATGTCTTGCAGACAGCCTCCGATCTGCCGCCGCTGGTTGGCCTGACCAAGCCGGGCACCAAGGTGCCGGTGGAGATCCTGCGCAATGGCAAGCAGCAGACGCTGCAGGTGACGATCGGCGAGGCCAAGCGCGACAACAGCGCAGTGGACAACCGCTCGGCCAGTTCGTCGTCGACGCCTGGCGGTTCGGCTGCGTTGGGGCTGTCCGTGCAGTCGTTGGACAGCGACACGCGCAAGCAATTGGGCCTCAAGGAGGGGCAGGGCGTGGTGATCAGCAATGTTACCGGTCCGGTGGCGGCGCAGTCGCTGCAAGCCGGCGACGTGATCCTGATGGTCAATCAGCAGAAGATTGGCAGCGTGGCCGAATTCGAGGCTGCAACCAAGAACGTGAAGGCTGGCAGCACCGTCTTGTTGCTGGTCCGCCGCGGCGACCAGAGCCAGTTCATCGGACTGACCGTGCCGCCGATCAACAAGTAGTTGCCAGTACTATTGGCCGGGAGGGGCGCTGCCGCATGTGCAGTGTGGCGCCCCTGCGGTTGACCCGTGATTCCTTCCCTTGGCAGCGTGCCAGTGATCCGTTCCATGCGACAATAGGCGGTTAGCGTCGCCCGAAGGCGGTGCGTCGCCATGCATGGTGCGTGGTGCCAGATCCACGTTCGACAGGCCGCCCGCGCTCCATGGAATTGATCCGCAACTTCTCCATCATTGCCCATATCGATCACGGCAAGTCGACCCTGGCCGACCGCATCATCCAGATCTGCGGTGGCTTGGCCGATCGCGAGATGGAAGCGCAGGTGCTGGACACCAACCCGATTGAGCGCGAGCGCGGTATTACGATCAAGGCGCAGTCGGTCTCACTGCCTTACACCGCGCGTGACGGCAAGACCTACCAGCTCAATTTCATCGACACCCCCGGCCACGTGGATTTCTCCTACGAAGTCAGCCGTTCGCTGGCCGCGTGCGAGGGCGCGTTGCTGGTGGTCGATGCGGCGCAGGGCGTTGAGGCGCAGTCGGTGGCCAATTGCTACACCGCCGTTGAAATGGGCCTTGAAGTGGTGCCGGTGCTGAACAAGATTGACCTGCCCACGGCCGACATCGAGAAAGTGAAGGGCGAGATCGAAGCGGTGATCGGCATCGATGCCAGCGACGCGGTGGCGATCAGCGCCAAGACCGGCCTCAACGTGGTCGAGGTGCTGGAGGCGATCGTGGCGCGCATTCCACCGCCGAAGCCGCGCGACACGGATCGGCTGCAGGCGCTTATCATCGATTCCTGGTTTGACAATTATCTGGGCGTGGTCTCGCTGGTGCG
>JBDTKM010000162.1:0-26032 GCA_039935315.1 Rhodanobacter sp. | reverse complement strand
GGACGAGGCGATGCTGTCGTTGTCGACCTACGTCGGTCACGCGATGGTGACCAACACCTACTGGTACCTGCAGGCGGTGCCGGAGTTGATGGCGGTGGCCGCGCAGCGCTTTGAGTCCTGCATGCCGGAGCTTGGCCATGCGTAAAAAACATCCCAACCGGAAAATCTCCCCGCCGAGCTTCCCATCGCTGGTACAGCAGTTCTTCACTGAGTACCTGGTCACGCAGCGCGCACTCAGTCCGCAAACGGTGGCCTGCTACCGCGATGCGATGACCCTGTTCCTCGGGTATGCAACCCAGAACCTGGGCAAAACTCCCATGGCCATGCAACTCATGGACATCACGCCGGAGTTGATCTTGAAGTTCTTGGCCCACCTGGAGCGCGAACGGCGCAACTCCGTGCGTAGTCGCAACCTGCGGCTTACCGCCTTGAGGGCATTCCTGAAGTTTGCCGGTCGACGCGATGTGACGGCGCTACACACCGTCGAGCGCACAATGGCTGTGCCGATGAAGCGCTTCGAGCGCCCGTTGCTGGGCCACCTGACGAGGCCGGAGATGATCGCTGTGCTGGGGCAGCCCGGCATCGATTGGACTTCGCAGCGCGACCATCTGCTGCTAAGTCTGCTGTACAACACCGGCGCGCGCGTCTCGGAGATCATCGGAATGCGCGTCGTCGACGTGGTGCTGGTCGGCGCGGCCTGCGTGCACTTGCACGGCAAGGGCCGCAAGGATCGGTCGGTCCCGCTGTGGAAATCCACCGTAGCGGCGATCCGCGCCTGGCTGCACGCCAACCCGCAACTACGTGGCCCGGAGGCACTGTTGCCCAATCGATCTGGCCATCAGATGACCCGTTGCAACGTGGCGCAGCGACTGGCGTTGGCGGTGGGTCGCGCCACGGTCGCTCAGCCGAGCCTCAAGGCCAAGCGTGTCTCGCCACATACCTTGAGGCACACAACTGCCATGCACCTGCTCCAAAGCGGCGTACCGTTCAACGTGATCGCTCTGTGGCTCGGCCACGAGAGTACGAACACGACGCACCGTTACGTCGAGGCCAATCTGGAGATGAAGGAGAAAGCGCTCGCACGACTCGAGGCTCCTGACATCAAGCTTAAGCGCTTCCGCCCCAGCGACGAACTGATGAAGTTCCTGCGGACGCTGTAACTATGTAAAGCGCTGAAACTCCAACACGGCCTCTACACAGTGGATATCCGTGCAGGAACTCGCGACCTACATATAGTTGAGATCTATGCTTAGGGGTCGCTATGCAAAGCTTTGCATAGCGACCCGAAGGAGCCAGTCGAGCGGGCCTATGGTTTTCCAGACACCGGACATCCCTCGCCGTGTGCGATGTTCTATTTCGACAGGATGACGTGCGTCGCATGGCGCGAGGCAACGTGCTCGGTGCACTTGAAGCCAAGCTCCGTCAGATCGATGCCTGTCAGCAATGCCTCCCCCCGGCCCAGCAATGTGGGAGACAGTGCGAGGTGCACCTCGTCCACCAGCCCTGCTTGCAGGTATTGGCGGACGGTGTCCGCACCGCCGCCAATGCGCACGTCGCGATCACCGGCCGCCTTCTTCGCCGCGTCCAGCGCGGCATGGATACCATTCGTGATGAAATGGAAGGTCGTACCGCCCTGCATCTCGATGGGATCCCGCGCGTGGTGCGTGAGCACGTAGACCGGCACATGGTACGGCGGCTCGTCGCCCCACCAGCCCTTCCACGACTCATCGGGCCAGGGCCCGCGGACGGGACCGAACATGTTGCGCCCCAAGATCCAGGCGCCAACGTTGGCAAAGCCGCGCGCAGCAAAATCGTCGTCGATGCCCGTCTCACCGCCGCCAACTCCATGCATCTGCTGGAAAGTTCGCGTGGGAAACACCCATTGCATCAACGACGGGCCACCGACGCCCAACGGATCGTCGAGGCTCTGCAGCGGACCGGCGCTGAAGCCGTCAATGGACATTCCGAAACTGGCAACCTTGACTTTGGACATGGGGCGTATCCCTTTTAGGTCGTGTTGATGCGATGCCTCTGAGGCTGGCGTCACTACCGGGTGCGCCGACGATACATGAGCGTCGACCGTACAGGCTTGCGTAGAGGCACCAGAACATACCCCCTGCCTTGCGGGCGCCCCATAGAACCCGCGACGTTCGTCAGACAACCGGACGCTGAACCTGGAGAGCGTTTGAAGTGGCGCTTACATAGCAATGTAACGGCGACTTCACATTCGCAGATCATGCTTCGCGCACCTCTGCCGGACTGACCCGGTCGCCTTTTCATCCACATGTGTCGTGGCATTCATCGCAATGCTGCGCGAAGGACCATGCATGTTTTTGCACACGATTTCGATTCGCCGGACGGCGCTTGCGTTGGTCGTATTCAGCGTGTTTCATGGCAGCTCCCTGCTGGCCGCAACAGCTGATACCAGCACGGCATCGGTTGCATCATCGAGTGATGCAGCGCTCGCCACCAAAGCCGGCAAGGCGCGCACGTTGGAGGCAGTGTCCGTGGTGGCGACTGGCGAGACACGCCAGATCCAGACGGTCAGCAGCGAGGACATCAAGGCGTTGCCACCGGGCAGCAGTGCGCTGAAAGCGCTCGATCAGTTGCCGGGTGTGCAGTTCCAGTCGTCCGATCCGTGGGGTGCCTATGAGTGGTCGACACAGATCACCCTGCACGGCTTCGACCAGAGCCGACTTGGCTTCACACTGGACGGTATCCCGCTCGGCAGCATGGGCTATGGCGTCACCAATGGCCTGCAGGTAACGCGTGCGATCACCAGCGACAATCTCAGCTCGGTGGAACTGGCGCAGGGTGCCGGTTCGCTGGGCACTGCATCCAACAGCAACCTCGGCGGCACGATCCAGTTCTACTCGGCTGACCCCGACAGCACCGCGGGCGCGAGGGTTAATCAGACACTCGGTTCCGACGGCACGCATCGCACCTTTGTTCGTCTGGACACCGGCGACTACCACGGCTTGTCGACTTACCTGTCGTTCGACCATGCCAATACCGACAAGTGGAAGGGTTACGGCGATCAGCGTTCAAATCAGATCAATCTGAAGAGCGTGTATCAGTGGGGCGAGGGTAATCGCATCAGCCTGTTCGTCGACAGCTCCAGGCGCAAGGAATACGACTACCAGGACCTGTCGCTGACCAGCGCGCGCGTGCTCGGCTGGAACTACGACTACCTGCAGCCGGACTGGGCCCAGGCTGTGCAGATCGCCAACGCGATCAACGGCAAGGGCGCGTACCCCGCCTCATTGAATGGATTGCCGGCTGACTACGACAAAGGCGATGTGAACTACTACGCCGGCGGTGGCATCCGCAAGGACAACCTGGTCGGTTTGAGCGGATCTTTCAGTCTCTCCGATACCACCACACTGAACCTTGGCAGCTACTACCACGGTGATCGTGGCGAAGGGCAGTGGGCTACACCGTATGTGGCATCTTCGCCGACTGTGCCGATCGCGATGCGCACCACCGACTACGGCCTTGATCGCACCGGCGTCACCGGCTCACTGCAGTTCTCGCTGGGCAACAATGACATCGAGCTTGGCGTGTGGGGCGAAGATGCCAACAACAACCAGGAGCGCAATTACTTCTACCTGGATGGGCAGTACACCTATCTCAGCAATTTCTACGAGAATGAGGAACCGTTCCTGCGCGGCTTCCTGCAGAACTACGACACCACCACGCGCATGGGTTATGTGCAGGACACGCTGCACTTGCTGGATGATCGACTCACGCTGAACTTCGGTGCCAAGTCGCTGAATACCACCACCACGGCCAAGTCGCTGGTCGCTACCAGCGCGCTTGCTGCCGGTCGCGTCAAGGCCAGTGACGGTTTTCTGCCGCAGGCCGGTGTCGACTACAAGCTCGACAGCCGGCAGGACATCTACGCGTCCTACAGCAAGAACCTGGCAGCCTACGGGAACTTGCCATTCAGTCAGTCACAGGCTTCCTTCGATGCAAGCAAGGGCACGCTGAAGCCAGAGGAATCGCAGACCTACGAGTTCGGCTATCGCGTGCACGGCGGCGCCTTCGAGGCCTCTGTGGATGCCTACTACACGCGCTTCAGCAATCGCTTGCTGGCGGTCTCGCCGTGCCCTGCCGTGGTGACTTGTTCGGCGGTCCTCAACAACGTCGGTTCGGTGAAGAGCGACGGTCTGGATCTGGCATTGATCTGGAAGCCGATAGCGCATCTGCGCTGGCTCAATTCACTGTCGTACGACGGCTCCAAGTACCAGGATGACTATCTCAACAACGGCGTGGTGGCGACCAAGGGAAAATACGTGGTCGGCATCCCGACCTGGATGTTCACCAGTGATCTGAGCTATACCACCGGCCCCTGGAGCGTGACTCTCGGCGGCAAATACACCGGTCGTCGCTACATTACCTACCTCAACGACTCGGCGGTGCCGTCGTACTGGCTGGTCAATGCCGGCGTGAACTATGACGTCGGTACGGTTTCGATCCTGAAGGATCTCAGCCTGGGCCTCAACGTCACCAATCTGGCGAACAAGCACTACTTCGCCTCGACCGGTACCAATGGTTATGTGGCCTCCGACCCGGAGGGCTACAACCAGACCTTGCAGGCGGGTGCGCCGCGGCAGGTCTTCTTCAATCTCAATGCGCGTTTCTGACGATATCCGTAGCCGGGATTGCCTGGTCAGATGGGTTGGCAGATCGAGCCCCTTTACCCGGCGGCGGCACGCTGATCTTCGACACCTCGGATCCCGCGGCAGGCGCGTATACGGCCTGCTGCGAATACGACGATGGCCATGCTTCACGGTTATAGCCCATGGCCCATCGACTGGCTGGAGCATGGCTGACCGATTGCCATGGACTGACATTCAAAATCGAAGCTGTCATATCTGGATGCGAACATGTCGCGCATCGCTTGCGAGATGTTCGCAAGCCCAAGTTTAGGGATATCTGATGAAATTTCGCGTGATGCGCACGGTCTGCCTGACAGCGCTTGTTGGTCTTGCAGGTTGTGCTGGCGTTCCAGCTTCGAATGACGGCGCGAGCTGGAATGTGAGCGGGGTTGCCGGAAGCGATGTGCCGTTGGTCGGCGTGCCGGTGACAGCCACGGACGGCACAGGACACAGCGTGTCGTCGCGGATCACCGACGCAGAGGGTCGTTTCACGATCGCGCTGCAGGGAACCGGCCCGTTCGTGCTGACAGCGCCGTTCAACGACCGCGATGGCACGCCGGTCACGTTGTCGGCAGTGATTGCACCAGCGCGCGACGGTGCCATGTCTCCCGTGGTGGCGAATCTGAATCCGCTGACGTCGCTGCTGACTCAGCGCGTGCTGGGCGGGCGACTCGATCGTGCGCCTGAGGCAACCCGGATCGCTGCGGCAGGTATTTCTGCCGCACGCATTGCCCACGTCAACAGGGAACTGGGCCGCGTGCTCGGGCCACTATTCAGCGCATTCCATGTGCCGGCGAACGGGGTTACCGGTCAGATTGGCGCTGTCGCTTATCAGGCGAATGGGCAAAGCCCGCTTGGCAATCTTTTCGCGATCACGCGCTTCGATGTGCGTAACGGCACGGTCGCCGTCGGCAGCGATGCCGAACGCACGGTGATCGCGATTCCCGCTCGCGGGGAACTCTCTGCCACTGTGCCCGCTGCGGCGGTGGCGTCGGCCGCAACACTGGCTCATGGCCCGACCACGACGCCGATCCAGCACGTGATCGTCATCATCGGCGAGAACCAGAGCTTCGATGGCTTGTTCGGTGGCTATGCTCCGCCTGCCGGGCAGACGATCAGGAATCTGCTGTCCGAGGGCATCATTCACGCCGATGGCTCGCCCGGAGCGAACTTCGAACAGGCAGCACAGTACCGGGGCAAGGGTCAAACCGCCTACACCATCGATCCGGAGCGGACGGAGCGCTACCGCCACTTGCCGCAGCCTGAGCAGATTGGCGAACTCAATCCGGTCACGTTCCAGTTTGCCGGTGGTTTGCCGGACACGCGTTTCCCGGCGAGCTTGCCGAACGGCCCATTCCAGATCACCCGCTATGTGCCATATGTCTCCGCCAGCGGAACGGTGGTGACCGGTGATCCGGTGCATCGCTTCTTTCAGATGTGGCAGCAGACCGGCGGCGACAACCATCGGCGCGACATGTTCACCTGGGTCGCCACCACGGCAGGTATGGGCGGCGATACCAAGGGCATCACCCCCGGCAATCCATCGCAGGGCGGCGAGTTGATGGGCTTCGTGAACATGTCCACGGGTGATGCGCCGCTATTCCGTGCGCTGGCGCAGCACTATGCGCTGAGCGACAACCAGCACCAGTCCGTGATGGGTGGCACCGGCGACAACTTCTTCTCGTTGGCCACCGGTGACATGCCTTACTTCAACCGGGACGGAGCCATTGTTGCACCACCGACGAACCAGATCGAAAACCCGAACCCGATGCCGGGTAGCGCGAACTTCTATACTCAGGACGGCTATCAAGGCGGCTCTTACGTGGATTGCTCCGACCCGGCGCAACCCGGTGTGGACCGCATCCTGACCTTCCTGCGCATGAAACACATCGCCAGCAAATGTGCGCCCGGCGCGTATTACCTGGTGAACAACTACACCCCGGGCTACGACATGAACGGCAAGCCGCAGCCGATCGGCCCGAACAATTATGCGTATCCGCCGCAGACTGTACCCACGATCGCCGAAGCACTGGCCCGCAAGGGCGTCAGCTGGAAGTGGTACACCGGTGGGCGCGACGTGGCGGATGTCACGGCGGATGCTGCTGCATTTCACGTGCCCGTGGCGCAGGCGCAGATGGATCAGTACAACAACATCGGCGATCCGCTGGTGGGGTCTGCCAACGTGATGGGAAATGCGGCACTGAAGGCCAACCTGGTCGGATTGAGCACGTTCTTCCATGACCTTGCCGACCACCAGTTGCCTGCCGTTTCGTTCGTGGTGCCGAAGAATCTCGACAGCGGCCATCCCGGCTATTCGGCACCGGCCAGTTACGAGGCTTTCCTGAAAACCGTGCTGGCCAAGGTCCAGGCCGATCCAGCGTTGTGGGCACACACCGCTATCCTGGTGACCACCGACGAAGGCGGCGGTCACTTCGACAGCGGCTACATCCAGACCCTGGATTTCTTCGGCGATGGACCGCGCATTTCCCTTCTGGCCGTGTCGCCGTATGCCCGCAAGGGCGTGGTCGACCATACCTACGGTGATCATGCCTCGATACTGAAATTCATCGAACGCAACTGGCGCTTGCCGCCAATTTCGACGCGCAGTCGCGACAGCCTGCCCGATCCTGTGACCCTGGCGCGACATCCTTATCAACCGATCAATACGCCGGCGGTCGGCGATCTGATGTCGATGTTCGACTTCTGAGCGCGGTGGTGATTTCAGGTTTCCTGCCAGGCATGTGCGCCGCGACATGATGCGTTTGCGATGGGCCACGGTGTGCGGTAGCGCGGCGCTGATCGGTGCGAACCTGCTGCTGTGGGCGATGTCTGCGCTTCCGGCAGAAGCATGGCCGACACCGGCGATGCGATCAGGCCCAGGCGCGGATGTGTCGTTACAGGCATGGGTGCGTTATCCCGCGGTGCCGGCGCAGCTGAGCGAAATGGCCGCGCTGGGCAAGCGGATCTTCTTCGATCCGTCGCTGTCCGCCTCGGGGCGGATGTCCTGCGCCAGCTGCCACAGTCCGCAACATGCCTACGGTCCGCCCAATGGCCTGGCGGTGCAGCGGGGCGGTGCGAACCTGCGCCAGCCGGGAACGCGTGCGGTGCCGTCGCTGCGCTACCTCACGTTTACGCCCTTGTTCACCCGGCATTTCTACACTCCGGCCTCCGAAGACAGCGAGGACGAGGGGCCGACCGGCGGTTTCACGCGCGATGGTGCGTCGTCGTCACTGCAACAGCAGGCAGCCATTCCTCTGTTGCGTGCGACCGAGATGGCCAATTCGAGCGAAGCGGCCGCAGTCGAGAAAGTACAGCACGGGATATATGCGCAGGCCTTCACGCGCATCTTCGGCGCAGGCGTCTTTGGTCGCACCACGCAAGCTTTCACGGATATCGGCCTGGCACTGCAGGCGTTCCAGACGGAAGATCCGAGCTTCCATCCGTACACCAGCAAATTCGATGCGGCGATGTCCGGCCATGCCAAATTGACGCTGCAAGAGATGCGCGGCTACGCGTTGTTCAACAATCCGCAGAAAGGCAATTGCGCGAAGTGCCACATCGATACGCCAGGGCCGGGTGGACGACCACCGGCGTTCACCGATTACTCGTACGCCGCGCTGGGTGTGCCGCGCAACCAGGCGATCCCCGCCAATCGCGATCCCCGCTATTTCGATCTAGGCCTGTGCGGGCCGTATCGTCACGATCTGGCACACGAGACCAGCTATTGCGGTATGTTCAAGACGCCGACATTGCGCAACGTCAGCGCGCGCAGCGTGTTCTTCCACAACGGTCAGTTCCGCAAGCTCGGCGACGTGCTGCATTTCTATGTCGAGCGCGACACCGACCCGCGCAAGTGGTATCCGGTGCTGGCGGGCAGGCTCGATGTGTTCGACGATCTGCCGCCGCCATACCGCGCCAACATCGATCATATCGATGCGCCGATGGATCGTTCCGTTGGCGAGAAACCTGCCTTGAACGACGCCGAGATCCGCGACCTGATCGCCTTTCTGAAAACCCTGGACGATGGCTATTCAGCCACTGCTGGCGAGCACTCGACGCAGCGGATTCCAAGGTGCCTCGTGATTTGCCCCCGTAGGCCACTCGTTTTCCGAACGCAGCCCAAATAGCCGGACTCAGCTGACGCAGAAGTCAGCCTTCCGCGTGCTTCCGTCAGCACCAACAGGGCAAGCCTTCAAAGGCCGCTATTCAGCGGCCTTGCGGAGGTCGCGACCGGCAGCTCGTGGCCGATCAGCGACGGTCGATCGGTGGACGCTCGCTTGTCGACCCAAAACCTGCATTTGCGGCGCCGATTTGGATGCCCGGAAGATAAATTCCATCCTGTCGAGTTGGGAAACGTTGGGCGATTCAGGCTCGCGCCTGAACTGACTACAGCTGGCCAGAGCGAGGCGAACAATCTCTCGGCTATCTGCGGAACGTGCGTGGTCGATCATCGCGATCTTCTTCCCAATCCCATTCAGAGACGTGCCCACCACTACTCCCTTGGTACTCTCACCGTCGATCCAGTAGCGATTGTGAAAGTCCTCCGTGACCACGTCGTTGATCTGGATGCCGGGAACTACCGTGGAAAAGACGTTGTGCATCCCGGGTCGCATGCCAACTCTCTTGCCATGTGTGATGAGCGTGACCTTTTATAGCTTGATGGACATCGACCTGACGATTTTCTCAAGCAACAGCAAACAGGCAGGCTTGTCGTCATAGAAAAAGGCGTCGATGATGAGGAGGTGCTTGTAACACTCCCTTGGCGCTCTACCAGAGCCGGAGTTCACTTACAGATTTGGCTGAAGAGCCTTTTCCTTTGGTCACTTGTCTCCCGGCCACGCGGCAGAAAAATGACTCGGGCGCTGCAGGCGCACGCAAGCTCTCGCGTTCAAGCACCTGCTCCTGAGTGCGAAGGGACGCAGACCCATCCATTCTCAATGCGCCAAATCAATCGCATAGAGCGCCGTACCATCGCCGTTATCCCTGACCACCCGGACATTCGTCAGCCCCACTGCCTTCGCCACATCAAGCTTGCCCGCCCTCCCGGTAAACACCACCAGACCGCGTGCGTGCAGTGGCGCGAAGGTCCACGAAGTGGGCTCCAGATCCTTGGCACCGATCTGCTTCTTGCTTTCGATCCATTTCGCCAGTATCTCCCGTGTCCCATCTGGTGCCGACAGCACAATGTTTCCGCCGTCCAGGCCGGGGAAATGTCCGCCGCCGCTGGCGCGATAATTGTTGGTGACGATGATGAACGGTTCGCCGGGCATCACCGCCTTGCCTGCGTAGGTGAGCGAGGTGATGCGCTGGCCGACCGGTTTGGACACGTCGATGACGTAGTGGACGCCGCCCTGGATCTGGTCGAAGTCGTAGCCGGTGTAATGACTGTTGATCAGCGCCTGCTCGCCGCTCCTGTGCGGGTCGATACGGTTGAAGCGCTGGGCGGATTTTTCCAGCCACGCCTTGAGGCCGGCACCGTTGGTCTTCACCGCAGCCAGAGTGTTGGGATAGAAGTACAGATCGGCGGCGCTGCGCAGGCTGAGTGGGCCTGCGGCGACGTCGGTGTAGTCGTCGGGGCCGCCGAAGCCGGTGCGGAACGCGGCGGCGGCGGCGAGGATTGGCAGGTTCGCCAGCTCGGGGCGGATGCGCAGCAGCTCCTTGCGGACGTAGGCGATCTGTGCGGCGTTGACCGGGGCCAGCGCGGTCATGTTGCCTTCGTCGGCGAAGTAACTGCTCATGCGCACGCTGCTGGAGCCGATCGGCGTGTTGACGTAGGCGATCGCCGCCTGATGCGCGGATTCCACCAGCGGCGCGATGGCGGGGTCAATCGGGACGCACTGGTTTTTGCCGGGGCAAATCGGGCGCACCTCGCTGTGGGTGTTGTCCAGGTCGACGACCCAGCGACCGCCCTTGCGGTTGAGCACCAGTTCGATCACGCCAAGGTCCTTGCCGAAAAAGCCGCCCATCACCGCCGGCACGTTGCGGACGAAGCCCAGGTGCGCGTCGACATCCCTCATGCCGGCGTAGCGCGGGCCGGGAAAGTCGGTGTGCGCGTGACCGAGCAGGAGCACGTCGACGCCGGGAACACCGGCGAGATACCAGCCCCCGTTCTCCATGTCGCTGGTGTAGGGGTGGGTGTCCAGACCGCCGTGCAGGATCGCCACGATCAGGTCCGGATGCTGTGCCGCAAGCTCGGGCAGATATTTTTTCGCCGCCTCGACCACCCCGCTGACGGTGACCTTGCCGGCCAGGTTGTGCTGGTCCCATTGCATGATCGGTGGTGGCGTGAAGCCGATGATACCGACCCGCAACGGGACGGTGATTGCGCTGCCGTCTGGAGTCCACGCCTGGATGTTCTTGGTGACAATCGTCCATGGCTTGAAGATCGGCTTGCCATCGCGGGCGCTGAATACGTTCGCCAGCACCAGCGGGTAGTGCGGGCCGGCGCAGCGGTGGCTGGTTCCGCCGTCCACGTTCATCGGCGTGCCGGTGACTTGCGACAGGAAGCCCAAGCCGTAGTTGAACTCGTGGTTGCCCAGGGTGCCGCCGTCGTAGCCGACGGCATCCATCGCGCGGTAGACCGCCAGCTCCTGATTGCAGGCGACGGGCTTGACCAGTGCCTGGTAGTCGGCCAGCACGCTGCCCTGGATGGTATCGCCGGTGTCGAACAGGAAGTTGTCGGGAAACTCCTTGCGCGCACGCTGGATCAGGGTGGCGGTGCGCTCGAAGCCCACCGTGGGATCGGACTTGAGCTGGTAGTAGTCGTAGCTCAGCACGTTGGAATGGATATCGGTGGTTTCCAGGATCGCCACCTTGGCGCGTGCGCCGTCGGCCAACTGGCCGGATTGCCAAGGCATGCCGGAGCAACTGGCGAGCAGCAGGCCAGCGACCGCCAGAAGAGGGAGCGCAGATCGAATCTGGCGTGGGGACATGGATGTTCCGTGGGCGTGCGTAATCAAGCAGTCAAAATTACCAGATCGGGAGGTTCGTTGGCGGGCGGTTGAGGTGATCGGGACGGCCTCACATTCGTACCAGGGAAGGTCTCTCGCCTTGGGGTGAGATGCAGCCGTCAAGCGCGGGCTGAGAATTTTGGCGCGGACTGCGCGGATTTGCGCTGGCGCACAAGCTTTCGCCGGATCCCGAACGCCAGCGCAATGGCGCTGCAAGCAAAGCCGCCTACGCCTGCCGCAAGCTCGTAAGATGGCGCACCGGCGGCATCTCGTCCTGCAGGGGGACCATCCAGCTCATGCGTCGAATCCCATGGCGTCTCGTACGCCGCCCCGCAATATGCGCGGCAGCGCTGATCGCGTTCGTTGTTTGCGTGGCACTCTCGGCATGGCAGGAACCGTTGCTGTCGCAGCGTACCTTTATCGCGGCGCTGATGCTGTGCACGGTCGGCGTGCTGTTGTGCCTGTTCGCACGGTTTGCCACCGCCTTGCTGGTCGGCGGCGGCTTGTTTCTCGCACTGAAGTTCATTGCGGTGATGAAGCTGCGCTACCTCGAAGAGCAGCTGATGCCGTCGGACTTCCTCTATTACGTGCGCACCAGTCTGTTCGATACCTTGCGTCACTATCCACATCTTTATGTGCTGGGCATCGGCCTGCTGCTGGGGCTGCCGCCGTTGCTGTACCTGACCTGGCGCTGGGACTGGCGCGTGCTGGGCGGGATCCGCCTGCGCTGGTCGCTGGCGCTGCGTGGTGCGGGGCTGGCGCTCTGCGTGCTGGCGTTCTGGTGGTGCATGCTGCCCAGCGGGCCGTTCGCTACGGTGCACACGCGCAATACCTGGGAGAAGCTCTCCGATGACGCGCACCTGACCAATTTCTTCGTCAACTTCCGCGACTCCGAAGTGGCCTTGCCGGCGATGAGCAGCCAGCCGATCGCCGAGCAGGCATGGGGTGCAACGGCACGCGGGACACCGGCCAGCCGACCGCCACCGTATCCGGACATCGTGCAAGTGCTGGAGGAGAGTACGTTCGACCCGTCGATCTATGCCGACTGCACGGTGCCGGCCTGCCATCTGGCCATGTTCAAGAGCGACGCACGTACCCGCGGCACCGGCGTCTTGCGCACGCATACCTTTGGTGGCGGTACCTGGGTCAGCGAGTTCGCCCTGTTCACCGGCATGCCGCAGGATATCTTCGGGCCAGGGGGCATGTACGCGCCCTACGTGCTGGCACCGCACGTGCACGACGCGTTGCCGCAGGCGCTGCGGCGCCTCGGCTACCTCACCATCGCGATCTATCCCACCGCCGGCAGCTTCATCAACGCGCGCAACGCTTACCACGCCTACGGCTTCGATCACCTGTACGGCGTCAACGAGCTGCATCTGGATGAGTGGGAGGAGACCGACAAGCAGATGTTCGACGCCGCCAGGCGCGTCTATGACAAGGTGAAGAAGCCGGGCCAGCCGGTGTTCGTGATGATCCTGACGCTGAACCAGCATGGGCCGCACGACGATCCGATGGCGACCCTGCCGCCGCCATTTCGCAACTTGCTGCATGGGTTGAAGCCGGCAGTGGCGCTGAACTTCGACACTTACTTGTCGCGTCTGCATGATTCGGATCTGGCCATGCAGGGGTTGGAGCACGACTTTCTCGATCGCGCGCAGCCCACCGTGCTGCTGCACTTCGGCGACCATCAGCCATCGTTCGACGGCATGATCCGCCCTTTGCCGCGCACGCTGGCGCCCGCGCTGCAGCCGTTTCGCGATTACCTCACCTACTACATGATCAAGAGCAACTTCAGCGGGCCGCCGTTGCCAAGTTACCCGATGCTCGACATCGCGTTCCTGCCGAGCATGGTGCTGCAGGCGGCCGGCCTGCCGCAGGATCCGTACTTCGCGGCCCTGACGGAATTGCGTCACCGCTGCGCTGGACGCTACGAGGACTGCGCGGTGCCCGGCCTGCTCGACTCCTATTACGGCTGGATCTTCGGGCACCTGCACGAGTATCAGTGACCGGCGACATCGTGGCGGCAGCGGCAGCGGTCAGCCCGGATGACCAACTTGGTTGTTGCAAAGCGTCTCGCGCGCTTGCCGGGATGACGGCAACGAGCTGATCATCCCTCGTATCCATCCTTGATCCGCTACGGGGAACTCGCCCATGCCGGTTGCCGTCGACCATCGTGAAAAGCCGCTCGCCGCCAGGGTGCTGGTGATCGGCCACCGCGGTGCGCCAGCCTGGCGGCCCGAGCACACGCTGGCCTCCTATGCCCGGGCGATCGCCGACGGCGCGGACTTCATCGAGCCGGATCTGGTGATGACCAGGGATGGCGTACTGGTTGCACGCCACGAGAACGAGATCGGCAGCACCACCGACGTGGCCCGCCATCCCGGCTTTGCCGGGCGCCAGGTCACCAGGACGGTTGACGGCCGCGCCGTGACCGGCTGGTTCATCGAGGACTTCACCCTCACCGAACTGAAGACCTTGCGCGCACGCGAGCGTCTGCCGCAACTGCGTGGCACGAAGCACGATGGCGAGTTCCAGATCCCGACGCTGGAGGAGATCATCGAATTCGCCGCGGCAGAGTCGACCCTGGTCGGGCGGCCGGTTGGCATCATTCCGGAGATCAAGCACGGCAGCTACTTCCAGGGCATCGGTTTGCCGATGGAGGATCGATTGCTGGCGACGCTGGCGGCCCACGCGTACACGCGCACCGCCCCGGTGGAGATCCAGTCGTTTGAAATCACGAACCTGCAGTACCTGCGCAGCAAGCTGGGCGCTCGTCATCCCAACATCCGCCTGTTGCAGCTGTTGGATGCGCCGGATACGCAACCGTACGATGTGGTCGCTGCCGGCGGCGAGCTGGACTATGCCCGCATGATGACGCCAGACGGACTGCGCGAGATTGCCCGTTATGCCGCCGCGGTCGGGCCGGAACTCGGTGCGATCATGCGGTGGAGCGCCGAGGGCGGCCTGGGTCGGCCGACCGGTCTGGTTTCCGACGCGCATGCGGCCGGGCTGGAAGTGCATCCGTACACCTTCCGGCCGGAGAACCGGTTTCTGGCGAAAGACTTCTGGCGCGGTGATGATCCATCCACGTTCAACCAGGCCGGCCTGATCGCGCAGATCGGCGCTTATCTCGATGCTGGAATCGATGCGTTCTTCACCGACGATCCAGCGAGCGGGCGCAAGGCGGTCGATGCGCGCTGAGTCGCCCCGCCGTTCATCCGGCAGCGAACCCACGTGGTCGTATGGAACCTGCGAAAGATCGTTATGATCGAGCCATGCTCACCTTTCCATCCGCCCGGGCCAGCATGCTTTCTCGTTTTGCACCGTCGTCGCACATACGTGGACTCGCGCTGGTCGCGTACCGCGCGGCTGCGGCCATTATTCCCGGTGCTGCGTTGATGGGTGGCTTGGCATGAATACCTCCGAACTCATCATCACCTGGGCGACGCCGTTCTTCTTCGCGCTGATCGCCGTTGAATTCATGGTGGCGCGGCTGCGCGGTCGTCGCGCGTATCGCAGCAACGACAGCATCAACAGCATCGGCCTGGGCGTGATGTCGCAGATTGCCGGGGTGTTCATGAAGCTGCTCACGCTGGGCATCTATGCCTGGTGCGTTCAGCACGTCGCGTTGTTCGCGTTGCCGGCGAACAATATCTGGGTGTGGATCAGCGGCCTGCTGCTGTACGACTTGCTGTACTACTGGCTGCACCGGATGGGGCATGAGGTGACCATCCTGTGGGCGGCGCACGTGGTGCACCATCAGAGCGAGGAATACAACCTGTCCACCGCGTTGCGCCAGACCAGCACCGGCGGCCTGCTCGGCTGGATCTTCTACCTGCCGATGGCCGTGCTCGGCTATCCGCTGGAAGTTTTCGTGGTGATCGCGCTGACCGATCTGCTGTACCAGTTCTGGGTACACACCGAGCAGATTGGCAAGCTGGGCTGGTTCGATCGCGTGTTCTGCTCGCCGTCCAACCACCGCGCGCACCACGCCACCAACGACCGCTACCTCGACCACAACTACGGCGGCATCCTGATCGTCTGGGATCGGCTGTTCGGTACCTTCGTGGAAGAGGACGACCGTGACCCGCCGGTGTACGGCACCCGCTCGCCGCTGCGCAGCTGGAATCCGCTGTGGGCAAATGCCGAGGTGTACTGGGCGACAACAGTAGACGCCTGGCACGCCAGGCGCTGGCGCGACAAGCTGCAGATCTGGTTTCGTCGCCCCGGCTGGCGCCCGGTCGACGTGGCGACACGCTATCCCAAAGCCGACTATGACATCGGCCGGGCGATCTACGACCCGCCGATGGCACCGGCGCTGGCGACCTACTGTCTGCTGCAGTTCGCCTTGCTGCTGGGCATGGCGACGCATTTCCTGCAGCTGACAGGGCACGCGTCGCTTGGCACCTTGCTGGGCTACGCGCTGTACATGGTGGCCAGCCTGTGCACCATCGGCGCGGTGATGGAACGCCGGCGCAGCGCGTTCTGGCTGGAAGGCGCGCGCACGTTGTTGACGGCCGTGGTGCCCCTGCTGTCGCGGTACTGGTTCGGCGTCGCTCATCTGGATGGCTACGTGATGGTGGCGTTTGCCGTGGTGTATGGAGCGAGTACGCTGGCCTTGCCCTGGATTGCAGGCCTGCGGCCGCACGACCTGCCGCAGCACGGCACGGCTGCCGGCTGAGGTTGTCTTTTCAGTGAGACGCTTTGCGATTGCCGACCTGCGCCGGCAGGCAAGCCTGCCGATTTCAGTCCGAGGACGTCTTTCCGGTTGTCGGAGCGTCGCGTGCGGTAGATTGCATATGGACGTCCATACTTCTCAAACACCTGATTCAAAAGGCTGCCTGTAGCCAGACGCGCTCGACTTGTTATGCTGTGCGCTGATTCCACGGGGCGCTCCAATGGGTTTCTTCCGCAATTTGATACGCAGCAAGTCCGTCGAGCAATTGCAATCGGAGGCAGGCGCCAGCAAGGATTTTCGTCGCACGATGGGCGTGTGGCAGCTCACCGCCATTGGTGTGGGCGCGATCGTGGGGGTCGGCGTGTTCGTGCTGGCGCCCAACGAGGCCGCGCTCAACGCGGGGCCGGCGATCATCCTCAGTTTCCTGGTGGCGGGTATCGGCAGCGCCTGCGCGGCGCTTTCCTACGCCGAGTTTGCCGGCATGATACCGGTGACCGGCAGCGCGTATACCTATGGTTATGCCGTGCTGGGGGAATTGCCCGCCTGGATCATCGGCTGGGACCTGCTGGTGGAGTACGCGTTGATCGTGGGCGTGGTGGCGGCGGGCACCTCGAACTACCTGCAATCCCTGATCACCCAGGTGACCGGTTTGCACATGCCGGTATTCCTGCAGGGGGCATACGACCCGGCGCACCCGGATAGTGGTCGTGGCATCAACCTGCTCGCCATGATCGTGGCGCTGGGGATCGCGGCGTTGCAGGTGGCGCGCACGGAAGTTGGCGCGCGTTTCAACACCGTGGTGGTGGCGATCAAGGTGCTCGGCGTGGCTATCGTGATCGTGGTGGGCGCGTTCTACGTGAACTCGGCCAACTGGACCCCGTTCATTCCGCCGCTGATCCATGATGCTGCGGCTACGGGCGGCACCCGCTATGGCGTGGATGGCATGCTCGCCGCGGCCAGCATCGTGTTCTTTGCCGTGTTCGGTTACGACACCCTGACCACTGCTGCGGAAGAGTCGAAGAACCCGCAGCGCGACCTGCCGCTGGCGGTGATGGCTTCACTGGGCGTGGCGATGGCGATGTACCTGGCCATTTCGCTGGTGCTTACCGGCATGGTTCCATACAACGGCTGCATGGATCCGTCGCAGGTAGCTGGTCAGTGCCAGCAGATGATTCTGTCCAGTGACGCCCCGGTCAGTGCGGTGTTTGCCGCGCGCAACCTGCACTGGATCAGCGGCATCATCGATATCGCCGCGGTGTGCGGCATCGCCAGTGTGGTGTTTGCGTTCATGCTGGGTGCGGCCCGGATCTGGTTTGCGCTGGCCCGCGATGGCCTGCTGCCGGCCTGGTTCGCCAGGTCCCATCCAAAATACGGCACGCCGTATCGCCCGACCCTGTTGCTGGGTGTGGTTACCGCGCTGGCGGCGGGCCTGCTGCCGATTCGCGAGCTGGCTGAGCTGGTCAACATCGGCACCCTGTCGGCCTTCATCGTGATCTGTGCCTCGGTATTGATCCTGCGCATCCGCCAGCCCGAGCTCGAACGGCGCTTTCGCACCCCGATGCTGTGGCTGCTGGCACCGTTGGGTATCGTGTTCTCGCTGTTCCTGATCATTGGCTGGCCATGGGTCACCGACGGGCACTTCCACATGATCGGTGGCCTGGACCGCGTCACCATGTGGCGCTTCGTGATCTGGATGGCGCTTGGCCTGGTGATCTACTTCATGTATGGCATGCGTCACTCGAAGATCGGGCTGGCGCAGAAGCCCTGAACCCGCTCAGGCGTATGTGACGGCCGCGGCCACCCGGTCGCCGCCATCGCGCTTGGCCTGGCGCATCGCGTGGTCGGCGCGTGCCAGCAGGTCCTCGATGCTGTCGCAGCAATCGGGTGTGCAACTGGCCACGCCGATGCTCGCGCTCAAGTGTCCACCTGCATAGTGGGTGGCACACACTGCCCGGCGCAGTTGCTCAGCCCGCGCCAGCGCGTGGGCGTGGTCAACGCCGGGCAGCAGCATCGCAAACTCCTCACCGCCGATACGGCCGATCAGCTCGCCCTTGCGTCGCTGCGTGCTCAGGCGCGCCGCCAATGCGATCAGCGCCGTGTCACCTGCGGCGTGGCCGTAGTCGTCGTTGATGCGTTTGAAATGGTCGGCATCCAGAAACAGCATGGCCACGGTTCGCTGCTGGGCGCGAGCTTCCTGCATCGCGCGCCAGCCCAGCTCGAGGAAGCGATTGCGCACCAGCATGCCGGTCAGTCCGTCGGTCTCGGCACGTTCGCGCAGCAGACGCTCCAGCGTGAACTGACTGAGCAGGGTGCGCGCCATGAAGGTGTGCAACACCGCGGCCACTGACACTGAAATGGCCATGTACACCGTGAATTGCAGGATCTGCGCGCCATTGTCATGGTGCAGCAGAAAAGGCAGCGGTCCGAACGCACACAGACCCATGGCCATCAGGAAATCCCAGCGCCCGAACCAGATCATCGACGATGCCACCGGCAGCAGCAGTCCCGGCAACGGCTGCGGCACCCCGATCGGCAGATCCATCCCGTTGAGGTTGATGCCGATCTCCAACAGCACCACGCACAGCAGAGCGAGCACCCTCAGGGTCAGCGGGTCGCGGCATCGGCGTGCCGCAACAATCACCAGCAACAGCGGCGGTGCCGGCAGCAGCAGCCAGATCAGCTGGGCCGGGGTCGCGCCAGTCAGACCGCGCGCGACCACCCCTAGCAGCCAGGCGCACAATGCCACCGCCATCAGCGCATGAATCATCGGTCCCATCCGTTGCGCAAGATGGAGCATGTACTCGCGGCGGATGGCCGCTTTGAGGGGTTGCTGCCATTGAGTGAGCGGAGAGGACATGCGGGGGAAGGCACGGATCATGGTCGGGTAGCTGTGCTACCAAGCAAGATTGGCGCCAATGTATCCACCCATGGCTGGCGGATCGCCGTGAAGTGGCCTGGTCATGACCTTTGGCAGGGGGGCTGCGCTGCGTTTGCGCACTAGCATCGGCGGTCGGTCCGGAGTCCGTGCCGTGCCGGAAGAGCTTCATCTCCGGTATTTGCCGATCCCCCCGGAATGTCCAATCCGCTCGGCGCTGTCCGCGCCATCCGCTCGACTTGCCCTGGAGAGTTTTTTGAAATTCACCCGCTTCGCCACTGTTTTCATGACCGGCGCTTTTGCCTTGGTCAGTTTCAACGCGATTGCCGATGTCCCAGCGCCGCAGAATGTGCCGTACAAGGGCAGCCTGAAGATCACGGTGGACGCCACCGATCTGGCGCACCGCATTTTTCGCGTGCACGAGGTGATCCCGGCCCAGCCCGGTCCGCTGACCCTGTTGTACCCGCAGTGGATTCCCGGCCACCACTCGCCGACCGGCCCGATCGACAAGCTGGCGGGCCTGGTTGTCACCGCCAATGGCAAGACGCTCACCTGGAAGCGTGACCCGCTGAACGTGTATGCCTTCCACGTCGAGGTGCCCGCTGGGGCAACCCAGGTGGAAACGCAGTTCCAGTACCTGTCCCCGCAGGATCGGCACGAAGGGCGTGTAGTGATGACGCCGCAGATGCTCAACTTGCAATGGAACACGGTGACGTTGTACCCGGCCGGCTACTACGCCCGCCAGATCGCCACCGAGCCCAGCGTGCAGCTGCCCGCCGGTTGGCAGGCCGGCACCGCGCTGGAGGTAGCTTCGCGGGACGGCGACACCATCCACTTCAAGCCGATCGACTACGAGAACCTGGTCGATTCACCGATCTATGCCGGCAAGTATTTCAAGCGGCTGGACCTGGATCCGGGCGCCAAGGCGCCGGTGTTCATGGACATCGTGGCCGATGCCCCGAAGTATCTTGAGGTGAAGCCGGACCAGTTGAAGCTGTTCCGCAATCTGGTGCAGCAGATGTACAAGATGTACGGCGCACACCACTACGATCATTACGACTTCCTGGTCTCGCTCAGCGACAAGATGAGCGGCAACGGCCTCGAGCATCATCGTTCCAGCGAGGACGGCACCTCCGCCGATTTCTTCACCGAGTGGGAAAAGAACGCACTGAGTCGCGACCTGTTCTCGCACGAGTTCAATCATTCCTGGGATGGCAAGTACCGCCGCGGCGCCGATTTGTACACGCCCAACTACAACGTGCCGATGAGTGACACCCTGCTGTGGGTCTACGAAGGCCAGACCCAGTTCTGGGGCTACGTCATGGCCCAGCGCTCAGGCTTGTGGGATACCGAACAAAGCCACGACATGTGGGCGTCTGTGGCCGCCACCTACGACAAGGGTCGTCCGGGCCTGGCCAGCTGGCGCAACGTGCAGGACACCACCAACGATCCGGTGATTGCCCAGCGCGCGCCACTGCCTTACCCCAACTACCAGGGCAGCGAGGACTATTACTCCGCAGGTCAGCTGATCTGGCTCGACGTCGATGGCAAGCTGCGCGAACTCAGCCGCGGCAAGAAAAGCATCGACGACTTCGGCAAGGCTTTCTTCGGCATCAATCCGGGGAAGTGGGATGTCGACACGTACACCTTCGCGGACGTGGTGAAAGCGCTCAACGACATCGCGCCGTTCGATTGGGCCGACTATCTGCATACCCGTCTCGACGGTCACGGCCCGCTGATCGGCGGTATCGCTTCGCACGGCTGGAAGCTGGTCTATACCGACAAGCCATCGGCTGCGGTGAAGGCGCTCGAAGCACGCCGTCACTTTGCTGATCTCACCTATTCGCTGGGCCTGTCGATCAACAAGGACGGCGGCATCGGTGACGTGCTGTGGGACAGTCCCGCGTTCAAGGCGGGGATCTCCCCCGGCATGACCGTGATCGCCGTCAACGGCCACGATTACGACGCCGACGAACTCAGGGATGCGGTCACCGCTGCAGCGAAGGACAACAGCCAGGTCATCGAACTGCTGGTGAAGAACTTCAACGAGTACAAGACCGTGCGCATCGCCTACCATGGCGGCCTGAAATACCCGCACCTGGTCCGCGACAGCAGCAAGCCCGACACCCTGGCGACGCTGTTCAAGCCGCTTCCATAAAGCGAAGCGCCTGCCTCAATAAAACAGCCTGCTTCAATAAAGCAACGCGCGGCTGCTCTTCGCGCCTTCTCCCTGCGGGGAGAAGGCCGGGATCAGCGTCGGTGCTTGCCACCGGCCCGCTTTCGCCTTGCTGATTGCCGTCAAGGCGGCGCCCCTGTCTCTGGTGGAGGAGGCGGCGCGTAGTGGAGGAGGTGGCGCGCAGGGCCGGATCAGGGTTCGAGGAGCGCGGCACCGCAACCTGGCACGCCGCCACCGATTGATCCGCCCGACCCCTCCGCCTACCCGCTGTGGTCGCTGCATGCACGCGGATGGCCTTGCGAAAGAGCTTCCAGGCAGCGATTACGGCCGGCCCCATGTTGGCGGATGGTCCAGTCCCACCCGCCTGGCAGAACGTCGGCATGCCCGCTTCGGAGTGTCGAGTGGCCGTTGCCGTCGAACCGGAACGGCCGCTTGCGGATCAGCTCGTTGACCACGATGCAGCAGATGCCGGCCTTGCGGGTCGGGGTTTCGTCGATGTCGATGGCCTTGCCCCCGGGCATGCCGGCACCGCGTCTTGCCGTCCGCCAATCCGGCTTGAACGCCCTGGCCGCATCGCCTGCCGACGACTGGCTGCACTGTCCCGTGTGCCAGGCGAACCCCGGTGGGGAACGGGTTGACGGCCGGAAGTCCAGTATTCGGCATTCATCTGGGCGCAGGCGCGGCAGGCGATGCGCGAACATGAAGTTCCAGCAAGGTCCCCGGATGTCGCTGCACGACGGTCGCGCACGCGGCGCTGCTTGTGCTCGTACTTACCCGATTGCGCGGGTGTCCGCAGCACCCCCGGATCGTCGTTCCCTTGGTCCACGAGCGAAACGACGCGCGTTCAGATCGTCGAACTCATCTTTGGCCATGGCTTGTGGACGCAAGCCGGGGAACCGGCAGCCTGCCAGCACACGCCGCGAATGTTTGGTCCGGGCGGCCATATCCATCCTGCCAAATTACCGTGCCGACCACGCCTTGCGCCGCAGCGGATGAATCGTGGTCGTTGGGAAGTTATCTGCACGCTTCCTCAGGGGTCAATATGGTTTGGCCTTCTATATGGCCAAACTATGTGTTAGCTTGTGCTCCATGTTGCAATGCAGTGCACGATCTGCAGCCGTGCATCATGACGTATGTGCCAGCGATCACCCTGACACCGGCACAGCTATCCGGCCGGGGCATGGGTGATCGTCAACCTTGAGCAGCGGAGCCACGCCCTTGAAACCCAGAAACTCATTCTCGGCGAGAACCCTCGCCGGGCTGATTGCCGCAGCTTTGGCTGCCATCTCATCGCCGGCATACACGCAGTCCACCACCGGCAGCATTTTTGGCCAGGCACCGGCAAACAGCGGCGAATCAGTCCAGATCAGGAGTGCCACTGGCGTGACCCGCGTGGTCCCGGTCGATGATCGCGGCCGCTATGTCACCGCCCAATTGCCGCTGGGCACGTACGTCGTGTCGCTGCTGCGGGACGGAAGTATCGTCGATTCCCGCGCTGGAGTAAGTCTACGGGTCGGTGCGGCCACGGAAGTATCCTTCAAACCGGCATCCGTGAAGAATCTGAGTGCCGTATTGGTGACTGTGCAAGCCACTCCCGCGATCGACGTCACTGCCGTGGATTCGCGAACGGTGATCACATCGGCCGAGCTGGCGAAGCTGCCGCTGGCCCGCTCGGCCGAGGCGATCGCCCAACTCGCGCCGGGCGTGGTCGGCAACAGCGGCGGCTACCTGAGTCGGACCGGCCAACCGCTGGTCAGTTTCGGCGGATCCGCGGCCAGCGAGAACGCGTATTACATCAACGGTTTCAACACGACTGATCCGCAACGCGGTTTCGGCGGCCTCACGCTCCCTTATGGCGCAATCGAGCAGCAGGAAATCTATACCGGTGGCTACAGCGCCCAATACGGCCGATCCGACGGCGGCGTCATCAACATGGTTGGCAAGAGCGGCAGCAACGAGTGGCATTTCGGAGTACAGGCATTGTGGGAGCCGGAGTCTGCGCGCGCCAACGATACCGATACTTATTACACCAACGGCCTGCCGGCATCGCCGGTCGCCGGCCGCCTGTATGACCCCAACAGCAGAAATCGGCAATGGACCACGACTTACGACGCCTATGTGGGCGGTCCGTTGATCAAGGACCGGCTATTCGTCTTTCTCGCGGCGGAAGCATCCAGGAGTGCTGGCACCACGGTAAACAACGTGTCCAGCGCAACACCGTACGGGAGTTATCGCAACGAACAACCCAAGTGGTACGGCAAGGTCGACTGGAACATCTCCGACAGCAATATCCTCGAAGTGACCGGAGCATCCAACAAGAACGAGAAGGCCGGCACGATCTACAGCTACGACTACAACTCGCTCACGCGTGGCAATTTCATCAACGGCGCCGATGACATCAAGACCGGTGGCGACCTCTACAGCGCGAAGTTCACCAGCTACATCACCGATGCGCTGACCTTCACCGCCCTCTATGGGAAGATGAACAACGTCAACTACGACGCGCCAGCCGGCTACAACGGCAACTTGACCTACCTGGCCGGCATCCAGAACCAGAATCCGGTGCTCAATGGCGGCCTGCCGATCAAGAACAATCAGATTATCCCCTCGTTGTTCAATCCGGACCGGCACGACACCAGCAACAATCTGCGCATCGGCCTGAGCTACCAGCTGGGCCAGCACACGATCTCCGCCGGGCTGGACAACCAGAACTCACGCGCGATCGCGCAGGGCAGCCAGGCATCCGGTCCTGGTTACACGTGGCAATACGCCAATACCACGACGCCGGGCGTGGCGCTGATTCCGAATCTCGGAGTGGGCGCACCGGCGAACTATCCGAACGGCGCGTCGGGTTATTACGTGATCCAGAACGTCAACAGTTCGATCGCCAGCGTTCGCTCGGCACAGCGTGCGCAGTACGTCGAGGACAAATGGCAGGTCAGTGACCACTGGCTGCTTTCACTGGGATTGCGCAACGATCAGTTCACGGACTACAACGCGGACGCCCAGGCATACATCCGGCAACGGCAACCGCAGTGGGCGCCCCGGCTTGGCTTCAGCTGGGACGTGGATGGCGACGCCAGCTTCAAGGTGTACGGCAATGCGGGTCGCTACTATCTCGGCCTGCCGTTGAATCCCGCGCTGAACGCGGCAGGCGCGTACGTGTCAACCCAGCAGTACTTCACTTACAACGGCATCGCAGCCGACGGCACGCCGACGGGAATCACGCCGTTCTCCAACGCGGTGTCACCGAACAATACTTTCGGCGTGCTGCCGGATCCGAAAACGGTGACGGCGCAGAACCTCAAACCGGAGTTTCAGGACGAATTCATCCTGGGCTTCGTCAAGGCGATCGACAGCGACAGCCGCTGGGTCTATGGCGCCAAGCTCACTCGACGCATTTTGCGCAGCGGCATCGACGATTATTGCGACGTGCCCGCGATCGAGAACAAGGCCGTCTCGCTGGGCTACGACGTCGATGCAACCAATAGCTGTTATCTGATCAATCCCGGGCGTGCCAATACCTTCACCGTGGTCGACGCGGCGGGCGCTTACCAGAGCGTCACGCTGAGCAATAACGACATGGGATTTCCCGCCATGAAGCGGAAATACTACGGCCTCGAAACGTTCCTCGAACACCCGTTCGACGGCAAGTGGTACGGCAAGATCGATTACGTGTTTTCGCGCAGCTATGGTGATACCGAGGGCCAGTTGCGCTCGGACCTCCAGCAGACCGCCGCGTCGACCAGTATCGACTGGGACTTCCCGGACCTGATGTCGTCCAGCAACGGCGCACAGAGCAACGACCATACACATCAGCTGAAGCTTTTCGGCTACTACCAGCTCACGCCGGAATGGCAGGTATCGGGAAACATCCAGCTGGTCTCGGGCAATCCGCGCAACTGCCTCGGCTACTACGGCCCGCAGCAGACCGACCCGAATGGTTACGGAAGTTATTACCACTGGTGCGGTGGCCTGCCATCACCGCCTGGCACGCACCGTCTGCCGTGGAACAGGCGGGTTGATCTCGGCGCCACCTACCGCCCGTCGGCGGCCGCCGGAAAGCTGGCGTTCTCGCTGAATGTTTTCAACCTCTTCAACTCCCAGGCAACTCTCAACGCCTATCCGTTCTTCCAGATTTCTCCCGGCACGGGCGATCCGCTGTACGGCTCCGCCGTCGTGCGTCAGCAACCGCGCTATGTGCGTCTGAGTGCCGCCTATGACTACTGAGCTGGATTGTCTTGACGTTTTCGCCTCTCGGTTGGCCCGAAGCGCGCCTGAAATCGCGCGCCTTCCGGGGCCTTCCGGGCCATTGGTCGGCGAGGCGAGAATTCGGTCGTGTAAGGACAGCAATCGACAATTCGCCGGTCCGCAGTGGTTCTGCGGATCAAGTATCGGGCGCATAGCGCACCGCACAGGCGGGTTCCCAGGCCGGGCAATCACCAGGCCGCAGGCCACAAACCGCACTCATCGTGCTTGCCCACCATCAACTCCGCTATACTGCGCTCCCCGCGGTGTCGGCCATCGGCACGGCCCCGCGCGCGGCCACACAATGCGCCCGTAGCTCAGCTGGATAGAGTACCGCCCTCCGAAGGCGATGGTCGTGGGTTCGAATCCCGCCGGGCGCACCACTTTTGACAGCTCGACGGGCTGGATTGACGACGTCTCTCCCGGGTACTTTCGCGCGACGAA
>JBDTKM010000161.1:0-15507 GCA_039935315.1 Rhodanobacter sp. | reverse complement strand
GCGACGCGATACATCCACGTGGAGAACTTCGCCCGCGCCGCATCGTATCCGGCAAACGAACGCCACAACTGGGTACGGATCTCCTGCACCAGATCATCGCGGTCGGCTGTCGAACGGCTGTACAAGCCGGCGATCTTGAACACGATCCCGCGATGTTCGTGCAGCAACGCCACAAAGCGCTGCTGCTGTTCTCTGGTTTTCATGAACAACGGTTTCCCTGTCGATGCCACCCATGATTCGCCAGACACGAGGAAAAAATCACACCTCGCTGCAAAATCATCACTCATGGCACGCCATGACCCTGCCGTTCTGGCAAAGTACGATGCTCCGTTGCCACGTCATCCAGGGAAACCATGGCCATGCTCGCCTATCGTCGACTCCCGCTGACGGCCGTGCTGGCGCTTGCCAGTTTCTGTGCCGTCGCTGCCACCGATCCGAACGGATCGATCACCTACGCCCGTGATCCGACGCAACCGATTGACCAGGCGTATACGGCGCAGATCCTGAAGGACACCACCGATCCTTCGTTCAACTCACCGCTGACCGACTACCTGCCGACATCGACGACCGTGCCAACGCCGGAGAAGGTGCTCGGCCATATCGCCGGTGCGCCGAATTACCTGCCCTATTCCGCCGACGTCTACCGCTATTTCCGGGCGTTGGCCGCAGCCAGTCCGCGGGTCAAGGTGTTCTCGATCGGCAAGACCGAGGAAGGCCGCGAGATGATCGCAGTGGCGATTGCCGATGAAAGCCTGCTGGCCGACCTTGATGCCAACAAGGCGCGCCTGGCCAAGCTGGGCGACCCACGCACGATCGGCATGAACGATGCCAGCGCTGACGCGTTGATCGCGAAATCCACCCCGGTTTACTACATCACCGGCACCATCCACTCCACCGAAACCGGCGCACCCACCGCGCTGATGGAACTGGCCTACCGTCTGGCGGTGGACAACGCGCCGTACATCAAACACATCCGCTCGCACGTGATCACGCTGATCACGCCGATCGTCGAGGTCGACGGCAGAGACCGCCAGGTCGACCGCTACAACTGGCACCTGGCACACCCGGGCGAAGATTACCCGCGCCTGATGTACTGGGGCCATTACGTCGCGCACGACAACAACCGCGATGCGATGGCGATGACCCTGGACCTCACCCGCAACGTGGCCAACACCTTCATTGGCTGGCACGCGCAGGTGCTGCACGATCTGCACGAGTCGGTGCCGTTCCTGTACGACAACACGGTGGGCGACGGCCCATACAACGCCTGGATCGACCCGATCCTGACCGGCGAGTGGCAGCAACTGGGCTGGGACAACGTGCAGCAGATGACCAAGCTGGGCATGCCTGGCGTGTTCACCCATGGCGCTTTCGACACCTGGAGCCCCGGCTACCTGATGTTCATCGCGGCGATGCACAACGGCATCAGCCGCTTGTACGAGACCTTCGGCAACGACGGCGCCGACACGGTCAAGCGCATCCTCGACCCCAGCGAATACCAGCGCACCTGGTACAAGCCGAATCCCCCGCTGCCGGTGGTCACATGGTCACAGCGGGACAACAACAACTATGAGCAAACCGGTCTGCTCACCGCATTGAACTATTTTTCCAGCAACAGCCAGCTGTTCCTGAAGAACTTCTATCTGAAGAGCAAGCGTTCGATCGAGAAGCCGCAGGGCGCGGGTCCCGCAGCGTATGTGTTCCCCGCCAACGACCCACGCAGCGGCTCGCAGGCGCAGCTGTTGCGCATCATGCAGCGCCAGCACGTCGAAATCAGCCGCAGCACCGCGCCGACCACGGTGAAGCTGCCACCAGCGAAGGACGCAGACGGCAAGATGAAACCGGCCAGCTCGCGGACGTTCCCCGCCGGCAGCTACGTGGTGCGCATGGACCAGCCATACTCGCGCATCGCCGATACCTTGCTTGACCGCCAGTATTGGTCGCCAGACGACCCGCAAAAGCACCCGTATGACGACACCGCGTGGTCGATGGGCGACTTGTTCGACGTCCAGGTGGTGCGGGTCACCGACAACGGCATCCTGCAGGCGCCGATGAGCCAGCTCGACGGAGCGGTGCAGGTTCCGGCGGGGCTGGCCGCGATCGATGTGGCCCAGGGCAAACTGCCGCGCATCGCCATGATGCACACCTGGCTGAGCACGCAGACCGAGGGCTGGTGGCGCATGGCGCTGGACCAACTGCATGTGAAGTACGACTACATCAGCACCCAGGACGTGGCGAAGATCGGCGACTTGCGCGCCAGGTACGACGTGATCCTGTTCGCACCGGTCGGTGGCGCCAGTACCCGGCGGATCGTCGACGGCATGCCGATGTGGGGCAATCCGATGCCGTGGAAGACCACCAAACTGACGCCGAACATCGGCCACATCGACAGCACCGACGATATCCGACCCGGCCTGGGCAACAGCGGCGTAGCCAACCTCAAGCGCTTCGTGCACGACGGCGGCCTGCTGATCACCGCCGAAGACACCGCCCGGTTTGCCATCGACGTGGGCCTGGCGCCCGGCGTCTTCGTCACCCCGACCGACAAGCTCAAAGTGGTCGGCAGCGTGCTGCAGGCAAAGTTCGTTGATCGCGCCAGCCCGATTGCCGCCAGCTACCACCGCGACGACCTGGCCGTCTATAGCGCCGAGGGCCAGTCGTTCAAGGTGTCCAACCTGCTCACCGGTGATCGCGGGCTGCCGACCGCCAAGGACTTCCAGCGTGCGACCGGCCGCGGCGGCCCGCACGACACCGACACCCCGGAAGGCCGTCCGTCCACCCAGCCAGCAACGCTGCCCGACGTGGAGCCGTGGCAAGCCACCCCGCTCAACGCCGAGCAGACGCGCAACAACCCGTGGGTGATCCCGCCTGACCAGCGGCCGCAGGTGATCCTGCGCTTTGCCGCGGCGGACAAGTTGCTGATCGGCGGCCTGCTCGAAGGCGCCAGCGAGATGGCCCAACGCGCCGCCGTGGTCGATGCCCGCTACGGCAAGGGTCACGTGCTGCTGTTCGCCAGCAATCCGATGTGGCGCGGCGAGACCATCGGCAGCTACCCGCTGGTGCTCAATGCAATCATCCACTTCAATTCGCTGGATGGCGGCAGCGGATCCCATTGAAAAAAGGCCGCCCCGTCATCCGTCGGCACGATCAGGAAACACCACGATGAACTACGTGAAACTGGGCCGTACCGGCCTGGACGTATCGCGCATCTGCATTGGCTGCATGACCTACGGTGTGGCCGAACGCGGCAACCATTCATGGACACTGGACGAGGCGGCCAGCCGACCGCTGATCCGCCAGGCGCTGGAGCTGGGCATCAATTTCTTCGACACCGCCAACGTGTATTCGGACGGCAGTTCGGAGGAAATCGTGGGCCGCGCACTGAAGGATTTTGCCGCCCGCGACACGGTGGTGCTGGCCACCAAGGTGCATGGCCGCATGCATGCCGGCCCGAACGGCATGGGCTTGTCGCGCAAGGCGATCATGAGCGAGATCGACCACAGCCTGCGCCGGCTCGGCACCGATCATGTCGATCTCTACCAGATCCATCGCTGGGATCCGCACACGCCGATCGAGGAAACCCTCGAGGCCTTGCACGACGTGGTCAAGGCCGGCAAGGCGCGCTACCTGGGCGCATCATCGATGTTCGCCTGGCAATTCAGCAAAGCGCTGCACCTTGCCAGCGAGCATGGCTGGACCCGCTTCGCCACCATGCAGAACCACTACAACCTGCTCTATCGCGAAGAAGAGCGCGAGATGATGCCACTGTGTGTCGATCAGGGCATCGGCGTGCTTCCGTGGAGCCCGCTGGCACGCGGCAGGCTGACCCGGCCGTGGCATGCGGACAGCGTGCGCCAGGCCAGCGACGCCTATGGCAAGATCCTGTACGACAGTGCCGAGGCGGCCGACCAACGCATTGTCGACGCGGTCGGCGCGGTTGCCGAAGCTCGCCATGTTTCCCGCGCACAGGTCGCGCTGGCCTGGGTCACCCAGCACTCCTTAGTCACCGCACCCATCATCGGCGCATCCAAGTCACAACACTTGCTCGACGCGGTGGCGGCGCTGGACCTGCAACTTGATGCCGGGGAAATCGCCACGCTCGAGCGAGCGTACGTGCCGCACGCGATCGCCGGCCACGAATGAGTGCAAAACGCCAGCCATCTGCCTGTCTCCGCCACGGCAACCAGCCAGCCCGGTCGTTCGTCATCTCCATCAGGTCACCGGATAGCGGACGTTCAAAGGTCATGTTTAAGGAGTGTCAAACGCTTCTCGTCGCCACGATCGGCGGCACCGCTGCGGCGCGCAGCGCCGGGCCGAGCACCGCGAGTTGGCCAATCAGCCACAGCACGATCGCGCCCATCGGCAAATAGATCACCGGCAGTCTAGGCAGTTCGTAATGGCTCATCAGGAGCAGGTTCATGCCATAGGCCAGCACCATGCCCGGCACGATGCCGATCGTCGCCAGCAGGAAGTTTTCGGTCTGGAAGTATCGAAGGATATCGCCGCGGGTGGCGCCAAGGGCGCGCCGCACGCCGATAGTGCGGCGGCGCTGTCCGACCCAGAAGCTGGCGAGCCCCGCGATACCCAGCGCGGTGACGATCAGCAGCGCCGCGATGACGCCCAGCAGCATGCCGGTCATGGCGCGGTCGTTCTCGAAGAACCCATGGCGCAGTTCGTCATAGGTGCGCTGCTCCAGCACGATGCGATTGGGGTCGAGACGCCTGAGCGTGGCGAGTGCGGATTTCAGTACCTGCCCGCGATCTTGCGGAGAGGTGCGGATCACGTAGCTTCCGCCCTCCGTCGCCGTCAGGCGTATCGGAAACACGACGCTGTACTGGACGCCCTTCTGCAGGTGGTCCGGCCGTGCCAGTGGCGCGCTCACGCCGACTACCTGCAACGGTATGTCGTCGCCAACGTAGATCGTCTTGCCCAGCGCGTTCTGGCCTGGCCACAGGCGTGTGGCGACGGCCTGGGCGACGATCACGGTGTGCGGCAGATTTTTCATGTTGCCGCTGTGCAGCGCAGGCATGACGGCTTTTAGATCGAGCAGCTCATCGGGCTGAAAATCGCGCCCCGAAATCAGCCGCACACCCAGCGTGGCCAGCAGGTTCTGGCCGTAGTAGCTCGCCGCCTCGATCGTGTTTTGCCGCTGGTGGGGGCGTAGCTTGATGCCGCTGTTGGACATGTCGTGACCACTCAGCGGAAGCTGGTTTGCAAGGGCCACCGCCTGTACCCCGGCGATCTGCCGCAGTGTCGTCAGATCAGTTTGCGCCTGCGCGCAGGCATCCGGTCGATCGCCGATGTACGCAAACTGGATCTGCAGCAGATCATGCTCGGCGATGCCGCTGGGCATATCCATGCGCTGCAGGCGTTGATGGATCAGAAACACCGCGTTGCACACGATGGCGCAGGTCAGCGCAATCTCCAGGATCAATAGCGTCGCGGTGATCTTGTGCCGGCGCAGAGTGGAAAGAATCGGTCGGATATCCATCTCAATTGCTCCTCAGTTGCAGGCCAGGGGAGATGCGGCACGCACGCCAGGCCGGCAGCACCCCGGCAAACAGGCTGGCGCCCACCGCCAGCAGCACGGTCATTAACAGCATCGCGTCATCCATATGCGCCAGCGGCGCGTAATCCGCCGGTTGTCGACGCACCAGCCACAGTCCGATGTACGCCGACAGCAAACCGCCCAAACCACCGGCCAGCCCGATCACACCGGACTCCACCAGCAACTGGCAGAACAGCGCACGCCGCGATGCGCCCAGCGCACGACGCACCCCCAGCTCGGCGGAGCGGCGCATGAACTTGGCCAGCATCAGACCCACCGTATTGACCAGGCACACAAGCAGGAAACCCAGCGCCAGCCAGGTCTGCATCTGCACGTCGCTTGGCACCACCTGTTCGTAATCCAGCCACTGCATCAAGTTGCGCAGGCGTACGTTGGGTGGACGCAGAAAGCGACCCAGCGACGCTTGCTCCTGCGAGTAATGAACCAGAAACAGCCGGTACGCGGCGACCTTGGTCGGCGTGTCCAGTTGCACCCAAAGCTGCAACCACACGCAAGGCGCTGCGGGAGTGGCGTCGGCACCGCCACTGCCCCAACAGGAGGCGCCGCCGAGGTGCGCCAGATGCAGATCCTGCGAGGTGGATAACGGCAGGTAGACGCCTTCGTTCTCACCGTAGTTCTTCACGTTGAGATCGTAGAAATGTGGATTCGGTCGCCAGTCGCCCAGCACGCCGATGATGCGCAGGGCGTGACCCTCCACACGCAGCATCTTCCCGCTGCTGTCGCGGCCGCCGAACAGCTTGTCGTTGAGCCTGCGGCTGATCACCACCACAGCCGCGCTGGCCGCATCCTCAGACGCGCCCCAAGCATGACCATACTGGAGCGGCACGCCGAACATGGGAAAAAAATCTGCCGTGGTGTAGCGCGCTGTCTCGTAAAACGGATCGAGCGCGGACTGTGCCGGCTGGATGGCCACCGCGCCACCCGTCATCAATGCCTGGCGACCCGCCCGCTTCGCCTGCCACAGGTTGATGCCGTCGATCCAGGTGACCTGGTCCGGCGGTTCGCTATTCGGCTGGTAGTCACCCATGTCGCGCGGATCGAGCTGCGGCGCATACAAGGTGCTGCTTCTGCCCGGCAACGGATCGCCCGACAGCACATGCAGCACCGTCAACGTGGTCATGCTCGCGCCGATGCCCAGCGCGATCGCCAACACCATCAGTGCGGTAAGCGCCCTGTTGCGCCTGAGACTATGCAGCGCGAGATCGAAGTAGTAGCCGAACATTCCTTTCTTCCTCCGTAACCTTCCGCCTTTACAGGAGGCAGATTGATCCACCGCCAGCAAGCAAGCAGCAGATTGGGGGTGAAAGGAGACGTCGGCGTGGCGAGGTGGACGCTACTGGCCCATGCGGGCGAATAACGCCTCGCGATATCGGCGACTGAGCCGGAGCGTGCTTCCGTTGCGCAGGTGGATTTCGTAGTCGCCCTTGAAGAGCGGGGTCAGCGATCCGATGGAGCCGAGGTTCACAACCGTCGACTTGTGGATACGCACGAAGTGTTGTTCGCCCAGTTGGGACAGCAAGTCCTGCAGCGTCCTGCGCAACAAATAGGTGCGCGTCGTCGTATGCACATGGACGTAGTTGTCGTCGGATTCGAGCCATTCGACGGATGCTGTATCGATCAGGTGCAGCCGCTCGCCATCCGGGACCAGCAAGCGCTGGCAGGAAGGCGTCCGCGCTCGCCCGATCGCTACCGCTGCAGCGCCGGACTGATGGGCGTGCAAACGTTCCAGGACACGCTGTACCGTGCGCGCAAGACGATCCCGGTCGTATGGCTTGAGGAGATAGTCGATCGCATTGAGGTCGAACGCCTTCACCGCATGCTCATCGAACGCTGTCACGAACACGATCAGCGGCGCGCTCGACTGCTCGAGTTGCGCCGCGACCTGGAGTCCCGACCACGTCGGCATCTGCACATCAAGAAATGCCACCTCCGGGCGCAAGCGTTCAATGCACTGCAATGCGGACAGTCCGTCGTCGGCCGATCCGACCACCGCCATGTCAGGTTGCTCCGACAGCCAGCGTTCGAGCTTCTCGCGCGCCGGCGCCTCGTCGTCGGCGATCACGACGCGGATCATTGAACCGCCCCCGCCAACGGTATCAAGACGCGTGCGGCAACCCCATCGTCCTTGTTGCAGACCAACAAAGACGCCGCATCGCCGTAAATGATGCTCAGCCGCTCGCGGCAGTTGCGAAACCCCACCCCGTCGCGCTGCTCCGGCGCCAACGCGGAACCGGAGTTGCTGACGACGATTTCCAGCGAACCACTATCGCGCCGGGCACTGATATGGATATGCACAGGCATCACGGTGAGTTCCACGCCGTGTTTGAACGCGTTTTCAAGCAAGGGCTGCAGCATGAGTACCGGAACCGGAGTCTCAAGCAGCGTCCGATCCGCCTGCCAGCTGAGCGTCACGCGATCCCGAAACCGCTCGTGCATGATGTCCGCGTACAACTTGAGCGTGCGGAGTTCTTCAGCGAGCGGCGTCATCTCATTCTCTATGGACCGAAGACTGATGCGCAGCAGATCTCCGAGCGTTGCCACCAAGCGGTCAGCACCTGCCACGTCCGTCTGCATCAGGGCCGAGACGGTATTGAGCGCATTGAACAGGAAATGCGGCCGCAGCTGGCCCTGAAGCTGTGCAAGCTGCGCTTCGGCGAGCGCCTTCTGCGTTTGCAACAAACGGCGCCATTGGCGTTGCCACTGCACGTAAGAATCGATGCCAAACAGCACCCCGAGCCATAGCCCCGTGAAATACGTCAATTTGAGGCTCTCATAAACAACAACAAAGCCCCAGCCTGGATGCTCGTAAATACGGCCTGCGGCGGCGTACACACCATCCCGTATTCCGTAGACCGCCGCAATCCAGGTTATGAGGACGAGCGGTAACCAGCGCAGGTAACTGCCGAACCAGATCAAAGGTTGGTCCAGGTATCGCGCATAACGCTCCCGTACCTGGACGGCAAGCCACATCCATCCACTTGAGACCAGCGCAGAACTCCCCTCCGTCAGGACTGGTTCCCACCATCGGGTGATCGGGTTACGAAGCTGATCCTCGATGGCAACGCTGATCATGAGTAGCCAGAATGCTGCCCACAACGCCCACAACATAACCAGGGCCTTCGGAGGAAACGTCGCGCCATAATCGGTGTGGACGCTTGCCGCAAGTGGGCGGGATGGCATTTTCATGACGCAGGAGTGTAGCCGCGCCCGCATCGACAGGTGCTTTATCTGTGGCAAGCGGGACTTGCAAGGGGTAAAGCGGACATTTGTGTCGCCGTACGCGAAGTATCAACCCCTGATCCGCCTGCCCCGACGTCATCAACCGTCGCTGACCGGCCAGATGCGGTCGCTCAGAACTTCAGAAAGGCTGCCGCAAAGCGGACATTAGGTTACTGTCACTCGCAGCGCACAACATCACTGCCGTCTACTTTGTTGCTAGCATGGACACCTAACATGCCGGAATCCAGACCACAAGGAGCTCCAAAATGGCGCAAGCTACAGAGAGTCGTCGTAAGCGGTTGATCCAAGCGGCGTTGATTATTACGATACTTATATTTCAGTTTGTTGCCTCAATAATAGTTGTGAACTTACTTGGAATAAGAAATAGTATTCTAAATTTTCAAAATCTGACATTCGGCAACAAGCTTGTAATCGCTGGAGCGTACGTATCACGAGAGGCTGTGATCTTAGTGATTTGCGTACTGGCCGCCATGTTCATATTTCGTCAGCCCATGGGGCGAGCGCTGCGGGATTTGGGTCTTGCCGGGAATATCAAAACCGGTTGGTTAGTAGGCTTGGTCGCATCGTTGCCAATGCTGATTATCCTGAGCGTAGTCGGGCACGCAACTCTCGATACCAACCATCTACTTTTCGGCGTCTTAGTATTCTCTATCGTGCCTGCCTTTGCTGAGGAGTTCGTGTACAGGGGCTTCACGTTTGGTTTAATGTACCGTAGGGTTCGCGTCGGTTTCTGGCTGTCAATTATATTTCCAACAATATTCTTTGCCGTTGGTCATTTGTATCAAGCACACGGGATTTGGAGCGCTATTGGTATCCTCGCAGTTACGGCCTCAGGCAGTGTCTGGTTCGCCTGGCTTTATGTTCGCTGGGACTATAACCTCTGGGTACCCATTTCTATGCACCTGCTAATGGATGCGTGGGCGACAATGTTTGTAATTGATAACGCCTCTGGCTCGGCCGCGCTTGGTAGTACTGCTTCCAATGTAGCGCGGGCGTTAACAATACTGCTGTCCATCGTATTAACTCTATGGCATTGTGACTGGGATTTTCGCAGAGCACTCTTCACGCGCCCTTTTGAGCCACCGCTCGTTGCTAAAGCCTCGGGCATTACGAGTTCATGACTGAAGTCTCGATGGGCATTCGTCGATAATTTTCCTGCGAACATCCAATCCGTCGTTACTGCGTAGATTTACCCCAAACCAGACGCTCGCCACCGGCAGCAACGGGTCGACACGCGACCTTCAAACTGATGGCCTGCCGGTTGCCGCTGCCGATCAAATCACGTATCAACCCTGATCGACTGTGTGGGCAGTCCGTGGTCAGTTCCTGGGCAATACACGTCTGCGCGTGCACCGCCCCGCATGGCAGGGTGCGCAATGGTGCGCGCGCCTTGCCATGCGGGACTTCAACGCGCAACCGTCTCCATCATCTTCTCGCGCTTCGCCCGGAACGGGCTATCGGCATACCAGTCCGGCCAGACTCTCGCCCGACTCAGATCCTGGCCTAACTCATACAGCGCCTGGGTGTCCTCCAGGATGCCGGAGTAATCCCAATCCGGATTGAACACATCGTTCGGCGTGTGATAGCGATGGGTGGTGTAGTCATCTGCCGCCTTCTGGCCCGCAGCCTTGCCACCATTCAGCAGATCCAGGCCTGAGCTGGCGAGCAGTGCAGGCACACCGACCTTGGCGAAGTTGAAATGATCAGAACGGAAGTAGAAGCCGTTCTCCGGCGTCGTCTCCGGCGCGGTCACGCGGTTCTGGGTCTTGAGCACCCCGGCCAGCATGTCTTCCAGTTGTGACTGGCCCATGCCGATCACGGTCATGTCGTGCGCGCGACCGATGATCGGCAACGCATCCACGGTGATGTCGGCCACGGTCTTGTTCAACGCAAACACCGGCTGCGCCGCATAGTATTGCGATCCCAGCATGCCGGACTCCTCCAGCGTAGGCATGAAGAACAGCACACTGCGTTGGGGGGCGGTCTTCTGATGCGCAAACGCATCGGCGATCTCCAGCAGCATGCTGAGCCCGGTGCCATTGTCGATCGCGCCGTTGTAGATGTTGTGACCCTTGCGGCTGGGGTCGGTACCGAGGTGGTCCCAATGCGCGCTGTACACCACCACTTCGTCGGGCTTGGCGGTGCCCTTGACCATCGCCAGCACATTCTTCGACTCGAAGTGTCTGATCTTGTTGCGCAGGCTGATCGAGGCGGCCGCCTGTAGCGGTACGGCCTTGAAGCCAGGCCTGGCCGCCGCCGCGGCAAGCTGATCGAAATCGAGACCGGCGGCCGCGAACAGTCGGGTTGCCGCCGCATGCGTCAGCCAGCCCGCCACCGGCAGCCGCGGCGCCGGATCAGCGCTGGGTGGCAGGCTCAGCTGCGGGCCACTGTCGCTGTTTTGCAGCACGCTGAACGGATAGCCCGCCGCCGCGCTGCTGGTATGTACCACGAAGCAGGCTGCCGCACCCTGCAGCGCAGCCTCGGCGTACTTGTAGGTCCAGCGGCCGTAATAAGTCATCGCGCGACCGTTGAACAGCTTCGGGTTACCGCTGGCGAAGCCCGGATCGTTGACCAGCACGATCACCGTCTTGCCCTTCACGTCGACACCCTGGTAATCGTTCCAGTGCCAGTTCGGCGCATCCACGCCGTAGCCGAGGAAGACAATCGGCGAATCCTTCAGATCGACCCGCGCCTTCGACTGCAGGGTCTGCACCACCATGTCGGTCCGGTTGGCGAAGCTCGCCTGCTTGCCTCGGGCAGCTACTTCCAGCTTCACATCACGGTTCAACAGCAACGTGCTGTCGGCCGGCACGGTCTGGAACCACGAACCGTGATTGCCCGGCTGCAAGCCCATCCGTTTGAATTCGCCCACCAGGAAGTCGAGCGTGCGCTGTGCGCCAACCGTGCCCGGCTTGCGTCCGCCGAACGCATCGGAAGACAGCGTCTTGTCGAAACGGGCGAAGTCCGTCGCGTTGATCGACGGCGCCAGCGCGACCGGCCTGGCCCCCGCGCTGGCGGAAGTCGCCGCATGCAGCGGCAACAAGGCCACGGCCAGGATGGCCAGCAACACAGACCTCATCACGCGCATTGAAATGCTCCCGTCGGTGGAATCAAACGCCTTTGTAACTTGCATCCTGCCGCGCTGTCCATGCGGCAACCCACGCCACAGGGCAGCTCGCACAAACGCGCGCAAACTGCGCCAGCCGTTTGATACTGTGGCAGGGGGTTCCGTCGCAGGGGCGAGCCGGCCTCGCTGGGCTCAAACCAGGCTCAGTTGCACGTGGCGGGTCTCGGCCAGACTGATCCGGTTGCGCCCTTGCCGCTTGGCGTGATACAGCGCATCGTCCGCGTCCATCATCAACTGGCGCAAGTCGTAGCCGGAATTGGCCACGGTGGCCACGCCAAAGCTGGCGGAGATCGGGATAGCGGGCGCGTCCTGGTCGGCCGAAACCGTGGCCACGGTCACGCGCATCTGTTCGACACGCGCCATGACCTGGTCCAGCGCGCATTCGGGCAACAGCATGCCGAACTCCTCTCCGCCAAGGCGACCAAATATGTCACTGGAACGCAGGTACGCCTGGCAGGCGGCGACTGCCCGCTTCAACACCCGGTCACCCACCGCATGGCCATGCGTGTCGTTCACGGTCTTGAAGTGATCCAGATCGAGTAGCACGAAGCAGGCAGCGCGCGTCGACTTGCGGCAATACTGCAACTGCCGCTCCGCTTCGTTGACAAAATGCTGCCTGTTGAAGATGCCGGTAAGGCCGTCGCGCCGCGCCAGCTTCATGAAGCGCAGCTGCGAACGCTTGATCCGGTAGGCGAAGAAGCCGATAAAGCCCAGCAGCGACAGCAGCAGGATAATCCACAGTTGGCTGGCCTCCATCGCCTTCTTGCCGAGTGCCTGTTGCAGTTGCAGGATCTTGTTCTGTTTGGCCAGCGTGTCGATCTGCAGCTTTTTCGCCAACACCCGCTGCTTGACAGTCTGGTAGGCGAGTGCCTTGGCGCTGATGTCAGTCAGATAACCCTTGTCGGCCGCCATGTATTTTTCGTGGTATGCAAGCGCCGCACGCAGGTCTCCTCGTTTTTTCTCGATCTGGTACAAAACCTGATAGGCACCCGCTGTCGTCGCCAGATATACGCCACCGAAACCCTTGTTCGTTTCGATGACGCGAAGCGCATACAGCCGTGCTGACTCGGCATCGTCGGTTTTCCAGTAAGCCTGCGCCAGCAATTCGTCAACATCGGAAACGAGCGGCGGAAAGCGCTTGCGCTGAACTTCTGCGTAGTTGTTTTGAAGCAGGCGGATGGCTTCCTTGGGCATCCCGCGCTGCATGTCAAACCTTGCAACAATCGTTTTGAACAGGTCAGCAATAAGGACATTGCCGGCACGGCCACAGGCTGCCTTGCCGTCATTGATTTGCTCTCCCACGGCCTGCAGCTGACTTGTTTGAAGAAGCGGACCAAGCTTGTCAAACCAGCCGATACAAGCCGCCTTTGGGCTATCGCTTTCCTTGATCAGCAACTCCGCATAATGGCCGGCCAAATCGTATTGCCCAGCCTCGAAGTACAATTGCGCCGCCGAACCAAGAACCTGTATGCGTACCGACGTTTCTGTTATTTGCGGAAGTTTTTCCAGAAGCGAGCTCAACAGCCCGAACGCCTCCTCATATCGAGCTTGCGTCAGCAACAAATCCACTTCTGTTGCGCCAGCCCGAATCGAGAGAACGGGATCCACGGACTGATTCACGATCGCCTGCATCAATGGAATGGCCGCTTTGAAGTCCCCGCGGAAGGCGACTTTCCGTGCATCAAGATAGCGTCGATACACCTTCTGCTGCGGCGAAAACCTCAACTTGCTGTCATTGAGCTGCTGCATGAGTATCGAGAAGGCGCTGGGATCAGACGATTCCAGGCCATCAGCTTGCTTGAGGAGTTGCGCAAGACTTTCAGGTACAGGGACCGGCGGCAGGTCGGCCGCGACAGCCGCTCCCGCCAATGAAAGCAACATGATTGCCAGCACGGTGCAGAGCAACCAGTACCTCGTACCCGGCCCTGACATTTAGCGGGCCGCCCGCTTCCGTGTACGAACCGGGGCTATCAGTGTCATTTTTTTTGCCTCTTGGGTGGACTTTCCTTGACCTTGCCTCTGTCATCCTTGCCGTCCTTGTCGTCCTTTCTCTTCTTTTCCTCGCCTTCATCTTCCTTGCCGGGATCGATATAGCAGCAATAAGGCCCTTTCCCCAGCATGACGCCAAGTGCCTGCGCGTCCCTTGCGAGAATAACATCGCGCAGCTTCGCATCGATGGGCTGCTCCGCCAGAACGGCAGCAACGTCCTCCGGGGAGGCATAGCGCAGCTGTGCATCCTGACCCACGCTTTCAAGAAAATCGATGACATCGAACATTCGAAAATCCTCTGGTGTCGATCGTTGGCACGCAACCACTTCCCTCGTGCAACGATCCGGAACGTCCTGAAAAACGTCGATGGCCTCGACGGCACAGCGGGCTACGTCAAGCATCGCGGCTGGCGTCGCGAACGGTATCAGATAATGCCCGGTCCAGCACGTCCAGTCGCTTCCTCATCTCGTGATTCACCCGCATGGCACGCGAGGGCGGAACAACCACCGTATCGGCCATGCCAATGTCCGCTTGTGGCAGATCGGCTAGCGCCACTCGGCCGATGCTGGACGACTGGATCGGTAGCGTCGCCGTGTGATAGACAATCAGCTCATGTTCCAGCGGGTAATAGCGGGCCAGCACCTCGACCAGCAACTGGCGGTAAGCCGCGCCGGTGCTGAAGCGCGCCAGCGACTGGTCGCCGACGATGCCCACCTGCCACAGCATCAGGTAGGCAGTCGGATCGATCTGGCGCTTGTAGAACAGCAACTGGCTCGCTTCATAATGCTGGCAGCCGAACCTGCCGGGATCGATGCCCAGATCGGCGTACAGGCAGTCCTCGGCGGAAATGCCCGCCTCCATATGCGCGGCATAGCCTTCGCTGCGGGCAACCTCGATCGACTTGTGCGGCACCCAGGCAAACACACCGGGATGGCCGTAGAACACGCCGCACACCTTTTTGCCGGCACGCACCTCGGTGAGCATGGCCTCGACCATCTGCCGATAGGTCTGCATGCGCGACTTCCCTTCCTGATAGTACGGCTGCAGGCTGCGCACGTCCTTGTGCATGCGTTGCAGCCATAGCTCCACGACGCCGTCGGAGACGCCTGCAAATACCACATCAGCCTGCTCGATATGGCTACGCGCCAGCGGGCCCAGATGTGAGCCCAAGGTCATGCCGAGGCCCACGCAGACGAGGCTGCCGACCTTGGGTTTTACTTCCATGATGTTGTCTTCCCGGGTGGAACGGAGCAGTCCTTTTTACCCTACTCCCGCTTCGACGGGAACGCCTCCATCAGCGGCCGGATCAGATCCAGTGGCAGCGGGAACACGATAGTGGAGGACTTGCCGTTGTTGGACATGTCCGCCAGCGTCTGCAGATAGCGCAATTGCAGCGCCTGTGGCTGCTGGGCCAGCAACTCCGCCGCATCGCGCAACTTTTCGGCGGCCTGGAACTCGCCTTCGGCGTGGATCACCTTGGCGCGCCGTTCGCGTTCGGCCTCGGCCTGGCGCGCGATCGCCCGGATCATCGTCTCGTTGAGATCCACATCCTTGATCTCGACGTTCATGATCTTGATGCCCC
>JBDTKM010000160.1:0-10798 GCA_039935315.1 Rhodanobacter sp. | reverse complement strand
GGTTCGATCAAGGATCGCACTGCCCTGGGTTTGCTGCTTGATGCCGAGCGGCGCGGCCTGATCCGGCCCGGTGGCACGCTGGTGGAAGGCACTGCCGGCAACACCGGCATCGGTCTCGCGCTGGTTGGTGCGAGCCGGGGTTATCCCAGCGTGATCGTGATGCCGGAAACGCAGAGTGCGGAGAAGATCGACGCGCTGCGGTTGACCGGCGCGGACGTGCGGCTGGTAGCGGCAGCCAAATTCAGCGACCCGAAGCACTACGTGCACATCGCGAGCGGACTGGCCGCAGCATTGAACGCGCGCGAACCGAACAGCGCGTGGTTCGCCAACCAGTTCGACAACACCGCCAACCGCGATATCCATGCCGCGACGACGGCGGTTGAAATCTGGGAGCAGACCGGCGGCGCGGTCGATGGCTTCGTGTGCTCCGCGGGTACCGGCGGCACGCTGGCGGGCGTCGCGCAGAGTTTGAAGTCGCGCAAGCCGCAGGTGCGGATCGCGCTGTCCGACCCGACCGGATCTGCGCTTGCCAATTTCGTCAACCGTGGCGAGCTTGTCGCGGAAGGCAATTCGATGACCGAGGGCATTGGTTCCAGCCGCATCACGGCCAACTTCAAGGATGCGCAAATCGATGTCGCGTACAGCATCCCCGATACCGAGTCGGTGCCGCTGCTGCACGCGCTGCTGGCGGCCGAAGGTTTGTGTCTTGGCGGATCTTCTGGCGTCAACGTTGCCGGTGCGATTCGTCTTGCGCGTGAGCTCGGACCCGGTCATGTGATCGTCACCGTGCTGGCCGACGCAGGGACCCGTTACGCAAGGAAATTGTTCAATCCGGCGTTCCTGCGCAGCAAGGGAATTGCGGTGCCGCAGTGGCTCGATCGTGCGTTTCCCGCCGAATCGACACGGCAAGTTGCCTGACGGCGAAAGCGACGAACGCTGGTCTCCCCGGGAGCGCAGCCTGGCTCGCCGCACTACGGCGCCAAGGCTGACCCGGATCGGCTCGTGGCCGGGCGCCAACTGGCGTGGAACAATGTCGAGTCAGCGACTGGATTACCCGTGCGACGCCCGACGGCATCAAGGCCATGTACGGCCTGCAGCAATAGGTGAAAAAGTCGGGCCTGGACCACCCGTTGCTGGAGCTGGTGATGATGCGCGCTTCGCAGATCAACGCGTGCGCGTATTGCCTGGACGTGCGCAGCCACGGACGCGCGCGCCGCGGTTGAAACCGAACAACGTGTACGTGCTAAACGCCTGGCGCGAGGCGACGTTCTGCAACGAGCGTGAGCGCGCCGCGCTGGCGTAGACCGAAGTGCTGATGCGGATTGCGCAAGACGAGGTGTCAGACGCGCTGCACGCGGACGTCCGCAAGCAATTCCGCGAGAAGAAAATCGTTGACCTGTCGCTGGCGATCAGCGCGATCAACGGCTGGAACCGTCCCGCCATCTGACTGCAGGGTTCCGGGTTGCCGCCATGGGTGCATGAGTTGAAACCTGGTTGGCGCGACGCGGTCGGGGCCGGTGAGCAGGCCCGCTGACTGACGGTTACGCGCGCCTGCCGGGGCGTGCGCCGTTGACGCTGCAACAGTACTTCTCACACTTTCCACGGCTGCTTGCCGAGCTGCCCGGCGCATCCAGGCAACACTCGCGGCGACAGCTGAGGTCGACGGCGGTCAGCCGTGGCACAGTACCGTGCCAGGCCGCGCATTTTCCCCGGAGTTCTTCTCATGCATATTGATTTGAGCAAGCGTCATGCCATCGTTGCGGGTTCCACCGCCGGCATCGGCCTGGCCATCGCCAGCGGTCTGGCCGCCGCTGGCGCGCAGGTTGTCGTCACCGGTCGCACCCAGGCGCGCGTCGATGCGGCGATTGCCGACATCTCGCAACGTGTGCATGGTGCACGCGTCAGCGGCGTGGTCGGTGATCTTGGCACGCGCGCAGGCACCGATCGGCTGATCGCGGCGGTAGCGCGGACCGATATTCTGGTGAACAGCCTCGGCATCTTCGAGCCCAAGGCGTTCTTCGACATACCCGACGAAGACTGGCTGCACTTCTTCGAGGTGAACGTGCTGAGCGGCGTGCGGCTCGCGCGCCACTACGCGCAAGGCATGGCAGAACGCGGCTGGGGTCGTGTGCAATTCATTTCCAGCGAGTCGGGAGTCCAGATCCCGGCGGAGATGGTGCATTACGGCGTGACCAAGACCGCGCAACTGGCCGTTTCGCGGGGCCTGGCCGAGACGCTCGCCGGCACTGGTGTCACGGTCAACGCGATCCTGCCTGGCCCGACGCGCTCCGAAGGCCTCGGCAAGATGATCACCAAGGTTGCTGCCGAGCAAGCCATCAGCGAAGCCCAGGTCGAGCGTGACTTCATCGCCACGCAGCGTCCGTCCTCCCTGATCCGCCGCCTCGCCAGCGTGGAGGAGGTCGCCAACCTCGCCGTGTATCTCGCTTCGGAGCAGGCGTCCGCGACCACCGGCGCCGCGATGCGCGTGGACGGCGGCGTGGTGCGGTCGGTGGTTTGAGGGGTGGGCTATCTGGGTGCCGCGTTACCCGGAGTACCGGCCAGACCGGGGCGTGCTGCCGGTCGTCGGCGTGCGGGTTTCCCGCTGCAGGTGCAGCCGGAAGTGTGCCGGGCCAGGGCCAAATCACCTCGCCGGTCTCGCCGCCCGCGTGCGAGCGGTGAAACCACCAGCAGGTCGACTGCTCGATCATCGCGGGCGTTTGCCATGGGCTGCCCGCGATTCGGCCCGGATGTTCCTGTAGGGATGAGAGCGGCGCGGGCCAAGTTGGGGCATGCTTCGGCCGTCGCATAGTCCAATAGTCATGGCAACCTTCGCGAACGGAGCGGCATCCATGTCCACATGTGCAGAAAACGAATGACGCGAACCGTATTGATCATCGATGACAACCCGGCCGTCGGCGAGGCGCTGTCGCTGGCACTATCGCTGCACGAAATCCGTCCGTTGACCGCGTTGACCCCCGACGAAGGGCTGGCTGCGCTCGAGCGGGAGGTGGTCGACGTGGTGATCCAGGACATGAACTTCACCACGGATACCACCTCGGGTGGTGAAGGCGTGGCGCTGTTCCGTGCCATCCGCGAGCGTCATTCGGACCTGCCGGTGATCTTGCTCACCGCGTGGACGCACCTGGAGACCGCGGTGGAACTGGTCAAGGCTGGCGCCGCCGATTACCTGGCCAAGCCGTGGGACGACAACAAGCTGCTGGCTACCGTGGAGAACCTGCTGGAATTGTCCGAGTCCAGTCGCGAGATGACGCGCAGTCGGCGCGAACGACGCCAGCGACGCGAGCAGTTGCGGAAGAAGTACGATCTGGATGGTTTGGTGTTCGCCTCCGAAGCGATGGTGCGCACGCTTGACCTGGCCTGCCAGGTCGCCGCGTCTGCCGTGTCCGCGCTGATCACCGGTCCCAACGGTACCGGCAAGGAGCGCATTGCCACGATCATGCACGCGAACTCGGCGGTCTCACGGGGGCCCTTCGTGGCGGTCAATTGCGGTGCGCTGCCGGGCGAGCTGATCGAGGCGGAATTGTTTGGTGTCGAGGCGGGTGCCTACACCGGCGCGAACAAGATGCGCGAAGGCCGCTTCGAACTCGCCGATGGCGGCACCCTGTTCCTCGACGAGATCGGCAACCTGCCGCTGCCGGGTCAGGTGAAGCTGCTGCGGGTGCTGGAAACGGGCCAGTTCGAGCGACTCGGTTCCGGCAAGACACGACAAGCCAAGGTGCGTGTGTTGTCCGCTACCAATGCGGACCTGAAGGCGATGATTCGTGCCGGCAGCTTTCGGGAGGATTTGTACTACCGGCTCAATGTGATCGAGGTGAACCTGCCGCCGCTGGCCGAACGCCATGACGACATCCTGCCGCTGGCCGAATTTTTTCTCGATGGCCGCGCCGAGTTGGGCGACGCCGCTCGCGAAGCATTGCTCGACTACCCGTGGCCGGGCAATGTGCGCGAGCTGAAGAATGCGATCGAGCGCGCCGCCTTGCTGGCCGGCGGCAACCCGATCGCGCCGGAGCTGCTCAATTTGCCGCAGCACGCATCCAACACCAGTCGCAATCTCGACGAGCCCAATCGCGAAGCCGTCGTTGAAGCGCTGCAACGGGCCGGTGGCGTGGTCAGCCGCGCGGCGCAGCAACTGGGCCTGTCGCGGCAGGCGCTGTACCGGCGCATGGAACGCTACGGGCTGGTGACGTCGGGCTGAGTGCGCACACTTGTGGCGCCGCGCGCGGCGTACAAAGATGGGTGACCGAACCGCAGGAGATGTGCCATGAGCTTCCGAGTTTCGTTGATTTTCTGCGCCATGTTGCTTGCCGGCACGGCAGCCGCACAAATCGGGATGCCGAGCCAAACCGCGCAGAACGATCGGTGGGAGGCGGTGCCGGCGGCGGCCAGTTCGTCGAGCTATCCGGCCGAGCGCTTGCTGCCCAGCGCGGCTGGCACCGCCAACAGCCCGTTCCACTTCAAACAGACGGCGCAACGCGGCCCGGCCCACAACCCGCCGCCGCAGGCGAACGACAAGGCCGCCGTGATGGGTCAACAACGCCCGTGGCAGAACGGCCGTCCGCCGGTGGACTGCGCACTGGAGCCGAGGGATCCGGCATGCCGGTAAACGCTGCGCGCAGAATCGGGGGCGGCCAAGCATGTGGCGCCACCTGAGTTCGCTGCGCGCGCGTCTGAGTCTGCTGCTGCTCGCCGCCGGCGTGGTGGGCGCGCTGATCTATGCGGGGGTCACGCAATGGCCCTTGCCGCAATTCCTGGCCTGGCTGCATACCCAACTGACGGTCAAGGTCGATCCCACCGGCGCGCCGGGCAAAGTGCTGCCGGTGGCGCATCTGGACACTTACACCGCATTGGTGATTTGCCTGCTCTTGCTGTTGCTGGCCGCGATCTGGCTGGGCGGGCGGGCGATGGCGCCGGTGAGCCGCCTGCTGCGCGCGCTGGAAGGCGCCGTGGCCAGCTATCGCGACGGTGACTTCAGTTTCTCGATCGCTGCTGACCGTCGCGATGAGTTGGGTCGGTTGATCCGCATGCACAACGATCTGGGCCATACCCTGCGCGAGCAGCGCCAGCATCTGGCGCAACGTGAGTTGTTGCTCGATACGGTGGTGCAGAACACGCCGGTGGCATTCGTGTTGACGGATGCCAGTGGCCGGGTGGCGTACGCGAACATCGCGTCGCGGCATCTGTTCAACGAAGGTCGCAGTCTGATCGGGTTGGATTTCGCCAGCCTGCTCGCCGGTTCGCCGGAGGTGCTGCGGCAGGCGGTGGAGAGTGGCGAGGATGCGCTGCTTGCGGTGGAGATGGACGGCAGCGAGGAAACTTTCCACTTGTCCCAACGTGCGTTCCGCTTGCAGGGGCGCGCGCACCGGCTGCATTCGTTCCGACGCATGACGCGCGAGCTGTCGCGGCAGGAGGTGGCGATCTGGAAGCGGGTAATCCGGGTGATCAGTCACGAGCTCAACAATTCGCTGGCGCCGATTTCCTCGCTGGCGCATTCCGGCGCGGAGCTGGCGCGACGCGGCGACGTCGACCGTTTGCCCAACGTGTTCGCCACCATCGGCGAACGTGCCCGCCATTTGCATGGCTTCATCGCCGGCTATGCCAGCTTTGCGAAATTGCCCACGCCGCGGCCGGTGCAGGTGGTGTGGGCGGCGTTCCTGGAGGGGCTGTCGCTGCATTGCCAGTATCGGCTGGACACCACGCTGCCGGAGCGACCGGGGCGCTTTGACGCAGCCCAGATCGAACAGGTGCTGATCAACCTGATCAAGAACGCGCATGTGTCCGGTGGCGCGGCCGACGAGGTCACCTTGTCGATTGTGGAAACCACGCGTGAGTTGCGCATTGAGGTGGCTGATCGCGGTCCGGGCATGAGCGAGGCCGTGCTGGCACAAGCGCTGCTGCCGTTCTATTCGACCAAACGTTCCGGTACCGGCCTGGGTCTGGCGCTGGCGCGCGAGATCTCCGAAGCCCATGGTGGCCGCATCCTGCTGGCCAACCGCGAGAAAGGTGGCTTGCGGGTCAGCTTGCTGCTGCCGACCAACACCCGGCTGGAACACTTCTGACTGACGCTGCCGCGTTGGTGACCCGTCCCGATGTTTGCCCACACCCGCCTGGTTCACTGGTGCGAGCCAGGCAGCGACATGACGCCACACGCGACGCAATTGTCTAACACTCGCCTGATTGCGTAGCATCCGCGAATGACTCACGCCGCCACGCCCGTTCTCGCTCGCCTGCGTCGCTACCGCGGCCTGTGGCTGCTGGCGTTTGCGGCGTTGCTGCTCAAGCTGGTGACGAGTTCGGTCTGTCTGGGCGATCTGCCTGCAGTGCAGCTGACTGCGGCGGACACCACGACCACGCTGACCGCAGCGGTCAGCTCGACCGGAGCCGCCACCGCCGGCGATGTCTGCCTGCTGGGCGAGGCGGGTGACTGCCACTGCGCGTGCGCCCATGCGCTGACATTGACCTCGCACTTGGTCGTCACCATGGCATCCGTGGAGGCAATGCTGCCGTCATCCCGACTCTCGCTGGGTCTGGTGCCGGACACGACCGGCTCGCTGCTGCGCCCTCCGATCGCCTGAAGCCGCCCCGCTGCGCGATGAAGCCGCCTTCGCGGTTGCTCGCCTCGTGACCGTTTCCAGGAGATCGTCGCATGTCCGTTTTTCGATCGGTGCCCGTCGGCACCGTGTGCCTGCTGTACGCAGCGCTGCTTGTCGCCGCACCCGTTACCCCTGTTTCGACGCATGTCGGGCAAAGCTCGCCTGCGCTGCGCAGCGCGCTGCACGCAGCCTTGCAGGCCAGTCCCGAACTGGCTGCGGCGCGAGCCGATCTGGACGCGGTTCACGCCCGGACCCGTGCGGCCAGCCAGCCGTTGTACAACCCCTCGCTGGTGCTCGATGCAGAACGGGCCGACGTGGATCGGCATACGGCAGGTATCTCGTTGCCGCTGGATCTTTCCGGCAAACGTCGCGCTCGTGCCGATGCCGCTTCGGCCGATGAGCAAGTCGCCGAGTCGACCTATCTGCTGTCGCGTCGCGATCTGGCCGCGCGCTGGCTGAAGGCGTGGTCCGGTGCTGCCGGTGCGGTGCGTCAGCGGGAACTGGGTCAACGGCGGCTGACGCTGATGCAACGCTTCGACGAGCTGTCCGCGCAACGCCTGAAGGTGGGTGACATCAGCAGTCCCGAGCGCGACCTGGCCGGGTTGGCTCTGGCCGAAGCGCAATGGCAACAAGCCGTACTGGTCGGCGAGGCGGCGACGGTGCGGGCCAGCCTGCTCGCGATCAGCGGCGATCAGACCAGCGTCCTGCCCGCCTTGCCTGAGGGTCTTTCGCCAGCGCCGGACAGCATGACGCCGCTGGCGCCCGCTGAGCTGCCCGAGCTGCAGCGGGTTCGCGCGCAACAGCAGCTGGCCGTCGCAGACGTGCAAGTGGCACGCCGCGCACGCATTCCCGATCCGGAGCTCCGTGTCGTCGGCGGTGAGGTGCGCAGCGGACCTCGCACCGACCGCGTGATCGGCGTCAGCCTTTCCATTCCACTGCCGGTGCGCAACAACGGCCGGGAGGAGGTGGTCGCCGCACGTGCCGGAGTGATGGCGGCCGACGCGGGCGTGCGTGCAGCCCAGTGGAGAATCAATGCGCGGCTGCAGGAAGCGCAAGCGCGCTATATCGCGTTGCGCGATGCCGCGAGCGCCTTCCGCCGTGGTCGCGCCGCGGCGTTCGAGGAGCGCAGCGCGCTGCTGGAGAAGCTCTGGCGCGCAGGTGAAATCGGCACCTCCGACTATCTCGTGCAGCTCAAGCAAAGCCTGGACACGGCTCTGTCCGGCCAGGAACTCGAAAGCCGGACGTGGCAGGCCTGGTTCGACTATCTCACCGCCGCAGGTCGTCTTGAAGACTGGCTCGGCGAATCCCGACAGGATGCAGCCCGATGAACCTTTCCCTCTTGCGCCGCAGCCTGCTCGCCCTGGCCTTGTTCGGCGCGCTTGGCAACTTGGCCGTGGTGCGCGCTGCGGAGCCGCAGCCGCAGGTTGGGCATGCCGACGAGGCAGATCCGTTGACGCTGGATGCGGCAACCATCCGGGATATCGGCATCGTCGTCGACACGTTGGCATCGCGCCGTCTCGTTGACGAATTGAAAGCCCCCGGTGAAGTGCGCGCCGACGCTTACTCCACTGTGCTGGTGTCGCCGCGGGTGGAGGCCCAAGTGCTTGCGCGCCAGGCGCGTCTCGGCGACGTGGTGAAGGCCGGCCAGCTTCTGGTGGTGCTATCCAGTGTGCAAGTGGCGCAAACGCAGGGCGAGCTGATCGTGGCCGAGCAGGACTGGCGGCGCATCGCTGCACTGGGGCCACAGGCAGTGTCGGCGCGGCGATACAACGAGGCCAAGGTGCAGCGTGATCAGGCGCGCGCCAAGTTGCGCGCGTATGGCGTGGCCGAGAGCCAGATCACTGCCCTGCTGCGCAAGGGTTCCACCGCGGCAGACGGCAGCTACGCCTTGCTGGCACCGACCGCGGGCAGGATCACCACCGACGAGTTCCTGCTCGGCGAGCGGGTGGAGCCGGGTCGCGCGCTGTTTACGCTGGTCGAGGAAGACACGGTGTGGGTGGTGGCGCAACTGGCGCCCGCGGAAGCTGAACGGGTGCGCCGCGAGGACAGCGTGCGTATCCTCGCGCACGACGATGTCATCAACGGCAAGGTGATCGGTCGTTCGCACCAGACCGACGAGCGCACGCGCACCGTGCCGGTGCGCATCGCCGTGGACAACCGCAAGGACCTGTTGCATCCCGGTGAACTCGTCGAGGTGCGACTCGCATTGGGCGACACCGTATCAACGCTCGCGTTGCCGTCCCAGGCGATCGTGTTGTTGCAGAACCAGTCCACCGTGTTTCTCGCGCGGGACAAGGGTCGCTTCGAACCGGTGGCGGTGCAGTCGGGCGAGGCGCGCGACGGCTGGACGGTGATTCAGAAAGGTCTCAGCGCTGGCGACCGCTATGTGCGCAAGGGCGCGTTCGCGCTGAAGGCGCGCCTGCTGCGTTCGCAGTTGGGAGAGCACTGATGCTGGACCGGCTGGTTGCGCTCTCGCTACGTTACAAGTTGCTGGTGCTGATCGTCTTCGCGGTGGTGGCCTTTGTCGGCTTCCAGGCCGTGCGCCACTTGCCGATCGACGCGTTCCCGGATGTCACACCGGTGCAGGTCAACGTCTATACCGAGGCCGCCGGTCTTGCCGCGGAAGACGTGGAGCTGCTGCTGACCACGCCGGTGGAATCGGCGCTGGCCGGCTTGCCCAAAGTGGAGGAAATCCGCTCGGTCAGCCTGTTTGGCCTGTCCTATGTTTCAGTGAACTTCGACGACAGCATGGACGTCTATTTCGCGCGCCAGCTGGTCAACGAGCGCCTGCAGCAAGTGGGTGAGCGGCTGCCTGCCGGCTATGGCAAACCGGAGATGGGGCCGAACACGTCCGGCCTCGGCCAGGTGTTCTGGTACACGGTGGAACGCAGCGACGAAACGCTGAAGGGCGCGCCCGACGACATGGACCTGCGCACGCTGCAGGATTGGACGATCCGGCTGATACTGCGCACGGCACCGGGTGTGGATGACGTCACTTCGTGGGGCGGGCAGCAGAAGCAGTATCAGGTGCGTGTGAATCCGATGAGGCTGATTGCGCACAAGCTCGGTTTCAAGGAGGTGATCGAGGCGCTGCAGGCCAACAACGCACAGGTCGGCGGCAACTTCATCGACGTGGGCCGCGAGCAATACCTGGTGCGTGGGCTGGGGCTGATCCGCAGTGCCAGGGATCTGGGTAACATCGTCTTGAAAACCGAAGACGGCACGCCGGTGTATGTGCGGGATGTGGCGAGCATCGTGCAGGCCGGTGCGCCACGCACGGGCGCGGTGACGCGTGACGGCAAGGAGGTGGTGCTGGGCATGGCGCTGGCACGCATCGGCGAGAACGCCAGGAACGTGGTGGATGCGGTCAGCGCCAGGCTTGAGTTGGTGAAGTCGTCGCTGCCGGCGGGTGTGGTGGTGAAGCCGGTGTACCAGCGCACCGAACTGGTCAATGCGTCGGTCGGCACCGCGGTGCGCGCACTGGTGGAGGGCTCGATCCTGGTGGCCCTGGTGCTGTTCCTGTTCCTCGGCGAGTTGCGCAGTGCGCTGGTGGTGGTGACGGCCCTGCCGCTGGCGATGCTGATTGCCTTCATCGGCATGCAGCAGGTGGGCTTGTCGGCCAACCTGATGTCGCTGGCCGGGCTGGCGATCGGCATCGGCATGATGGTGGACGGCGCGGTGGTGATGGTCGAGAACGCCTATCGGATCATGGCCGAGCGCCATGCGCTGGGTGGCCCGGTGGATCGCAGCGCCGCGGTGCTGGAGGCGGCGCGCGAAGTGGCCAAACCGATCGCGTTCGCGATCCTGATCATCATCGTGGTGTTCCTGCCGCTGTTCAGCCTGCAGGGGCTGGAAGGCAAGATGTTCAAGCCGATGGCGTTCAACATCAGCTTCGCCATGGCGGCTTCGCTGGTGCTGGCACTGACCCTGATTCCGGTGCTGGCGGCGCTGGTGTTGAAGCCGAAGGAGGAAAAGGACACGCGCCTGGTGGCCTTCCTGAAGCGCCACTACGCCAGCGCGCTGGGCTGGTCCCTAGCGCATCGCAAGCGCGTGATAGCCATCGCGGCCGCGTGTCTGGTCGGCAGCCTGGCGCTGTTTCCGTTCCTGGGCAAGGAATTCATGCCCAACCTGAAAGAGGGCGCAATCATGTGGCGCGTCACCTCGATCCCTTCGGCTTCCCTGGACGA
>JBDTKM010000159.1:0-4378 GCA_039935315.1 Rhodanobacter sp. | reverse complement strand
GCTGGCCGGTTTGCTCGATGACGAGCCCGACATGGTGGTGTCCGGGATCAACAACTCGGCCAATCTCGGCGACGACGTGATCTATTCCGGCACGGTGTCGGCGGCGATGGAGGGACGTTTTCTTGGCTTGCCGGCGATTGCCGTGTCGCTGGTCAGCGAGGATCACAAAGGTGTGCACTATGACTCGGCGGCGCAAGCGGTGCTCTTGCTGATGCAACGATTGCTGGTCGACCCGCTGCCGGCTGACACCATCCTCAACGTCAACGTGCCGGATCGGCCGTGGGCGGAGATCGAGGGTTTCGAGGTGACCCGGCTGGATCGGCGCCATCGCTCCGCCCCGTGCATCGCACAGACCGATCCGCGCGGACGACCGATCTGGTGGATCGGCCCGGCGGGCGAGGTGGATGACGCGGGGCCGGGCACCGATTTCAACGCGGTGCGGCGGGGCTTCGTGTCGGTGACGCCGATTCACGTCGACCTGACGCGGTTTCAGGCGCTGGAGAAAGTCAGCAGTTGGATGCAGGCGCTGAGTGACGGCATGACGGCGCACCGAGACAATAAAGATGAGGCCGCCTGAGCGATGAATACCTATCCGTTGCCGGCGGCGCAACTCCAGGGTGAAGGGGTGACGTCGCAGCGCGCACGCGACCGTCTCGCCGCGACGTTGCAGGAATTGGGGATCCGTGACCCGCGCGTGATCGAGGTGATGCGCAGCGTGCCGCGTCATCATTTCATCGATCAGGCGCTGCATCTGCATGCGTACGAGAATGATGCCTTGCCGATCGGCCACGGCCAGACCATCTCCCAGCCGTGGGTCGTGGCGCGCATGACCGAGGCGTTGCTGGAGCATTTCCAGGGCCAGCGGGACATGCCGCGCAAAGTGCTGGAAATTGGCACCGGTTCGGGCTATCAGGCGGCGGTGCTGTCCGCCTTGGCGGGTGAGGTCTACACGGTCGAGCGGATCGAAGCGTTGCTGCGCCAGGCGCGCCGTCGGTTTCGCCAACTCGGCCTGACCAACCTGCGGTCACGCTATGACGATGGCAAGCTGGGCTGGCCGGATGAGGCCCCGTTCGACGCGATCATCCTCACCGCGGCGGGCGATACCATTCCCAGCCGCATTCTCGACCAACTCAGCCCGACCGGCGTGCTGGTCGGCCCGGTGGGCTCGCCCCGCCGGCAGAATCTGATCCGCCTGCGCGGCGACGGTCAGGGGGATTTTGCCTTGGAAGAACTCGGTCCAGTCAGTTTTGTGCCGCTGCTGGGCGGCATTGGTTGATGCGTTTGTTCGAGAACATCTACGCGCGTGCGCTGGTCTGGGCTCGCGCGCCGTACGCGGTGTACTACCTTTGCGCGCTCAGTTTCTTCGAGGCATTCATCTTTCCGATCATGCCGGAGGTGATGCTGGCACCGATGATGTTGGCCAAGCGGCTCCGCGCGTTCTTCTACGCCAACATCTCGCTGCTGTTCTCCCTGCTCGGTGCGCTGGTGGGTTACGCGTTGGGCCACTGGGCCTATGAGGGCGTGAAACCGCTGCTGAGCGTACACATGCAGCAGGTCATCACGGTCTGGGTGGAAAATCTGCGCACCGACATGAACCAGCATTGGCTGGTGATGCTCGGCGCCTTGACGCTGGCCGCGCTGCAACCGGTGATCCCGATGAAGTTGGTGACCTGGGCTGCCGGCATCGTCGGCGTGCCTGTCTTGCCGTTTCTGGCTTGCGTGGCGGTGGGTCGCGGCAAGCGGGTATGGCTGTTGGCGCTGCTGGTGCGGCTGTTTGGTGAACGCGCCGAGCGGATGCTGCATCGGAATATCGAATGGATCGGCTGGGCCGCACTGGGGTTGCTGGCGGTGGCACTGGTCTGGTGGTTGTGGCCGCGCTGATGAGTGCGTCGCACGCTACGTTGCGCATGAAAATAGCGGCCCGCATCGGTATGCTGGCGTGCATGGATCATCTTGTTCGCTTCTTGTCGCTGATTGTCCTGGCGGTGTCGCTCGGCGGCTGCGGCACCATGCGCAGTACGGTGACGGTCGAGCCGGCGCCGGGCAGCGGCTCATCTTCCAATCACGCGCGATCTGCCGGGTCTGCACGCACGCCGATCCCTGGCGGCAGTTACGTCGTGATGAAGGGCGACACGCTCTACTCGATTGCGTTTCGCAAGGGTGTGGATTTCCGTGATCTCGCTCAGTGGAATGTTATCGCCGTGCCCTACACGATCTGGCCGGGGCAGCGGTTGACTCTGTCGCCCTCTCATTCCGTCGCTCCGGGCCGCGCGGCAGCAGCGACGGCGAGCACACCGGTGTTCAAGCCCATGCTGGCCGCGCCGCCAGCCTCGGCACCCGCAACTTCATCAGCAACTTCACCGATGGCAGCCACACCGACGCTGGCACCCGTCCAGGCACCGACACCGATCCCACATGCAGAGCCGACCACGCACGCGGCGGTGGAAGCAGTCCCGGTCGCCGGCATGCCGCTCGCGCCGCCGCCAGCTCGCTCTGCCGTGCCGACTACAGTGCCTCCGCCTGCCGTCGGCGGCTCACGCAGCAATGGTGGGGTGAGCTGGAGCTGGCCTGTCGAGGGCACGTTGATCGGCCGCTTCAACAGCAGCGATGCCATCCCCGGCATCGAGATTGCGGGCCATGCGGGCGACCCCGTGCGTGCCGCCGCCGACGGTGTAGTCGTATACAGCGGCAATGGCCTGGTCGGCTATGGCGAACTGGTGATCATCAAGCACAACGACAGTTTCCTGTCGGCCTACGGCCACAATCGCAAGCGGCTGGTCAAGGAAGGCGAGCGGGTGACGGCCGGTCAGCAGATCGCGGAAATGGGCTCCACCGGAGCCACCCGCAATGAGCTGGAATTCCAGATCCGCAAGAACGGCAACCCGGTCGATCCGCTGACTTACCTGCCACCGCACTGAGTGTGCACGAGTTGCAGTCGACGCAAATGAAGCTCGGTCGGTACGATCAAGCTGCTGGAAGGATGAAGCAGGCCACCACTTGGCGATCTTCGCCGGCAAGCAGGTTGTAGGTACGCGCGGCGGCGGCGTTGTCCATGACCTCGATGCCGATATTTTTGCGCAGAAAGCCGGCCATGAAGACGGCGGCCGGAAAAACCTGGTGCTCACCCGTGCCCAGCACGACCAGCTCCGGCTGCAGCGCGAGCAGCTTTTCGACGTGCTCGGCTCCCAGTTGTTCGGTCGCGTCGATCGGCCATGGTTCGACAATGCCGGCCGGCGTGAGCAGGAAACTGTGATCCATCACTCGGTCGAGCAGGGTGACGCTGTGCGCGTCGACACGTCGAACCAGCAGATAACCTTCAGCTTGGTTCAGTGACAGTTCCATCAGCGGGGCAACGCAATGCCTGGTTTGTCAGTGTTGCGCCTGAACAGCACGACAACGTGGCCGATCTGGTGGATCGTCTCGGCCTGCGTGCCGGCGACCAGGGCGTCGATTTGTGCCTGCCGCTCCTCCTTGTCGCCACCGGAGAGTTTCACTTTCACCAGTTCGTGGATGTCCAAGGTCTGGCTCAGTTCCTTCACCACGGCCTGCGTGGCGCCCTTGTTGCCCAACAGCAGCAGCGGCTTCAGATCATGGGCAAGGCTGCGCAGATAGCGAGCCTGGGACGGGGTAATGGACATGCGGGCAGCCAAATTCACGGTCAATCGACTGCACAGGGTATCATGTAGCGACCTCGTCATCATTCAGATTGCCCTCTACCGACATGGCCCGAAGCAAGAGCAGCGCGGTCTGGCTGCGCGAACATTTCAATGACGAATACGTCAAGAAAGCCCAGGCCGAGGGCTTGCGTTCGCGTGCCGTGTACAAGCTGGAGGAACTGATTGAACGCGACCGCCTGCTGAAGCCGGGTATCAACGTGGTGGACCTCGGCGCCGCGCCGGGCAGCTGGTCGCAACTGGTGCGCAACCGGCTGGGTGACAGTGGCAAGGTATTTGCGCTGGACATCCTGCCGATGCAGAGCATTGCTGGCGTGGACTTCCTGCAGGGTGATTTCCGCGAGGAGTCGGTGTTGCGGGAATTGGAAGCCCGTCTGGAGGGTCATCGGCTGGATCTTGTACTGTGTGATCTGGCCCCCAATATGAGTGGAGTGGCGTTGGCCGACCAGATCCGTGCGATGAACCTGGCCGAGCTGACACTGGATTTCAGTCGGCAGTGGCTCAAGCCAGGCGGCTCCTTGTTGATAAAGTTGTTTCAGGGAGTCGGTTTTGACGATTATCTGCGTTGTTTGCGTGCGGACTTCAATCACGTGACGATGCGTAAACCCAAGGCTTCGCGTGCCCGTTCGCGCGAAGTGTATGCGTTGGCGACAGGCCGCAAGCCTGCCGCCGTGCCTCTGGTGAGACCTGTTCATGAATGAAAC
>JBDTKM010000158.1:0-19057 GCA_039935315.1 Rhodanobacter sp. | reverse complement strand
GTGGCGCGCGGAATTCGCGCGAGCGCGGTTTGGCGCAGCAAATGCGAAAGAAATTTCGCCACGGCCAAGGCCGGGCGTCTTCTGAATGTGCACCAGGAGCCGCGGCGACGGTAAAACTCGCCGTGTTTGCAGCCGGATCAGGGTGCAGACATCATGAAGAAGTCCCACTGCGGCACGAAACCGCACTTGCACGCACCCGTTTTCAGCCCGTAAAAAAGGGCCGGAGACGAACTCCGGCCCTCGACTCATGGCCTGATCGACCAAGCCGACCGGCTTACTTGCCAGCCTTCCTGGCGGTGGCGGCAACCGGTGCGGAGACCGCATCATTCGCCGCCTGGCCCTGCTCCTGCGCCAGCGCATTCAGCGACTCGGCCGTCTTCTGGGTGATCGCCATCACTTCCTGCGACACCGCCACGACGTGCTCTGCATTCGCGCGGCCCAAGTCGCTGCCACGCTCCCACAAGCCACGCAGGCCATTGACGTCACGGGTTTCCATCGCCTCGGCGATGAACTCGGCCGACACCTTGGCATGCTGCTCCAGCGCCTGCAGCTGCAGCTCGGCGACCTTCTCCAGGCCCTTCAGGGCCAACGTGTGTGCCTTGAAGGCGTTGTCGGTGAACTGCTTGGTGAAAGCAAACATCTGGTTGGTATATTGCTGGGTCATGGCCGTGTCCTCACTGAGAGATTGGGGTAGTGGCAGGTACTCTAGCAAATCATTTGTTGCGTTGCAACATATATTTTGCGAATAGACCAGTCCAGTTAGTAAATATTCACCTGGAACGCGCATTTACGTCCTTGCTGATTCTAACGCACCGCGTCACGAATCCGCTCGGCCGTAACTGGCGCCGGACGTGCAGGTCTCCTGCACCACCACCTTGTCGAGCCCTGCGAGCCGTGGCTCCAGCCGCTGCCAGATCCAGCGCGCCAGCAGTTCGCTGGTTGGATTCTCCAGCCCCTCGATATCATTGAGGTAATGGTGATCGAGCTGGTCGTACAGCGGCTGGAAGGCCGTTTTCAGGTCGGCAAAGTCCATCACCCAGCCGAGTGTCGGATCGGGTTCGCCGGTCACGTGGATCTCGACGCGGAAGGAGTGGCCATGCAGCCGCGCGCACTTGTGGCCGGGCGGCACGTTCGGCAGACGGTGGGCGGCTTCGAAGGTGAAGGATTTGAAGATGAGCATGGCCATCATTCTATCGGCGGCGGGGGCGGCTGGCTTGACGTTGTGGCCAGGCCGCCTGGCGATGGCGGCAAGCAGGACGAACGCGCACGCACGGCTGAAGGCAATCCGTCGGAACGCATGCAGGACATCGACGCAGAAAAGTGGAACCCACGACCCTGTTGGCGATCCAGTCGTTCCGGCGTCGCCCACCAGGGCTCCCTGCTGCGGCGCATGGCGCTACAGCGTGGCTGCTTCGATCCCGGTCCAGAACAACGACTGCGCCCGTTCGCACCAGCGCACGTCTTCGCCCAGCCGATTGCCCGCCGCAACCGCCGTCTGGAGTTTCGCCAGCGCGCCGCTCACACCCAACCTCCGTCGACGATGAAATCCTTGGCGGTGATCATGCGGCTGTCGTCGGCCGCCAGAAACAACGCGGCGCGCGCCAGATCCTCGGCCAGCACGTGGCCGGGCAGACATTGCGAGCGGGCGATCTCGGCCTCGCCGCCGGCATCCAGCCACAGGCGCTGCTGCTTCTCGGTGATCACCCAGCCAGGAACCAGGCAATTGATGCGGACGTGGTGCTGGCCGAGCTCGCGGGCCAACCCCGCGACGAGTCCGTGGATGGCAGCCTTGGCCATCGTGTACATCGGGTAGCCGCCGTTCTTGATCATCCAGCTGGTGGAACCCAGACAGATCACCGAACCGCCGCCGAGCCCCTTCATGTCGTCGATCACCGCCTGGATGGCAAAATAATGATGGCGCAGGTTGACCGCCACGTTGGCGTCGAAATCGGCCGGCGTGGTAGCGGCGAAATTGTGGCGCACATCGTTGGCGGCGTTGCTGACCAGCACCACAATCGGGCCAAGCACAACACGCACCTGGACGATCGCCTGACTCAGCGCCACCAGATCAGTGAGATCGCAGGCGATGAACAACGGCTGATGGGCAACGTCACCGAGACCATCGAGCAGCGACTGCGCGCCAGCGGTGTCGACGTCGAGGAAGGCCACCCGCGCGCCCTGCCGCGCGAAGTGCTCGACAAACGCCGCACCGATGCCGCTGGCGCCACCGGTGACCAGCACGGTGCGCCCGGCGAGACTGGGATAGCTGGCAAAGCCTGCGTCGTGGGTCGACATCACGCTCACCATTCCGCCACGCTGCCGTCGGCATGCCGCCAGATCGGGTTGCGCCAGCGATGACCCACCGCGGCACGCTCGTCGACATAGTCCTGGTTCACCGTGATGCCCAGACCGGGGCCATCGGGGATGCGGACGAAACCTTCTTCGTAGGCAAACACGCTGCGATCAATGACATAGTCGAGCAGATCATTGTCGGCGTTGTAGTGGATGCCCAGACTCTGCTCCTGGATGAAGGCGTTGTGGCACACCGCATCCAGCTGCAGGTTCGCCGCCAGCGCGATCGGACCCAGCGGACAATGCAGCGCCAGCGCCACGTCGTACGCCTCGGCCATGGCCGCGATCTTGCGCGTCTCGGTAATGCCGCCGGCGTGCGAGGGATCGGGCTGGATGATGTCGACGCCGCCAATCTGCAGTACCCGCTTGAAGTCGTAGCGCGAATACAGGCGCTCGCCCAGCGCGATCGGCGCCGGCGACAGCGCAGCCAGCTCGGGCAATGTTTCGAGATGCTCGGACAGCACCGGTTCCTCGATGAACATCAGTTTGTAAGGAGCCAACTCGCGCATCAGCACCTTGGCCATCGGCTTGTGCACGCGGCCATGGAAATCCAGACCCAGGCCAATGTCCGGGCCGACCGCGTCGCGCACCGCCTGAACATTGGCCAGCATCTGCTCGACCTTGGCGTAGCTGTCGATGTACTGCAGCTCCTCGGTGGCGTTCATCTTGACCGCCGTGAAGCCGCGCGCCACCGCGTCGACCGCGGCCTTCGCCGTGTCCGACGGACGGTCACCACCGATCCACGAATACACCCGGATGCGCTCGCGTACCGGACCGCCCAGCAAGGCGTGCACCGGCACATTCAGATGCTTGCCCTTGATATCCCACAGCGCCTGGTCAATGCCGGCGATGGCGCTCATCAGGATCGGGCCGCCGCGGTAAAAGCCGCCGCGGAACATCACGTTCCAGTGATCCTCGATGTGGCCTGGATCCTTGCCGATCAGGTAGTCCGACAGCTCGTCGACGGCAGCCGCTACGGTCTGTGCGCGGCCTTCCAGCACCGGCTCGCCCCAGCCGCTGATGCCCGCATCCGTGTCGATGCGCAGGAAGCACCAGCGTGGCGGCACCAGGAAGGTCGTGAGCTTGGTGATCTTCATGCCGCGTTTCCTCGCTGCAGCGATGCCCAGGCTTGCGCAAACGCCTGCGCACGGCGCGCCACCTCGGCAACCTCGCGACCGGGCGCGTACAGCGCCGAGCCGATGCCGAAGCCGCTGGCGCCGGCCGCGACATACGCCGCCATGCCCTCCGGTGTGATGCCGCCCACCGGCAACAGGGCCAGCTCGCGCGGCAGCACCGCGCGCCACGCCTTGATCACCGCCGGGCCCACCTGTTCGGCCGGGAAAATCTTCAGCGCGTCGGCACCGGCCGCCAGCGCCGCGAATGCCTCAGTGGGCGTGGCCACGCCCGGTGTACAGATCAGGCCGGCACGCTTGGCCGCGGCGACCACCGTGGTATCTGCATGCGGCATCACGATCAGCTGGCCGCCGGCCGCGGCCACCTCGTCGACCTGGGCCGTGGTCAGCACGGTGCCGGCACCGATCAGGCAGCGTTCGCCGAAGTGCTCGCGCAACAGGCGGATGCTGTGCAGCGCCTGCGGCGAATTGAGCGGCACTTCGAGTACACGGAAGCCGGCACCGGCGATTGCTCGTCCGACCGGTATCGCTTCGTCGGGTGTCAGTCCGCGCAAGATCGCCACCAGCGGTAGCGGCGCAAGCCAGGGGGTCAGCATGATGGGATGTCCTTGGAGGTCAGATGAACCAGCCCGGCGTGCACGGCGAGCTGCCACAGCCCGTGGGCGGCGGCGTCTGCCAATGGTGGGCCCAGTTCGATATCGAAATGCGTGGCGGCGCGACGGTAGCGTTCGCAGAGCGTGGCGTCGCCGATCAACTGCAGCGGCGTGTCGCGCCGGGCGAGACCGTCAGCGATAGCAGCGCGGAATTCTTCGCCAACCAGCAGGCCGGAGAGATAGTCGGGTACGGCATCCTGCGCCAATGAGCCGTCGAGCATCAGCGTGCGAGCGGAGAACAGCCGGCTCAGCGCGCCAGCAGCACCACTGTCGCGAGCTGCAACGACGCCACGCGTGAAAGCTTCCGGGTGCGGCGTGGTCGCCGTGGTACCGGTGCCGAGGATGGAATGTTGTTGCAGCAAGGCGAACAGCTCGCCGGTCATCAGCGTACGAAAGCCGGTGACTGTGCCGTCGCGCACGGTCGCCCATTTGCTGTGGGTGCCGGGCAGGATCCAGCTGGATGCATCGGCAAGTACCGGACGCAGCGCCAGTGCGCCGACCAGTTGGGTTTCCTCGCCGCGCATCAGGTCCGGCCCGCGCGGATCGCGCAGGCCGGGGGCGACATGGACGTCGATGCCGTCGGCGGCCATCAGGCGGCACAACGCGTGGCCGATCTCCGTGGCGCCAGCGGGCAGGTCGAGATAGGGCGTCTCGTGCCAGCCGCTGCGGCTGCCAACCATGCCGCATGCCAGTCGCGGCAGGGCCGGCCAACCTTCCGTGATGGAGGCCAGCACGGCATCGAAGCCACCGTCCGGAAGCTGGCGGATGCCCCACGGGCGATGGCGAGTTTCCTCAATGTGCCCCGCGCCATCAAGGCGGTAGGCACGGAGACTTGAGGTGCCCCAGTCAAGTCCGATCAGGCCGTTCATGAGCACGGCACCTGGTCGTGATCGCCAAGCGCGCTGCGCCGGGAGGTGTTTGTGCGCAAGCCAACGTGGAGTGAGGGAGTGGACGCCTGCCCATGACTGCGCGATGACGCTAAGCACCTGGAGGTCATGAGCGGGGCTTTCTCACGCCTTTTTCTTTGCGTGGCGACGGATGTTGCTGCGCGAATCGACGACCATCTTCGCCATCGCCTGTCGCGCCACTTCCGGTTGGCGGCGGCAAATCGCATCGAGCACTTTTTTGTGGTGCGGCAGCGAATACTTGAAGTCGGCCGCAGTCCGTGCCGACAACACGAAGTAAGTAGCCAATGCAGTTTCGATAACCGAGAACAGCGAGACCAACAGCTCGTTGTTGGTACAGTGCAGCATGGCTTCGTGGAAAGCCAGGTCGGCTTCGGTCCATTCTTCCAGGTCAGTTGCCGCGGCCATCGCCGCGTAGGCGGCTTCGATGCGTGCCAGTTGCTCGGGAGTGCGGCGCCGCGCAGCGGCAGCGCCGGCGGCAGGTTCGATGATCTCGCGCATCTCCACCAGTTTTTCGACAAAATCATCGGTGGGCATGGAGGCGCAGCGCCAGGCCAGCACGTCGGCGTCAAGCTGGTTCCAGTAAATGGTTTCGCGTACGTGGGCGCCGGTTTTCTGGCGTGACTGGATCAGGCCCTTGGCCGACAACACCTTCATCGCCTCGCGCAGGGCGGTGCGACTCACGTTCATGCGCTCGGCCAGCAACTCTTCGCGCGGCAGGCCATCGCCGGGCTTCAATTCGCCACTCACGATCTGCCGCCCCAGCTCATGGATCACCTGATTGTGCAGGCTGCGCACTACCATGGGTTTCACCATTGCTGTCTCCTTGCGGTGTGTCGGTCGCGACCCGATTCGGAGCCGTCTGGTTGCGTGTTGAAGAATGGAGAAGGCGAGTTTTCGGTCATCGACACTATTTGTACTACATAATACTTTATAGCAGGCCGCATGGGAAACGTCATCTGTTCCATGGCGCATGATCGGCCGCGGGCGTTGGCGGCGGATGAAAACCGAGCATCGAACGGAGGTTCTGTCGGCTCATCATAACCAGGGTGTTCAACCTTGCCTTCTGATGTTCTTGACCAGCCGGATGCTGCGACCGCTGACCGCCCGTTGTTCCGACTGCTAATTTTGATCGACGGCGACGACCGCGACCGACTTGGGCGGCAGATCAAACGTCAATCTGCCGTGTTCACGACGCCCCGAATAGGCGATCGGATGGATCGTGTTCGGCGCGGCGAACGTGTTGTGTGTGTCCATCTTCGGTCCAGTGAGAACCTGGCCGCTCTCCGTGCCAGTCAGTCCGGTCACGACATGCGCGGCGCGATCGGGATCAAGATTGACCAGCGCGAGGTAGAGCTTGCCGTCGGTGCCCCGCGCGACGGCGGCATCGACCATCGGCAAGTGGTATTTGCCCCCCACATAGGCGGGCCCGCTGACCGTTGCCGGATAAGGCGTCGCCCCCTGGAACGGCGCGTACATGTGAAAGACGTGATAGGTGGGCGTCAGCAACATTTTGTCGCCGTCAGTCAGCACCATCGCCTGCAGCACATTGACCATCTGCGCGATCGCCGCGAGCTTCACCCGGTCGGTATGGCGGAAGAAGATGTCCAGCGTCAGTGCCGCCACTTCGGCATCGCGCAGCGTGTTCTGCTGATAGAGGAAGCCGGGATGGCTGCCGGGTTCCTGGTCGTACCAGGTGCCCCATTCGTCGACATAGAGCGCGACCTTCTTGTCGGGGTCGTATTTGTCCATGATTGCCGAATGTTTGGCGATCAGCGTGTTCATGAAACGCGCCTTGCTGAGCGTCGCCGCCCATTCGTTCTCGCTGAAACCGGTCGCCGATCCTTTGTGCGTCCAGGAGGACCCCGGGACGGTGTAATAGTGCAGACTGATCGCGCCCACCTGTTTGGCCGCATCGCGCATCATCGCGTCGGTCCAGGCGTAGTCCGCCTCGTTGGGTCCCGAGGCGACCTTGACGAAGCTGGGCGCACCCGGCGCCGGATTCACGAAAGTGGCATAGCGTTTGAACAGATCGGCGGCGTAGTCGGCGGTCATGTTGCCGCCACAGCCCCACGCTTCGTTGCCGTAACCGACATACTTCAGGTTGGTCCATGGCTTGTCGCGGCCGTTGGCGCGCCGCTCCTGGGCGAGCGTGGAATCGCCGCTGGCGGTCATGTACTGCACCCATTGCCGTGCATCGTAGGCTGGCAGCGAGCCCAAATCGAGCGAGACATAGGCCGCCGCGCCCAACGCCTCGGTGTAGTCCATGAACTCGTTGGTACCAAAGCTGTTGTCGTCGGTAACACCGCCCCAGTTGGTGTTGATTCCCTTGGGCCGCTTGCTGTCGGGGCCGATGCCGTCGCGCCAGTTGTAGGTATCGGCGAAGCAGCCGCCAGGCCAGCGGATCACCGGCACATGGAGCGCCTTCAGTGCGTTCATCACGTCAGTGCGATAGCCGTTCTGGTTGGGGATCGACGAATGACGACCAACCCAGATGCCGTCGTAGATGCCACGGCCGAGGTTCTCGGCGAACTGGCCCTCGACCGCCGGCTCGATCACCGCGCCAGGGTGATTCAGATCGACGGTCAGCGTGACCTGGGCCGGGGCGATCTGGGCGACCACCGGCGCCGACAGGGCCACCGTGGCGAGAACGGCAAGAAGTGTGCGTTTCATGTTTCTGTTCCTTGGTCTGGAGCAATGATGGCCGGAGCCGGTCAGGTCGCTACCGAATCGTTCCGACATCGATCGGTGACGTGTACGAGCCGAAATCGATGAGCGAGACGGTGCCGAGACCACCCGGTGAACCATCGGTCTTCCAGACGGCGATCGTGATGTCGTTGTTGCCGTGCGGATCGATGATGCCGTCGGGAATCGGGAAGCGATGCTGCGGGCCGAGATCGGCAATGTAGTTGCCCATCTGCCAACCGTTGACGAAGATCATCGCCCGATAGTGCCGGTCCGGAAGATCCTTGATCTGCAGCCCCAGCGACGTGTCCTGGCCCTTGGGCAGGTCAAGCGAAATGCTGGTGCGATACCACGTTACACCGGGCAGTACGGTGTCGGCCGGCAGCGTCGCGGGTCGCCAATCGGCCGCGTTGCCGGGCTTGATCGGCCAGCCCTGGCGCTCGCCGTACAGCCCGCCGAAGTTGTAGGGGCCGCGCTGCGGATCTTGGTCAGTAATCGCACCTTGCAGGCGCCAGGTGACCGCCTTGGCATCGGCGCCGAGCGGCACGGCCGAGACGATGCCTCGCGCGGTGCGGTTCTCGCCGGTGGAGTTGTAGTCCTCCTCGTGGCCCATATCGACGGTCAATACCGAGACGACGTTGTCGCCCGGCACAAGCATGGCAGCGGGGAAGCTGAATGCACCGAGCTCGCTGCGGGTCACACTGCCGAGGAAATGGCCGTTGAGCCACGCCGAAAAGGCACCGCCATTGCCGCCGCTGATCACCTCGAGCTTGAGACCCGAGGGCGCCGCGTGGTGGGCATCAACGGTGAAATGACCGCGATACCACGTGTTGCCGGTATGGAAACCGTAGTCGTCGGCAAACAGCACCGGCAGCGTGCCGGGCTTGGTGATGCTGCTGGTGGTGGTGAGATTGGCGACGCGCCATCTGGAATCGTCGAAGTTGCGCGCAATCTCCGGTGCGCCGGCTCGACGCGTCCAGTGATCGAGCTCCGGCAGCGTGACCACTTGCGGTAGCGGCAGGGTGACTGCCAGGCCACCCGAAGCGGTGTGCGTGGTAGCGAGCGCTCGGCTGTTCCACGTCACCTTGGAAGCGTGGCCGGCGAATAGTTCGGCATCGGCATCGCTGTCGCCATCGCCAGTCAGTGCCAGGGTGCCACCGTTGTACTGCGCGCTGCGCAGCAGATGCGAGCCGATCATCAATACCGGCCCCTGGGCGGTATCCTGCCGCCAGACGCGCTCCGTTGCCGGGTCATCGCCGATCAACAGCAATAGCGGCCGCTTGCCACCCTCGATCAGTACGCGCGCCAAGCCGTCATGCTGATAGTCCAGCCGCAGTCCGCGCTTGCCCCAATGCTGCATCACCGTACCCGACAGTACCGTTACCTTCGGTTTGGCGGCAAAGCCCAGCAATATCTCGCCATCGGTGGCGTGGCGGCCGTAAAGCACGGCGATGTCGCGATCGTCGATCGTCGCGTCGGTCATCAATTCGGATGTCGAATAGATCATCCGGGTGGCGCCGATCATGTAATCGGCCACCAGCAGCTTGCTCTCGCGGCCATCGATGGTGATCGCGGTGCCGGTCTGTTGCGGCACCTCGAAAGAGCCTTCCTTCAGCGATAACGCCAGATGTGCTTTCTCCACTGTCGATGCGGTGGTATCGCCATGGCGAACTAAATGGAATTGCGTGCCTGTATCTGGATTGATCCGCGCCCGGTCGACGACGCGCGGATTATCGAGCCGGCCCGGCGCCATCGCGTCGGTCCTGGTGATTGGCGTGACGGCGTGGAGGAAATAACCGATCCGCTTGTCTTCGTAATACTTGGGATCGAACTGGCGTCCCTCGGTGATCGCCGCACCGTAATCGTAGGAGGTGTAGTTCTGCGGGATCGCCTGCCAACCCCACGAGGTGCCACCGAACAGCATGTAGAAGTTCTGTGCGGTGGCGCCCGCCGCGATATTCTCCTTGTAGAAAACGTTGGCGAAGCGATCGTTGATCAACTTTGCGCACTTGGCATAACCGGGTCCGCCCCACGGGTCGAATGCACCGCCCTGGAACTCGGCGGTGAACAGCGGCTCGCCGGCGAAGCGATGCTTGGCCATATCCGGCGCCGGCATCCATTGCGACGGATGCGAGCAGTCGAAGCCTTGCGGATAGTAGTCCCAGCCGCTGACAGCGACCGCGCCCGTGCCGCTGACGAAGGTCGCGTTGTGATTGCCGACCAGCGGTACGGTGATGCCGTCGGCCAGCGCCTTGTCCTCGAGATGCTGCATGTATGCACGGCCCTCGGTCGAGCCATTGTAGTATTCGTTCTCGACCTGATAGGCAATCACCGTGCCGCGCCCGTCGGTGAGCTGGTGGCGCGCGAGGATGCGATCGATCTGCGTCATCCACTGGTCGGCAAGCTTGAGATAGGCGGGATCCGGGCTGCGATTCCTGACCGGTTTGTCGGTCAGCCATAGCGGAAATCCGCCGCTGTCAACTTCGGCGTTGATATAGGGCCCGGGGCGCGCGATCACGTAAATGCCGGCATCACGCGCGTCATCGAGCAGCTGGTCGATATCGCGCACGCCGCTGAAGTCGTATTCGCCCTCGCGCGGCGAGTGATAGCCCCAGGAAAAGTAGATCGACGCGGTGTTGAACCCGGCCGCCTTCATCTTCTGGAACAGATCCGGCCACAGTTTGGGGCTAGGCAGGCGGTAGGGGTGGACTTCACCTGACCACAGGTAGGTGTGCTTGCCGTCAATCAGAAAACTGTAGTTGTCAAAACTGACGCGGTGGGCCACCGACGTGGGCGCTGCCATTGCAGTGCCCGTGCCGGCTGAGCCCGCTGTCGCGAACGTGAGGCTGCTGGCGATCAACCCAGCCTTGATCCATTGACGATGCTTCATGGTGACTCTCCTCATATCGTGATCAACCGGTCTTGCGCGGTCCTTGGTCCTTCAGGATGTTGCTGCCTCATCGGAATGGGCTTCCTGTGAACGGAGTGGCTGATGCCTGTCGGCGGGATTGGATTGGCGCATTCATCGCGGCAGAAACGAGTTTCACACGTTGCCTGTTCACCTCGCATCAACCTCCGGACATGTCGAGCACGCTGAAGACAAATTGGCGTTGCAATGTGGCTTGTGGCGAAAGCATCGTCATGCCGTGCTGGACCGGCCCTCCGGGCAAATGCACGGCGTTGATGGGGTGGTCGGTCGGCTCGAAACAGAAAAAATCGCGACTGGCCGGCGTATAGAGCACGAAAGCGTCGGCGTCGGCGCTGATCCGCAAGCCAAGCTGCAATGCCGGCCATCGGATCACCGCTTCGCCGTTCCAGGCTTGGAAAGCGTTATCGAGACCGTGCTCCGGCAATGCGCGTTCGGTCCGGAAGTCCCAGTCCGGGGGAACGACAACACACTCCGTCGGCAGCGGCGTTCGGCCGTCGTTGAGCCAGACCTGAGACGCCGGCGCCAACAGGCGCACGTCGCCGTGGCGGGCGAAGAACGGGTGCAGCCCAAGCCCAAACGGCATCGCTGCGGAGCCGGTATTGGTGACCGCCAGCTCGACATGCAAGGCGTCGTCGCGCAAGACATAGTGCAACGTCGCGTTGTAGCAGTACGCCGCGGCGGAGAGCGTTTGCAGCGACAGGTGCAATTCACGTGGCGTGTGCGAATCCACTTGCCATGCCCGCTGCCAGCCGCTGCCATGAATCGGCCATGGCTCCTCTTCGCCATTGAGCGGCAACGCGATCCAACGATCGTCGACCATGAAACCACCATCGGTGATGCGGTTACTCCATGGAACCAGCGGGAAGCAGGACAACTGCTCCGGGCCAATGCGATGGCCCGCCGCCCCTGGCGATGGTTCGCAGCGACGCATCAAGGGAATCGGTTCGCCTCGTCCGTGCCAGTCGAAGCCGGCGATTCCACCGCCGACTTCGGCCAGGATCTGCACACTGAGTACCTCGTTCTTTATCTGTAGCACCCGTGGTCACCGTTACGTGGCTTGCATGCATGCGTAAGCGAGCACGTTCGTCTCAGCGACGGCTGATGCGATACATCGCGGTGGCATGTGGCGCCAGGTTGATCTTGATGGAGCCGTCACCCGTCGCATCCGTGTGCGCCCAAAGATCGCGCAGGCGATAGTTCGTCCCCGTACGCAGGGCTATCTCGGCGGCGCTCACACTCACGTTGCGCGCTGCGTCGGTCTCGTTGAATACCGCCACCGCCTCGCTGCCGTCCTTGAGCGGCTTGACGATGACGTGGATGCCATTCGCATCGCTCACTTGTTTGCCCTGTACGCCAAGCGAATCCTGATCAACCGCGATCACGTCCTTGTTGAGCAGGATCTTCAGCGCGTCCGGCTTGATCGTGCGCAGGTCGGTGCCGATCAGCAGCGGTGCAGCCATGATCGACCACAGGCTGAACTGGCTGCGGTATTCGACATCGGTCATGCCACCATTGCCCACTTCAAGCATGTCCGGATCGTTCCAGTGGCCGGGTGTGGCGTATCTATCGAGAACCACGTTCTGTTTGAAGTTTTTCAGCATGGACGCATAGGAGTCGCTGATGTCACCGGTGGTGCGCCAGGAACCTGCACTGACCGGGGGCTTTCCGGCCCACAGCCATGGCTTGTTCTCACCCCATTCGCAGACGCTGTAGAAGATCGGCCGTCCGGTTGCACGCAGGGCGTCCGCCATGGCGGTGTAGCGTTGCTGCGCATCAACTTTCTGGTTGTTGCAATTGTCGTACTTCAGATAGTCAACGCTCCAGGATGCAAACGTCGCGGCGTCTTCCTTCTCGTGACCCAAACCGCCGGGGAAGCCGCGGTTTTCCTGCAGCGGTTCGCAGGTCGATGTGCCCGCACTGGAATACAGCCCGAACTTGAGGCCCTTGCTGTGGATGTAATCAGCCAGCACCTTGATCCCACTTGGGAACCGCTTGGGATTGGGCTCGAGTCTGCCGTCTTTGCCGCGTTGCCAGTTCGCCCAGCAGTCATCGATATTGACGTAGCGATAGCCGACACCGCGCAAGCCCAGACTGATGAACCTGTCTGCAGCACCACGGATCATCGCTTCATTGAATTCACTGCGGCAGTGGGTGGAGTTCCAGTTGTTGAAGCCCATCTGCGGCAACGCCGGTGCTGCCTGGGCAGCTAGCGCCGGTATGGCGCCGCTCACGACCGCAAGGGTGAATGCAAACGGTACCGCGGCGCGCAGCAAGAATCCATGTGAACGGTGCATTGATTTCTCTCCACTTTGAGTGAGGCGGGTTTGGCGGATATCAGGCTCGCACATGCCGCTTATTCACTACATCGCTGCGCCGCCATCGCTGCCATCACCCGAGAGCCGTTTGAGTCGCGGAGGTGAAAGGCTGGCGCGAATGCTCCGTAGCGATGAAAAAGAAGTGCGTGACGAAGCCGCAAAATGGGCGCCGGTTCCTGGCCTGCTTGGGGAACCGGCGCACGGGCTGGGGAAACGCCCTCAGAACGTACCGCGCACACCCACGGTATACACCGTGCCGTCCGCTTCCGCATAAAGGAAGCGATTGGGATACGCGGAGTAATCGTAAAGATGCGACTGCGTCAGGTTGGTGCCATACACGAATAACGAGAGGTGGCGGTTGAGCTTGTAGCTGGCGCTCAGATCCAGCTCGCCATAGGCGGTGCGCGTGGCAGGCTGTGCACCTGAGCCGTAGGCGATGCTCTCCAGATACTTCCCTCGCCAGTTGTAGGCCAGACGTACCTGCCAAGGTCCCTTCTCGTAATACCCGCTGAGATTGGCCGAGTCGCCGATACCAGGAACCGCAAACTTGCCGGATGCGGCGATGGTGCCGGGGTTGAGGGTGGCGCTGCTGCTGACGTGGGTGTAATTGAAAGCCATGCCGAGGCCGTCGAACGGGGCAGGAAGTAGATGGGTGAACTGATAGTTGAAGGTCAGCTCCTCGCCGTAGATGTTTGCCGAGTTCAAGTTGATCGGTTCGCTCAGCGACCAGGTTTGACCGAGGAACTGCACTGGCGTGCTGACGATCGTGCTGAAGTTGCTGACCTTCTTGTAGAAGCCCTCGATAGCCAGATAGCTTGCGTCGTCGATGTACCACTCCAGCCCGGTGTCATAGTTGGTCGACGTATAGGGTTGAAGGTCAGGATTTCCCTGGGAGATCGTCAACGATTCCGGACGGGTGCCGAAGCTTTGGTTGTAATACAGGTTGTTCAACGTCGGCGGAGTCAAGGTTTTTGAAAAGGCCGCGCGATAGATCAGGCTGTCGCTTAGATTGAGCTTGAAGTTCAGCGACGGCAACACTTTGTGATATCCGCCAGTAACGGACTGCGGTTTCAGTGGCCCGAATGCCACTTGGCTCGCGCTGGTGTCGTTGGGGTCGACGTAGTAGCTGATGGGCTGCTGGAAGATGGCCTGGGACTCGGAGCTCACGTGCACATATCGCGCGCCGACATCCAGGTTCCAGGACTTCTCCCACATGGTGCCTTCGAAAACGGCTTTGGCGAACGCTGCCTTGTCGGTTTCCTGTACTTCATTGAAGCTGCCGGGATTGACCTGCGGGCCAAAGCTGCCGTACTGCGCAAGCGCGCTGAGCAGGGCTGCACGCTTGTCAGGCGTTAATTGATTGTAGGCCGCGGGCGTGGTCAGCCAGTTCATATAGGCCAAAGCGTTGTACTGCAGCCATTGCGTCGGCAAGCCCGGTTGCGAGACGCCGCTGATCGGCGCGGGTGGCGTATAGACATAGGTGCCGGCGGCGCTGGCGGGTACAGCTACGGCATAGCCGCAATATGCATTGCACAGGATGCCTTGCGGGGTGGCCCACTGCACGGACTTGTTGGTCTGCCGGTTCTCCTGCACGCCGAACTCGAGCGTGGACAGGACGCTGCTGTCAAAGCTCTTGGAGAGATTCAGCTGATATTGGGTGATGCCATCGGTGACGTTGTTCGACTGGCCGCCTTCGTTGCAGCAGTGCGCGTACAGGTCGCTCGTGTCGGTTGTGGAGAGGATGTTGGTGTAGCTCGGCGGATTGCTGTCGCCGTTGTTGGTCCAGGTTGGATTGACACCGACATTCCGCGTACCGATCACGGAGAAGTAGCCGTTGGGACTTTGCTTGTTCCAGGCTTTGGATCTGGATACATCCAGGTTGAGGGTCGTCGATGAGTCGACGTTGTAAGCTACATTCAACCCGTTCTGCAGCATGATTTCATCGCTGGGGTTGTGGGCAACGACGTAGTCGTTGGACATCCCCCCCGTATTCTTTCGCACATAGTTGAGTACGGTATTGTTGCCATCCGTGGTCAGCGACTGGAGGTCGCTGGCGTTGCCGTATTCACCGAACTCGTGCTCCAGCGGGTTGATTTTGTAGCCCGCGTACAAGGTGTCAAATTGGATGGTGAGCTGGTCGAACGGGTGCCAGTCGATGGCGCCGGTGAAGCTCTTGCGCGTGCGCTCCTCATCGACCACGTTGTTGGCGAGCGTTTCCGGTATGGCGACGTGCGTGTAATCGGGATTACTCAACTTGGAAAGCTGAGAAATGTCCTGGTTCGCATACCAGGATCCGGCTTGGGTATTGACCTGGGTATCGTCGCGCTTGTAATACTGCGCGGACGCCAGCCAGCCGAAGGTATGGTCCGAATTGGTCCAGCCGGTGAGGCCCGACACATTGGGTGTGGTCTTGCCGGACCAACTGCCGGTCAGGTTGTTGTTGACGCCCGCGGCGGAGCCGGTGGCGTGGAAGCCGGTGAAGTCCAGCGGCCGCGCGGTCCGTATATCAACCACGCCACCGATATCGACTTCGGAGATATCGGCGGAGGACGTCTTGTTGACCGTGGCGACGCTGATGATGTCCGCCGGAAGCACGTCAAAATCGAAAGCCCGTGAACCGGAAGCCGTGGCCATCTGGCGACCGTTGACCGTCACCGCAACGAAGTCGGGACCGAAACCGCGAATGGCGATCTGGCTGGATTCACCGCCGCTGCGGTTCACCGATACGCCTGGCACGCGTTGCAAGGCGTCGGCGACGTTGGGATCGGGGAACTTGCCCGTTTCTTCCGCGGAAATGGAATCGACGACGTTGATCGAATTCAGTTTGATCGACTGGGCACGGCGAAGCGCCGAAAGCTGCCCGGTCACGGTCACCGCGCCCAAATCGACCACTTGTTTCTTGTTGTCGCTTTTCCTTGCACTCCCAGCAGAAGTCGTCTGGGCGGGTGTCGCCGTGGAAGTGCCGGGGCTTGGTGCTGAAGTGCTGGTCTGTGCGCAGACCTGGGTGCCGTAGCCGAGCAGGCAGGTCCCGCTCATGACGACAAGCGCCTGCCACACTGACAACGTCAATTTGGTTCGTTGCATGGATTACTCCTGGGTGCGTAAAGTTCATGGACATACACGTGAACGACAGACGTGCCGTGGCGCGGCACCTTGTCGATGTACTCAAATTGACGCGTACTTACCCCTCAAGATGTGCGATTCAGGCGCCACCACCAGACGGCGGCCGCTCACAAGCCATGAAGCGAGCCAAAGACAACCCATTTCCCGATCCCCCGGGTGATCTTTCAGCCTTGTTTATTTATAAGTAGTATTTAATGATATAAATATTATCCTGCATGGTGTCAAGTTGCAACGCAACACCGATGCACCAACTTCTGTGCCTCGCTGCGCGCGAGTGACCACACGATTGCTCCAACCGGGCTCCGGGCACGCGCGAGACATCTGCAACGAACAGATCAATTCCCTGTGCAGCGATGGCAGCGAGGGCGTGGCGTTGGCGTTGGCGTACGACGCAGATGCGCCGCCTCGCGAACGCCTCAAGGGGCGGCATGAATGTGTGTCATGAGGCCTTTGCTCTTCGGCTGAAAGTGGCTGAGGCGAGTGCTGGCGGGAGGGCTCCGGCGGAGCATGCCCCAGCTGACTTCTGGAATGGGCGAGGAGGTCCCGCGGCTGGTTGCACGCCTGCCGATCGTTGGCAGAACGTCCGGGCAATAAGGCGGCTGCGACGGGACCATCGGCCCTGAGTTTGCTCTGCGCTTGGTTCAGCCGTCAGGTCCTCGCGCTGCGGCACCAAACGTCAAACGACGGCGATGCCGGCGTTACTCCGGGATTCCGTTGCCGTCAGCTCAAGCCGCCGAATGCAGGGACAGCGAGGTCAGCCCGGCACGGCGCGCAATCTGCCACAAGCCAAGCGCGGCGGCGGCCGGCGGTGGCACCGCGATGCCCACGTCGAAGCAGGTGGCGGCGGCCGCGTAACGATCGCACAGTGCGCTGTTGGCGATCAGCTGCAGCGGCGTGGAATGGTTGATGCGACCGGCCGCCAGCGCACTGCGCAGCTCCTCGCCGATCAGCAGGCCGGATACATAGTCCGGCACTGCCCGCGCGTCGAGCTTCCCCGCCAGCACCAGGGCGCGGGCGGAAAAGAGTCGGCTCAGGGCGCCGGCGGGGCCGCTGTCGCGCGCAGCCTGCACGCCGCGCACGAACGCTTCCTGGTCGGATGGCGGGTCCTGCTCGGGCAGACCGGTCGCAAGGGTCGTGTGATGGCGAACGGCGGCATACAACTCACCCGTCATCATGGTGGCGAAGTCCACCACGCGGCCATCACGCACGCGCGCCCAGGTGCCGTGTCTGCCGGGTAACAGCAGGCTGGAACCCGCCGCCAGCACCGGCTGCAAGGCCAGGGCGCCGAAGATCCGGGTCTCTGCGCCGCGCATCACATCGGCGGCCGTCGTGTTGCGCAGGCCCGGGACCAGATGCACGCGTCGACCGGACCCGCTGTCGACGAAGCTCAACGCCCCGGCCACCGCGGCGAGGCTGGCAGGCAGATCGACGTACGGCACCTCGCGCCAGCCATCGCGACTGCCGACCATGCCCGCAGCCAGCACCGGACACGCGGGCCAGCCATCCAGCACCTCGTCCAGCGCCGCGTCGAAGCCGCCTGCCGGCAGCTGACAGGTGCCCGAGTGGCGCACACGCGCCTCCAGCACGTGGCGGCCATCGTCCAGCAGATACGCGCGCAGGCTGCTGGTGCCCCAATCCAGTCCGATCAGCTCCGCGCGCGGCAAGGTGACGTTCATGGCATCGCCAACGGCTTGTCGGCGAACCAGCTCAGGTCCAGCGCATTGGCCATCGCCTGATAACCCGCACCGTTGGGATGCAGATGATCGCCACTGTCATACGCAGCAAGCATCTTTTTCGGCGCGGCGGGATCGCGGATCACCTTGTCGAAATCCACCACGCCATCGAACGCCCCGGAGTGGCGGATCCACGCATTCACTGCCTCGCGCGCCTTTTCACCCGCCGCGCTGTGATACGGCCAGCCGAAACCGCCGTAGGGCGTCAGCGTGGCGCCATAGATCTTCACGTGCCTGGCATGGGCGCGGGCGATCAGCACTTTCATGCCGTCGATCACTTGCTGCGCGCTGATCTTGTCCGTAGCTTTCCAGGCGAACCCCGAGCCACCGATGTCATTGATGCCTTCCAGCAATACGACCCAGCGCACGCCGGGTTTGTCCAGTGCATCGCGGTCGAAGCGCGCCAACGCGCTTGGGCCGGCGCCATCGTGCAGAAGACGATTGCCGCTGATCCCGGCATCCGCCACTCCGATGTCTGACAACTTTGCATCGGCTTGCAGACGCGCCGCGATATCATCCGGCCATCGTTCGTATCCCCTGGCGCCCACGCCATCGGTGATGGAATCGCCGAAAGCGCCCAGCGTGTACTTTGTGGACCTGATGGCGATCGGCCGTCGCAGAACTATCAGGCCTCATTTGTTGCGTCGGAAGAATGCGCTGACGTACAAGGCGTCCGTCGATGCAAGAACAACGACCGCGAGAGTGGGGCAAGATCCATGCGTTCCCCGATACCGAGGCTCAATGGCCGCCCTCCGCGGTCGGGCCGGGCGGCCGCGAAACAAACGATCGCTCAACGTGGCACCTTCAGTTCGCTGCCGTCTACGCGATCCGCCCGCTTTGCTGGCCGAGCAATGGCGCCAATCGCGAACTAACTTTGTTCTGCACCAGCGGCAGGCGGGATCGAGGCCGGCACCGAAAAACCGACGAAGACGGCCCACATCGTGAAGCATGAGAAGGAAACGCGAACATCAGAGTGAGTTGTCGTTCTGCCCGATCCGGTAATAATCGAAATCAACATAACCGCCAGGCTTTTCCGTTGCATAGTTGAACAGACCGAAGCGGTAGCCCATGAACTGCGGAAAGGTGTAGACCATCTGCAGCGTATTGCCGATTTGTTTCCATTTCTTCCCGTCGAGGCTGTAGTAGAAATTGGCCTTGTCCGTCTGGTTGCGGAAATCACAATCGATCTTCAAGTAGACCACCTTCTGCATCAACGGAACCGCCGCGAT
>JBDTKM010000157.1:0-18388 GCA_039935315.1 Rhodanobacter sp. | reverse complement strand
GCGACGGCGTTGACAACGGCACCACGTTCTCGATCTCCGAGCCGGGCCAGACGATCCATGACGACGTCGCCAGCAACAGCTGGAACCGCGGCGTCGGCGAGACGGTGAAGCTGCCGAACGAGTACGTGGGCCATGTGATGGTATTTCGCACCTTCGACCGGGTCAGCTACGGCCTCGTGATGGACAGCCTGCGTCCGGTGCATATCGGCGGCCTGCTGACCCAGCCGGAATAGCCGCGGCCGGCCACGACAACGGTATCTGCCTACAATACGGCGCGGCCCCTACCGCGCCGTTTCTGTGTGCGTCCACTGCGTAAACTGCCCGTCATGGACATGGACGACAACGAGGGGTTGCGCGCGTGGCTGATGGCGCTGCGTACACCCGGCCTCGGTCCCGGTGGCCTGCGCGAGCAGCTGGATGCGGCGGGCGGCAACATTCACGCTGCCTTGGCCCGGTTGAAGGCGCATTCTGCGCCACTCGGGGAGCCTGCGCGGGCGTGGTTGAGCCAGCCGGACGAGCCTCAATTGGCCGCCGACCTGGCCTGGCTGGCGCAGCCGGGCCATCGTCTGTTGCGCTGCACCGAGGCGGATTTTCCGCCCCAGCTGGAGCACATCCCGCAGCCGCCAGCGGCGCTGTTTGTGGTCGGCGATGCGGGCCTGCTGCTGTACCCGCAGGTGGCCATTGTGGGCGCGCGGGCGGCCAGTGCGGGCGGCAAGGCCCACGCCCAGGCGTTCGCGCGAGCGTTGGCTGACGCCGGTTTTGCGATCACCAGTGGCATGGCCGACGGCATCGATGGCGCCGCTCACATGGCGACGCTGGATGCCTGCGCGAAAACGTTGGCGGTCATCGGTACCGGACCGGATCGCGTATACCCGCGCAAACACCACGAACTGGCCCGACGCATCGCTGCGCACGGCGCGCTGGTCAGCGAGTTTCCGCCCGGTACAGCCGCGCGAGCAGACCATTTCCCCCGCCGCAACCGGATCATTGCGGGGCTTTCCCTGGGCACCCTGGTGATCGAGGCGGGCCTGCGCTCGGGGTCGCTGATCACCGCGCGCCTGGCCGCCGAGCAGGGCCGCGAAGTGTTCGCGCTGCCCGGTTCCATCCATAATCCGCTGGCGCGCGGTTGCCACCGGCTGATCCGCGATGGGGCACGCCTGGTGGAGGATGCAGCGGAGATCATCGAGGCGCTGGCGCCCTTGGCGCGCGCCCTGGGTGGCGAGCTGGAAGCGCGGTTGGGCGGCGTGAATGGTGCCGCGGAGACCCACTTGTCGACCGGCATGAGCTATCGGGCAGACCCTGACTATCGGCGGCTTTTGAACGAACTTGGCCACGAACCGGCTACGATGGACGATCTTGTGCTGCGCACCGGGCTGTCGGCTGCCGCGCTTTCCTCGATGCTGCTGATGCTGGAACTCGACGCGCGGATCGAGCGTTTGCCGGGCAACTGTTACCAGTTGCTACCGGGGGCGCATGCCCCTGGCTGAACCCATGCATCCGGGGCAAATCAGCTTGCCGGTGACCGGTCGGGCTTGACAGCTGCCGCCGCCGCGTGGTTTCAACTATATATATGCCCGGCGTGGAAACGCCGGTGGTTCACTTTTGGATATCCAGCTTCATGGCAAAAAATCTGCTCATCGTGGAATCGCCGGCCAAGGCCAAGACGATCAATAAATATCTCGGCAAGGATTTCCAGGTCCTGGCCTCGTACGGCCACGTGCGCGACCTGAAGCCGAAGGAAGGCGCGGTCGATACCGAGCACGGTTTCGCGATGGCGTATGAGGTGATCGAGCGCAACCAGAAGCATGTCGAGGCAATTGCCAAGGCCGCCAAACTTGCCGATGACATCTATCTGGCGACCGACCTGGATCGCGAGGGCGAGGCGATCAGCTGGCATATCAGCGAAATTCTCAAGGAACGTGGCCTGACCAAGGGCAAGCAGATGCACCGAGTGGTGTTCTCCGAGATCACGCCCAAGGCAATCAAGGCCGCCGTGGCGGCACCGCGACAGATTTCGTATGACCTGGTTGACGCGCAGCAGGCGCGCCGCGCGCTGGACTACCTGGTCGGCTTCAACCTGTCGCCGGTGCTGTGGCGCAAGGTGCAGCGTGGCCTGTCCGCCGGCCGCGTGCAGTCGCCGGCGTTGCGCATGATTGTCGAGCGTGAGGAGGAGATCGAGGCGTTCAAGGCGCGCGAGTACTGGAGCATCGAGGCCAGGCTCAAGCACGCCGATGGTGATTTCAGCGCACGCCTGTCGCGGCTCAACGGCAAGAAATTTGAACAGTTCGACCTCACCAGCGAGGACGCTGCGCACGCGGCACGCGAAGCGTTGCAGGCGGCTGCACATGGGCGCCTCACGGTCAGTGAAGTCACCTCCAAGGAGCGCAAGCGGCGCCCCGCCGCTCCATTCACCACCTCCACGCTGCAGCAGGAGGCCGCGCGCAAGCTCGGCTTCACCACCAGCCGCACGATGAAGGTGGCCCAGGGCCTGTATGAAGGCGTGGCGCTGGGTAGCGAAGGCAATGTGGGTTTGATCACCTACATGCGTACCGACTCGACCATGCTTGGCGAAGACGCGGTGACCGAGTTGCGCCAGCTGATCGCGCGCGACTTCGGCGCGCAGGCGCTGCCGGACGGGCCGCAGGTCTACAAGACCAAGTCGAAGAACGCGCAGGAGGCGCATGAGGCAATCCGTCCGACCTCGGCCATGCATACCCCCAAATCCGTGGCGGCCTCGCTCAACGACGATCAGCGTCGGCTGTATGAGCTGATCTGGAAGCGCACAGTGGCGTGCCAGATGATCCACGCCACGCTGAATACGGTGTCGGTGGAATTCGCTCTGCCCGACGTGGCGGGCGGCGACGCTTCGTTCCGGGCCACCGGCACGACCGTGGTGGATCCGGGATTCATGGCGGTCTACGAGGAAGGCAGCGACCACAAGAAGGCCGATGATGACGACGAAGGCCGCCGGCTGCCGCGGCTGGAGAAGGGCGAGACCGTGCCGCTGGAAAAGATCGCGGCCGATCAGCATTTCACCGAGCCGCCGCCGCGCTACTCCGAGGCGAGCCTGGTCAAGGCGCTGGAAGAGCACGGTATTGGCCGCCCGTCCACCTATGCCAGCATCATCCAGGTGTTGCAGAACCGCGAATACGTGTTTCTCGACAGCCGCCGCTTCAAGCCCAGCGATGTCGGTCGCGCCGTCAGCAATTTTCTGACCCAGCATTTCGCCCAGTACGTCGACTACGACTTCACCGCCAAGCTTGAGGACGAGCTGGATGCGGTCAGTCGTGGCGAGGAGGCCTGGATACCGTTGATGGAGCGCTTCTGGAAACCGTTCAAAAAGCAGGTGGACGAGAAGGCCGAGTCGGTCGATCGCAGTGAGGCGACCGGCGCGCGCGAGCTCGGAGCGGATCCAAAAACCGGCAAGCCGGTCTTTGTTCGACTGGGTCGCTACGGACCCTATGCCGCCATTGGCGACAAGGACAGCGACGAGAAGCTGCAGTTTGCCTCGCTGCGTCCCGGCCAGAGCATGCACACGATCTCCCTGGCCGACGCGCTGGAGCTGTTCAAGTTGCCGCGCCAGCTGGGCCAGGCCGAGAATGGCGATGAGGTCAGCGTCGGCGTCGGCCGCTTCGGCGCGTTCGTGAAGCAAGGCGTCACCTATTCCTCGCTCAAGCCCGAAGATGATCCCTACACTGTCGAGCTGCCACGCGCGCTGCAACTGGTCGCGGACAAGCTGGAGATGCTGGCCAACCGGGTGATCCTCGATTTCGGCAACGGTGTGCAGGTGCTTAACGGGCGCTATGGCGCCTACATCACCGATGGCGAGAAGAATGCGCGGATTCCGAAGGAGCAGGAGCCGAAGGAGCTGACCGAGGCGCAGTGTGCGGAACTGCTTGCCGCCGCGCCGGTGCGCAAGGGCCGCTTCGGCAAGAAGACCGCGACCAAGAAAGCCGCTCCGGCAAAGAAGGCGGCGGTCAAGAAAGCCGCGAGCAAGAAAACGGCAACCAGGAAAGCTCCGGTCAAGAAAGCGGCGGCAAAAAAGACGGCCGCGAAGAAAGCCGCCGTGAAGAAGGCTGGCGCCGGCAGCACCGAGGCCTGAGTGCTCCAGCGTTTCACTCTCGCCGAGCTTGCGGCCGCTGCCGCGCTGTTGCATGACGGCGGCGTGCTGGCCTATCCCACCGAGGCCGTGTTCGGCCTCGGCTGCGATCCCCATGACCACGTCGCGTTCGAGCGTTTGTTCGCGTTGAAACAGCGGCCCTCGACGCAAGGCGTCCTGTTGATCGCCGCGGATTTCGGTCAGGTCGAGCGCTACATCGATCTCACCGCGGTGCCGGATACCGTATTGCAGCAGGTGCATGCGAGCTGGCCGGGGCCGCATACCTGGATTTTCCCGCGTTCGGCCGCGGTGCCGGACTGGGTCGCCGGCAGCCATGCCGGTATTGCGCTGCGTGTCACCGCGCACGCACCGGCCGCCGCGCTGTGTCGCGCCTATGGCGGGGCGCTGGTGTCGACCAGCGCCAATCCACACGGGCAGCCGCCGGCTCGCGCGGCCGCCGTGGTGGCACAATACTTCGGTGACGCGCTGAATGGGCTGCTGGAGGCGCCGCTGGGTGGCCAGCAAAGCCCCACCGTCATTCGCGACGCGTTGTCGGGCGCTATCATCCGCGCCTGAACGCTGGTGTTGCGACCTGCAACGGAAGACGTCGTGGCGTGCACCGGTGGCCCGCCGCACGGCGCGCGTTGCGATCTTCACGTTCCCGTTCATCGTGCCGCGCGAAGCTCCACCGCGTGACTATCGAGTTTCAAGGAGAGCGCCGTTTGCCTATCATGCAGGACACGCGCCAGCGCGAGCTGCTGCTGCCCTTGCTGGGCGGAGCCGACTCCGCGCGCGTCGTGGCTTGGCGTCACGGCGCGCCGGTCAGTGCGCTGCGCTTCCTGCAGCAGGCGCATGCGCTAGCTGCCAGCTTGCCTGACGCGCCAGCGGCGGTGAACCTGTGTGAAGACCGTTACGCGTTCATGCTCGCGTTCTGCGCCCTCGTGCTGCGCGGCCAGGTAAACCTGCTGCCGTCTTCGCGCGCACCACAGGCCGTGGATGAGGTGATGGCGGCGTGCCCTGGCTGCTACGCGCTGGGCGAGCTGGCGCTGGATCCAGCGCCCCACGGGTATTGGCAGCTCCCGCCGCTGGATGCATGCACCGCGCTTGCGCGCCGACTGGAATGGCCGTTGATTCCTGCGGATCAGGTCGTGGCAGTGGGCTACACCTCCGGCTCCACCGGCAAACCCGCCGCCAATGCGAAAACCTGGGCGAGCTTCCGGGCCAGCAGCGCCAGCAATCTGTCGATGTTGCGGGCGATGCTGGGCGCGCGTTTCGAGGTGGTGGCCACGGTGCCACCGCAGCACATGTATGGCCTGGAGACATCGGTGCTGCTGCCGCTGCTGGGCGACGTTGGCGTGCACGCTGGGCGCCCGTTCTTTCCGGCTGACGTTGCCGCTGCACTGGCTGAAGTGCCGGCTCCACGACTGCTGGTGACCACCCCGGTCCATCTGCGTGCCCTGGTCGAGTCCGGGGTGACCCTGCCGCCGATGGCGGCCATGTTGTCGGCCACGGCACCACTGCCGATCGAGCTGGCGCGCGCCGCCGAACAACGTTTCGGCGCGCCTTTGCTGGAAGTGTTCGGTTCCACCGAGACCTGCGTGTTCGCCAGCCGCCGCCCGACCTGCGACGAGAGCTGGAAGCTTTACGACGGAGTCACGTTGCATCCCCAGCCTGACGGCACCGTGGTCGAGGCGCCGCAGCTGGAGCAAGCGGTCAACCTGGCGGATATCGTCAGCTTGTCCCACCAAGGGCGCCGATTCCGCCTGTGTGGCAGACACGCCGACCTGCTGGAGATCGCCGGCAAACGCGCGTCGCTGGCCGACCTCAACCGTCGCCTGCTTGCGATCCCCGGTGTGCGTGACGGCGTGGTGTTCCAGCTCGATGACGGCGATGCTCTCGATGTGCACCGGATCGCCGCGCTCGTCGTGGCGCCAGCGCTCGACGAACACGCCATTCTGCATGCGCTGCGGCAGACGATTGATCCGTTGTTCCTGCCGCGCCCGCTGCATCGGGTGGCTGCGCTGCCGCGCAACGAAACGGGCAAGCTGCCGCGTGCGGCCTTGCTGGATTTGCTGCACGGGCGCGCTTGAATGCCGCACGACTGAGCACCCACGGCGGGCTCACGAACTGCCCCGTGCAGCCCGTACAATGCGCCGTGGTGTCATGCGGCGTTCAGGGGTGCAACGATGAAGGTTCTGGTAATCGGCGGTGGCGGGCGTGAGCACGCGCTGGCGTGGAAGCTCAAGCAGTCGCCGCGAGTCGACGAGGTGATCGTGGCGCCCGGCAATGCGGGCACGGCGCGCGAGTTCGGTGTGCGCAATGCCAACGTCCCGTCCGATGACCTCGACGGCTTGTTGCAACTGGCGAAAGACGAGCATGTCGAACTCACCGTCGTGGGCCCGGAAGTGCCACTGGTTGCGGGGATCGTCGACCGGTTCTGTGCGGCTGGCCAGCGTATTTTCGGGCCACGCGCGCTTGCCTCGCAGCTGGAGGGCTCCAAGGCGTTCGCCAAGGATTTCCTGCAGCGCCACAACATTCCCAGTGCGCATTACGCCGTGTTCACCGAGCTGAATCCGGCGCTGGCGTATGTGCGCCAGCGGGGCGCGCCGATCGTGATCAAGGCCGACGGCCTGGCCGCCGGGAAAGGCGTGGTGGTGGCGCTGACCTTGGCCGATGCCGAGATGGCGCTGCACGACATGCTGGGCGCGCACTGTTTCGGAGCCGCCTCGGCACGCGTGGTCATTGAGGAATTCCTCGATGGTGAGGAGGCCAGCTACATCGTCATGAGTGATGGCCGGCACGCGCTGCCGCTGGCCTCCAGCCAGGACCACAAGCGTCGCGACGATGGTGACCTGGGTCCCAATACCGGGGGGATGGGCGCGTACTCGCCGGCGCCGGTGGTCACCCCCGCGGTCGAGCAACGCATTCTGCAGGAAGTGATCGAGCCCACCTTGCGCGGAATGGCCGCCGAGGGGGCGCCGTTTGTCGGCTTCCTGTACGCGGGATTGATGATCGATCAGCAAGGCGCGCCGAAGGTGATCGAGTTCAATGTGCGTTGCGGCGATCCCGAGACCCAGCCGATCATGCTGCGGCTGACGTCGGATCTGGTCGATCTGATCGACGCGGCCCTGGACGGCCATTTGGAAGATGCCCGCGCGGATTGGGACGTGCGTCCGGCCATCGCTGTGGTGATGGCCGCGGCGGGCTACCCGGCGCACACGCGCCACGGCGACGTGATCGAAGGGCTGGATAGCGCCGCCATGGAGGACGTGAAAGTGTTCCATGCGGGCACGGCGATCGAAGCCGATGGCCGCGTGGTGACTGCCGGCGGCCGCGTGTTGACCGTGTGTGCGCTGGGCGACGAGCTCGCCGGAGCACGCGAGCGCGCCTATGCCGTGGTCGCCCGACTGTGCTATGACGGTGCGTTTCATCGCCGGGATATCGCGCATCGCGCACTGCATCGATATTGAAAAGCGTACGTCGGCGCATGGTCAGCGCGACGTGTCTCGACTTTTCGAGGCTGCCATTTTTGCGATATGCTTACGGGCTCACGCACGTACGGTCGAGGCGCAGCAACGCCTGAACTACTACGTGCCGCGTTCACGTCAATGAGGTTTTCGCATGCGCAAGACGGTTTTGTCGCTGGTATCGGTCGCGGCGCTGGCTCTGGCCGGTTGCAACGGTTCCCCTTCATCGGACCAGGCCGGCAACGGCGCTCCCGCGCCCTCCGATAGCACGGCGGCGGTCCAGGTTCCCAGCGAGGTCAGTGGCACCATCTCGCTGCGTGCAGGTTCCCCGCCGCCGTCAGACAAAGCCACCTTGGTGTTGAACTTGTCTGATGTCTCCTCCAGTGCCGCAGGTTCTGCGCCGTTGGCCACCCAGACCACTCCCGCCGGTACGTTTCCGCAGCCGTTCAAGCTGACGTTCAACCCGGCCAGCGTGAAGTCGAACGACCTTTACGTGGTGCAGGCGATCCTCACCGACGGCGATCGCCATTACCGGATGCCGATCCAGGCGCCGGTGCTGGCCAAGGGCAGCAAGAACGAAGGCGTGTCGATCGAACTGGTGGCCGAGCAGACACCCAGCGAGAAGCTGCTGGCCGCGTTCAAGGCGGAGCAGGAGCAGCTTGGCGCGATGAAGGTCAGCCACGGCACCAAGCTGGAGAAGGATGAATCGCGCGGTTGGCAATTGTTCCGTCATGATGGCGAGGTCCAGTTCATTCGTGAGCTGGTCGAGTACACCAAGGCCGGCTTCACCAGCACTGATTATGCGTACAAGGACGGCAAACCCTGGGCCGTCGTGCAGCAGACCAAGCCCAGCCGCGACGGCCAGCCCACGGCCATCGATCGCGCCGGCTGGACCGACGACGGCACCCTGGTGCTGAAACAGCACCAGGTTGGCAGCGATGTGCAGCCACTCGATGCGGACGCGGCGGCGAAGTTGAAGCAGGAAGCCGTGGATATCCTGAACCTGGCGACGAACGGCAAGAACAAGTAAGCGCTGGCAACCATCGCCACAACAAAAAGGCCACCGGTGATCCCGGTGGCCTTTTTCATGTCATCGAAATCGCCCGGATCGCGCCGTGGCGACTGCCATCTCAGAGCAGGATCTTGAAGCCCATGTTGATGTTGTTGTAACGCTGGCTGCTGTCGCTGAAACGCCCGCTGTAGCCGACCCAGCTCGACACGCTCGGGGTCAGTTGGGTGGTCAGGCCCACATTGGCCATGCCCCAGGTCTTGTCCGGTACGTATCCGGTGAGCGTGAACGAACCGGCCATGCTGGTCAGCCCGGCGGTGACTTCGCTCGGGTCGGCCTTGCTGTCGTGGTTCCAGGACAGCTCGACAAAAGGCTTCAGGATGGCGTTCGAGATCTGGAACTCACCCTGCATGCGGACGCCAGCGGTACTGATGAGTGCCTTGCGGTTCTGGTTGGAAAACCACATCGAGGTACCATCGTTGCCGCCTTCGCGAAAGCCGCTGACGCCGATGCTGTGCCACTCGACGTTGGCAAACGGGCCGTATTGCAAGTTGGCCTGGCCGAACCACCAGCCCCCGGTGAGACCCACTCCGCCGTGTGAGCCGCCGGTATTGCCGCTCTCGGTGCGGGTCATCGGGCCCATTTGCACGATGCGATCGACATCGGTGAAGTGGGCGTGGCCCGCTTCACCGTACGCGCCCGCGTAGCCGCCACCCGAGTGATAGGTGATATACGCCAGCGCGGAGATGTCCTGCATCACGTAGCCGCCGGCGCCACCGACCACCCCGGCATTGGTGTGGCCCAGGGCCAGGGCCGCGCCCATCGAGAGGTTGTCGCTGTAGCGCAGGTCGCCGCCGAGGGTCAGATTGAAATTATTGCTGTTGACCTTGGGTGAGGTGCCGGACAGGTCGAAACTCTGCTGGCTGTAGTTGGCATGGGCAAACATCCGCGTGCCGCCGCCGGAGCCGTCACTGAGCATTTCCTGGCGCACGGTCCGGGTTTGCGTGGTGATCGAGGTCAGCGGCGCCTGGCTGAGCAGGGAGGTCTGGCCTGGCGCGGCGATTTCGGACAATACCGCCTGGGCCAGCAGATGATCCGCGGCCTGACTGGGGTGGACGCCATCAGCGAACAGATAGGTCTGGTCCGTCCCCGCGGCATAGGTGAAGGGCAGGCCGGAACCCACCGGGCCACACAGCAGCGAGGTGGCCGTCGCGCCGCAGGCCGGGGTGGTGACGTTGCTGAAGCCGTAAGCGGCGGGGTTGGCGATCACCTCGCTGATCAGGGCGAATGCATTGACCGGGATGATATTCATGCCCTTGGCGCTGAGCTGGCTCAGCCCGATGTTCAGCTGGCCGTTGTACAGCGCCGACAGCTGGGTGGCACCGGCTGAAGCGGCAGCCCCACCGGCCATGCCGGACGGTGTCTTGCCGATATCAGGCAAGTTGTACACCACCGCATATTTGGCGCCAGCTGTCTGCAGCGAACCAATCAGGCCGAGCTCGGTCTGCGCGGCGGCCAGTGTGCCGGCTGAAAGCACGTTGGGGTTGGTCGAGGTGGCGGTCAGGTAGAAGATGTCGTTGGCGCCGCCCCACACCTGGTAAAGCGCGTGCGAATCCGCCGCGCCCCCGTTGGCTGCCAGGTACATCTGCAACTGCTGCTGCAGCGTCGGGATCGGGCCGGCGGCGGAGTTGTTGATCACGCCGGCACCGCCAAAGGCGTAGTCGGTGCCACCCAGCAGTGATGGAGTAACCGCCAGGCCGAGCCCGGTGGCCACCATTTCCGGTGCAGTAAGGCCCGGATTGGTGGTGAATCGCTGCGGTGGCTGAATCTGCGGATACAACGCCAGCGAAAGATTGCCGCCATCGCTGAGGCTGTCGCCAATGATGACGACCTTGCTGAACTGGGCGGCGCTGGCGGCCGTGCTGGCCAGCAGCGTGGCGGCGATGGCGCCGGCGAGAAAGCGTTTGCGGTACATGGCTATGTCGAACTCCGAAGGTGGACAGGTCTGATCATCATCGCGCTACGGTAGTCCACTCCATACCGTTGCGCATGCTGCGCTGCATCGCGACTATTTGCGTTGCCGCACAAGGGATTGGCTAGCGATTCTTGGCCCGCAGCAAGGCGTCCGCGAACGCACTGTTGCTCGGGGCTGGCGCTGGCTTGACTGGCGCTGCCGGTCGAGCGCCAGCGCCACTGCGGCGCGGCTCGCTGGCGCCCGTGGCCGGCCTGGTTCGGTTCTGCCCCGGCTCGTCGTCGAGCCGCATCGACAATCCGATCCGCTGCCGCGGCAGGTCGATTTCCATCACCTTGACCTTGACGATGTCGCCAGCCTTCACCGCGTCGCGTGGATCCTTGACGAAGCTGTGCGACAACGCCGAGACGTGGACCAGGCCGTCCTGGTGCACGCCGATATCAACGAAGGCGCCGAACGCGGCCACGTTGGTGACGCGGCCTTCCAGAATCATGCCTGGCTTGAGGTCTTTCACGTCCTCGACGCCCTCGGCAAAACTGGGCGCCACGAACTCGGGACGTGGATCGCGGCCGGGCTTTTCCAGCTCCTTCAGGATGTCGCGCACGGTCGGCACGCCGAACCGCTCGTCGGTGAATTGCTCGGCCTTCAAGCCGCGCAGGAAGCCGCTGTCGCCGATGATGTTGCGCACCTCGCGGCCACACTGGGCAATGATCCGTTCAACCACCGGATAGGCTTCCGGGTGCACCGCGCTGGCGTCCAGCGGGTTGTCGCCCCCGGTCACCCGCAGGAAGCCCGCACATTGCTCGAATGCCTTGTCGCCCAGCCGCGGCACTTTCAACAGCGCCTTGCGGTTGGCGAACGGGCCATGGGCATCGCGGTGCTTCACCACATTCTCGGCCACGCTGGCGCTGAGGCCCGCCACCCGCGACAGCAGGGCGGCGGAAGCAGTGTTTACATCCACGCCGACCGCATTGACGCAGTCCTCGACGCGGGCATCCAGCGCGCGAGCCAGCTTGATCTGGTTGACGTCGTGCTGGTACTGGCCCACGCCGATCGCCTTCGGTTCAATCTTCACCAATTCGGCCAGCGGATCCTGCAGGCGGCGCGCGATCGAGACGGCGCCACGCAAGGTCACATCCAGATCCGGAAACTCCCTGGCAGCGGTTTCCGAGGCCGAATACACCGAGGCGCCGGCTTCGCTCACCACCACCTTGGACAGTTTGGCGTCGGCCAGCTTCTTGATCAGCTCGCCGGCGAGCTTGTCGGTTTCGCGCGAACCGGTGCCGTTGCCGATTGCGATCAGGTCCACGTTGTGCTGCTTGCACAGTTTCGCCAGCGACACCAGCGACTCGCTCCACTGCTGGCGCGGTTGCAGCGGGTAGATCGTGTCGGTGGCCAGCAACTTGCCGGTGGCGTCGACCACGGCCACCTTGCAGCCGGTGCGGATACCCGGGTCCAGTCCCATCACCGTCTTGGCACCGGCCGGTGCGGCCAGCATCAGATCCTTGAGGTTGTCGCCGAACACGCGAATCGCCTCGTCCTCGGCGCCTTCACGCACACGGCCGAACAGGTCCAGGGTGAGGTGCAGATGCAGCTTCACGCGCCAGGTCAGGCGCACGGTTTCGCGCAGCCAGGCATCGGCGGCGCGGCCGCGATCGTGAATGCCCGCGCGGGCGGCGACGCGACCTTCGCCTTCGGCGTGGCCCTGGGCGCTGTCGGCGGTGGGGGTGAGCTCCAGCTCGATCACGCCCTCGTTGCGCGCGCGCATCAGGGCCAGCAGGCGGTGCGAGGGAATCTTGCCGATCGGTTCCACATGGTCGAAATAGTCGCGGAACTTGGCACCGTCATTTTCCTTGCCGGCCACGACTTGCGCGCGAATCTGCCCCTGCGCCCACAGCCAGTCGCGCAGCTCGCCGACCAGTTGCGCATCCTCGGCGATCGACTCCATCAGGATCGCGCGGGCGCCATCCAGTGCGGCGCGCACGTCGGCCACACCTTTTTCCGCATCGACGAACGCTGCGGCGAACGATTCCGGGGTCAACGTGGGATCTTCGCGCAGGCCCAGCGCCAACGGCTCCAGCCCCGCTTCACGGGCGATCTGCGCCTTGGTGCGACGCTTGGGCTTGTATGGCAGGTAGAGGTCTTCCAGGCGCGCCTTGGTGTCGGCGGCGAGCAGATCGGACTTCAGCGCGTCGCTGAGCTTGCCCTGTTCCTCGACGCTGGCGAGGATCGCCGAACGCCGATCCTCCAGCTCGCGCAGGTAGCTCAGCCGCTCTTCCAGCAAACGCAGCTGGGTGTCGTCGAGGCCGCCGGTGACCTCCTTGCGATAGCGTGCGATGAACGGCACGGTGGCCCCGCCGTCGAGCAGATCGACTGCTGCGCGCACCTGTTCGGTTTTTGCGGCGATGTCGTGGGCAATACGTTGTTCGATGCTTTGCATGGGGCCTTTCTATGGTTGCGGCGACACCTTCGCGCGCCGGGCGAGCGGATCAAGCGGTTGATGATAGCAAGCGTGCTCGCGCCCGACCGAAACGAGAACGGCGCCGCCATGCCACTGGCGGCGCCGTTCATGGATGGGTTGAATCAGGCGTTGAATGAATTGCTGGTGTCGGGCCTGGTCGGGTTCGCCTTGAATTCGCTGGCGCGGCCGTTGAGTACCAGCGTGTTGGCCAGCTTGTCGTGCAGAGCCTGCTTGCGCTGGGTCCAGCCCGCCATCATGAAGCCGATGCAGAGCGTGAGCCAACTGAGGAACTTGGCCAGATAACGCCCCAGTGCGTGCGGCAAGCTGATCCGGCGTCCCGCAAGGTCGGTGACCCGCATACCGAGCGCCAGCTTGCCCAGCGTGGCCTGCCAGGGCGAGCTTTCGAGCAGGGCAAAGTACAACCAGGCGATGACGGCGGTGATCAGTATCGGCGTGCCCATCGTCGAATAGTATTGCCCGTACGCGGCCAGCATCGCGTGCGGGTCGCCGGTTGCGGCCAGCATCGCCTGCTTCATCGTTTGCTGCGCAGCATCGCCGCCCATGGCCTTCATGATCAGCATGTTCGGGATGTACAGGACGATCGCGTCAATGATATAGGCCGCCAGCCGCTTCCAGAATCCAGCGTGATCCTCCAGCGCAGCGGCGGTGGTCTGCGGCAGCGCCTGCAACGGCGCACTCGGTGCCGCATAGGGATTGTCGGGCGCGGGACTGGCGGCCGGGACCTCATCGCGGAACAACACCGAAAGCGGCTGCCAGTCGGCGAGGCCTTCATACCATGCGAGATCCGCCGGGCTGACCTTGCCGTTGCGCAGCCACTCGCGCACATCTTCTTCTTTGTACGGGCCATGCCGTTCGCCGTCGCGGCCGATCCAGATTTCCATCGCGTGCTCCCCGTGCGGATCAAAGTCCGCATGATGCCACGAGAGGACCCCTCGGCGAACTAGGCCGCGTCGCGGCGTCTCAGGTGCACCAGCAACAGCGATATGGCTGCCGGAGTCACGCCGCTGATGCGGGCGGCCTGGCCCAGCGTGGCCGGTTGTGTGCGCTTGAGCTTGAGCAGCACCTCGGTAGACAGACCCCGCACGCGGTCGTAGTCGAAACTGGCCGGAATGGCGGTGTGCTCGTGCCGGCGCTGACGCTCGATCTCCTCACGCTGGCGTTCGAGATAGCCCGCGTACTTCACCTGGACCTCGACCTGGGCGGCCACGTCGTCGCGCTGCACCGACGGCCCGAAACCCTCGACGCTGGTGAGGCTGGCGTAATTCAACTCGGGGCGGCGCAGCAGTTCGATGGCGCTGGTCTCGTGACTCACTGTCACGCCGAGCTCGCGCCGTACGGCGTGGCCCAGCGCGTTGTTCGGCGCGGGGTGCAGCGCAGCCAGCCGCCGGGTTTCGCAGTCGACCGCGTCGCGCTTGGTGCGCAGCGCGTCGTAACGAGCTTGCGATACCACGCCCAGTTTGAAACCTTGCTCGGTCAGGCGCAGGTCGGCATTGTCCTCACGCAGATGCAGCCGGTACTCGGCGCGTGAGGTGAACATGCGGTAGGGCTCGATCGTGCCGTTGCTGGTCAGATCGTCGATCAGTACGCCGATATAGGCCTCGTCTCGGCGCGGATACCACGGCGCCTTGTTCTGCACGGCGAGCGCGGCATTGAGGCCGGCGATCACTCCTTGCGCGGCGGCCTCCTCGTAGCCGGTCGTGCCGTTGACCTGGCCGGCGAAGTACAGCCCGCCGATGGCCTTGGTCTCCAGCCACGGGTTGAGCCCGCGCGGGTCGAAATAGTCGTACTCGATCGCGTAGCCGGGTCGGGTGATATGGGCGTGCTCGAAACCGTGGATCGACTGCACGAGCGCCAGTTGCACGTCATACGGCAGCGAAGTGGAAATCCCGTTGGGGTAGATCTCGAAGGTATCCAGTCCTTCCGGCTCAATGAAGATCTGGTGCGAGCTCTTCTCGGCGAAGCGCACCACCTTGTCCTCGATTGATGGGCAATAACGCGGGCCGACGCCCTCGATCTGGCCGGTATACAGCGGCGAGCGATCCAGCGCGCCACGAATGATCTGGTGGGTGCGCTCGTTGGTGTGGGTAATCCAGCAATGAACCTGTCGCGGATGCTCGTCGCGCGAGCCGAGATAGGAAAACACCGGCGTCGGCGTGTCCCCAGGCTGCTCCTCAAGGCTGCTGAAATCGATGCTGCGGCTGTCGATGCGGGGCGGCGTTCCGGTCTTCAGGCGGTCAGCGGCCACCGGCAGATCGCGCAGCCGTTGCGCCAGCGTGGTCGCTGGCGGATCGCCCGCGCGGCCGCCGGCGTATTGGGCCTGCCCGATGTGGATCTTGCCGGCGAGAAAGGTGCCGGCGGTCAAGACCACGGTGCGCGCGTTGAATGACAACCCCATCTGGGTGACTACGCCGCAGACGCGATCATGCTCGATGATCAGGTCGTCCACTGCCTGCTGGAACAACTCCAGGTTCGGCTGGGTTTCCACGATGTGCCGGATCGCCGCCTTGTACAGGCCGCGGTCCGCCTGGCAGCGGGTGGCGCGTACCGCCGGTCCCTTGGAGGCGTTGAGCGTGCGCCACTGGATGCCGGCGCAGTCGGCGGCGTGGGCCATGGCGCCGCCCAGCGCGTCGATTTCCTTGACCAGATGCCCCTTGCCGATGCCGCCGATGGCCGGGTTGCAGCTCATCTGGCCGATGGTCTCGATGCTGTGGGTGAGCAGCAACGTCCGCGCCCCCGCGCGTGCCGCAGCGAGAGCTGCCTCGGTGCCGGCGTGGCCGCCGCCGATCACGATGACGTCGTAGTGGGTCGGGTGACGCATGGAGTTGCCCTGAGCGCGCAAAAAGTGACAAAACAGGGCGCCATGGTAGCGCCCTCACCTGTTGGTCGAACTCATGTCGATATTGGCACGTTCTGTGCTTTGTTAACCGTGCACTCTCATGGGCAGATGCTGCACCAGGAACGTGGGCTGAGGTCGAACGGACAGGGGTTCGGTCGCGTACCGTGGGAGGAAGCAAGGCGGCACCCTTCGGGGTGCCGCCGTCTTTTGTGGCGCCGGGCTGCCGTAAGGCAGCGCGACCCTGAAATGACGAGGCCCTGCGGCTGGTCGGCCGCAGGGCCTCGTACTTTTAGATCTGGCGCCCGGCGGTCTCAGGAACAGGGGGAATCCAGGATGACCGTATTGCCGGGCGCCAGAAACCGGTAATTGTTGGCGTGCCTCAAGTCTAGCGCAGCGACACTGCGGCCGATAGTCGCCGTCCACACGTGAACATGAAGTGACTGAAAGGGGGTTTTGTGTCGGGTCGTGGCAACAGCTGACGTGAGAGGTCAGTGCTGCAAACCGGGGTGCCAACAGGGCGCACATCGAATCACATCTTGGCATGGGAAATGCTTGAGCCTGGTTACCAACCCATACACCAAGGAATTCGCGATGGACATGAGCTTCGATTTCCAGCCCGTCTACCCGCACCACGATCTGCTCGTCGAGATTGGCGAAGTAGAGATGGCCATGGATCATCTAAACGACGACGGCAATCGCGGTTCGCTGCGCCCCGACCTGGAATCGCGCATGGAGAGCCTGCTCGAAGCGCTCGATCATTTAGCCGTCTGAAACGCCCACGCCGCTCCGTGCTGCGACCACCACTTGCGCCCAGGCGAGAGAACCTCGTGTTGATTCCGCCGGCTTCTACGCAATACCTCAGTGCTTCAACACGTTGTCGATGATCTCGGCCAGATTGCGCGACAAGGCGGCACGCCCGGCCAGTTCCACGATCGCCGCCTGCGCCTGCGCACGGCGCGCCGGCTCCAGTCGTTGCCAACCGTTGAACGCCGTGGCCAATCGTGCCGCCACCTGCGGGTTGAGCGCGTCCAGTGTCGTCAGACGCTCGGTCAGGAAGCGATAGCCCTCGCCGTCGCGGCGATGGAACCCACTCGGGTTGCCTCGTACGAACGTCCCCCATAGCGACTGCACCCGGTTCGGGTTACGCAAGGTGAAGGCGGGGTCCTGCTCCAGCTTCATGACCCGTGGAAGCGCTGGCGTGCCAGGTATTTGCGCCTGGGCGGCAAACCATTTGTCCAGGGCCAGCGGATTGCCGGCATAACGCTGGCGATAGGCCGCCAGCGCGTCTTCGCCATGATCCGATGAACCGCGTGCCAGTATCGCCAGCGCGGCAAGTCGGTCAGTCATGCCCGGCGCCTCGCGGTATTGGACGGCCGCCAGTTCGCGTGCACGGTCACCGTCGCGCAGCTCCAGCAGCTCCAGTACCCGGCGCTTGAGTCGGCGCTGTGCCTGGCTGGGCGCATCCAGCGCGATCGTGGTGTGTGCGGCCAGCGTCCGGTAGCGTTGCGCCAGGACGTCGCTCCCCAGCCATTCGGCCAGCCGTTGCTGCAGCGACTGGCGCCGCTGGTGGATATGCTCGGGGTCGACGGCGCTTTCGTGCTCAGCCAGTTCAACTTCCCCCGGCGGGGTCAGCAGGTCGGCCAGCAACGCATCTTCGACACCGCCGTGGTTGAACAGCCGGGCCAGTGCGTTGCACCAGGCTTGCAGCGCTTCATCTGAGGTCTCGTCACGCAGGTTTTCGTAGGCCCGGGTGGCCAGCAACTGGCCCGCTTCCCAGCGATTGAATCCGTCGGGATCGTGCGCCAGCAGCAGCGCCAGCTCGGCCGGCGTGTAGTCGCATGCGAGAATCACCGGAGCCGAGAAACCGCGTAGCAGGGAGGGGACCGGTTCCGTATCGATGCCGCCGAAGACCAGTTTGCGCTCGGCCTGATCCACCACCACCACCCGTTCGCGCGTGTCGTCGCCTGACGTGCCGTCCAACTGCAGCGACAGCATCTCGCCTTCGCGCGAAAAAAGCGCGAGCTTGACCGGGATCGGCAGCGGTGAGCGTGCGGTCGTTCCGGCGTTGCCCGGGGCTTGCTGGCTCAGCGTCAGCGTGTATTCGCGCCGCGCTGCATCGTAGTGGCGCTGCGCGCGCAGACCCGGCGTGCCGGAATGGTCATACCAGGCGAGGTAGGGCATCAGGTCGGTATCGGTGGCCTCGCTCAGTGCAGTGAGGAAATCCTCCAGCGTGGCGGCACGACCGTCGTTGCGCTCGAAGTACCGATCCATGCCATGGCGGAAACCATCCGGGCCGAGCCGCCCGGCCAGCATGCGCACCAGCTCGGCGCCTTTCTCATACACCGTGGCGGTGTAGAAATTGTTGATCTCGCTGTACTGCGCCGGGCGTACCGGATGCGCCAGCGGGCCCGCGTCCTCGGGAAACTGGGCGCGACGCAGCAGTGACACGTCCTCGATGCGCTTGAGCGAAACGGAGTTCAGGTCGGCCGAGAAGCTTTGCTCACGGAATACCGTGAGCCCTTC
>JBDTKM010000156.1:0-2666 GCA_039935315.1 Rhodanobacter sp. | reverse complement strand
CTGGTTCGACGCGCACGGCCGCAAGGATCTGCCGTGGCAGCACGAAACCGCGCCGGGCCAGCGCGACGGCTACCGCGTGTGGCTGTCCGAAGTGATGTTGCAGCAAACCCAGGTCGCCACCGTGACCGGCTACTTCGACCGCTTCGTGGCCGCACTGCCAACCCTGCGCGATCTTGCCGCGGCCGACGAGGACACGGTGCTGGCGCTGTGGTCAGGCCTGGGTTACTACCGCCGCGCGCGTTTCCTGCACCGCGCCGCGCAGATCTGCGTGGAGCAACACGGCGGCGAACTGCCGCGCGACTTCGCCGCGCTGAACGCCCTCCCCGGCATCGGCCGTTCCACCGCCGGTGCCATCCTGGCTCAGGCATATGGCCTGCGTTTCCCGATCCTCGACGGCAACGTCAAGCGCGTGTTGACCCGTTACCACGGCATCCACGGGAATCCCGCCGAAAGCGCCATCGAAAAACAGTTGTGGCTGCACGCCGAGGCGCACACCCCCAGGCGCCGCGTGGCCGACTACACCCAGGCCATCATGGACCTGGGCGCCACCGTCTGCGTGCGCTCACGCCCACGCTGCGAAGCCTGTCCGCTGGCCGCCGCTTGTGTTGCGTTTCGTGACGATCTCACCGCGCAACTGCCGACCCGCAAGGCAAGCAAGGCGATCCCCACGCGGACCACCTTGATGCTGGTGCTGCGCGACACGCAGCACCGCATCCTGCTGCAACGACGCGGCCCGCAGGGCGTGTGGTCGGGGTTGTGGAGTCTGCCCGAAGCCGCCGATCCGCAAGCCGCGTGGCGTCTCGCCGGGCAACACGCGCGGATCGATGACGCGCTGGCGCTCGCCCGGTTCACCCATGTGTTCAGCCACTACCGCCTGAACATCGAGCCGCTGCTGTTCGATCAGGTGACAGCGCGCCACGGTGTCGGCGACAACCCGCAGTTGCGCTGGTGCAGCGTGGCCGAGCTCGCTGCACTGGGCTTGCCGGCGCCGGTGCGCAAGTTGCTGCTGGATCTTGCTGATCCGGCTGGCGTCAGAGTGCCTGGAGCCAAAGCTCATCTCCCGCCGGCGAGCTGAGGTGCGCAGCGCCAGCTCCGTTGAGCTTCGAGCCTAGCCGGGCAGGATCCGGCGCATCACTTCGCCGCGGCCTGCGGCGCATCCTTGGCCGTCCATTTCTTCAGCCATGCATTCACCGTGTCGTGCCACTGCACGCTGTTGTGCGGTTTGCGCACCCAATGGTTCTCGTCCGGGAAGGTCAGGAATTCGCTGGGAATGCCGCGGCGTTGCAAGGCGGTGAACGCACCCAGGCCCTGGGTGATCGGGATACGGAAATCGTCGGTGCTGTGCACCACCAGCATCGGCACGCGCCAATCCTTGACGTGGTCGATCGGGTTGAACTTCTCGTAGTTCTGCGGCACGAGGTACTGCGGGCCACCGTTCTCCCTTTCCTCGAACCACAGCTCTTCGGTGGCGTAGTACATCATCCGTGCATCGAACACACCGTCATGGTCGACCATGCATTTCCACGGCTTGTTCCACACACCAGCCATCCAGTACACCATGTAGCCACCATAGCTGGCGCCCAGCGCGCAGGCGCGGTCGCCGTCGAGGAACCGGTACTTGGCCAGCGCCGCTTTCCAGCCCAGTTTCAGGTCCTGCAGCGGCTTGCCGCCCCAGTCGCCGGAAATCGAGTCGGTGAACTTCTGGCCGTAGCCGGTGGAGCCGTGAAAGTTTATCGTGACCACGGCAAAACCCTGGCCAGCGTAGGTCTGCGGATTCCAGCGATAGCTCCAGCCGTTGCTCATCGCGCCCTGCGGACCGCCGTGGATGATGAACGCCACCGGGTAGGTCTTGCCCGGCTGGTAATCGACCGGCTTGACCACGTAGCCCTGCACGGTCTCGTTGTTCCAGCCCGGGAAGTTGAAAAACTGGAAGTCGCCGACCTTGGCTTCATTCAGATCCGCGGCGTTGAAATGGGTGACCTGTTTCAGGGCTGCGCCGTCAGCCTTGGCCAGATAGAGATCGGCCGGTCGCTGCAGATCGTCGCGGGCCAGCAACAGCTTGCCGGCCGCCAGCGAAAAACCGTTCACGGTGCCGGCGCCGGACAGGCTGCGCACCTGGCCAGTGGTCGGGTCGATCGCGAACAGCGGGTGCTGGCCCTCGTCGTCCGCGGTGGCGTACAGGGTCTTGCCGTCAGCAGAAATCGCCAGGCCACCGGGTGAGCGATCCCACTTCGGATCCACCTCGCGGATCGCGCCGGTGACCAGATCCATCGCCTTGATCGCGAAACGATCCGCCTCGAAGCCCGGCGTTTTCATGGCCAGGTAATACAGCGTCTTGCCGTCAGGCGAGGGCACCGGATAGGCATCCCACGCCTTGTTGCTGGCGGTGAGGTTGGTCGGCGCCGCCGAGCCATCCACCGGCACCCGATAAATGTCGAAATTGGTCGACCACGGCTCAGTGGTGCCGGCGATGCGTACGTCGAAATAGACGCTCTTGCCATCCGGCGCGAACGCAAACTCGCTGTCGTCGCCGAACGGCTTGCTCGGTACGTCGCCGTCGATGCCGCGGGTCAGCAGGGTCGGCTCGGCGGGCAATTGGCCGTCCGCACCGAACGTCCCCACGAACAATTGGTTGCGCCGGCCATCGGACCAGGTGTCCCAATGTC
>JBDTKM010000155.1:0-8052 GCA_039935315.1 Rhodanobacter sp. | reverse complement strand
TCGAACCGCGCCTTCCCGTGCATCGCACAGTGGCATTCGCGGTTCGATCTCTCGCTTACCGTTGCGGGGGCAGCGCCGGCCTTGCAGTGATGAGCACTGCGCACCGGCTTCCCGTTTCATCCCTTGGGCGCGAAGCCGTCGGGACACCTGAACCCGCGCACTTTAGCGGTGATGGATACGGCTGGCAATGACCGGCGGCAGTTCGTTGCATCGAACTGCAGGCGCGACCCAGTGCAGACGTAACAGGGACCCGTCGGAATACGCCTTACTGTTCGCAGTTTTGCGTATCGCCGGTGCTATCGTCACGCCCTGCACGCCTCACCCGGATAGTCGAGAAATGTCCCAACGTCGCGCAACTGCCTTGCTCGTGTCCCTGACTGCAGTGCTGTTGCTGGCCAGTCCAGCCGTGCCGGCTGCGACTACCTTGTCGGCGGACCTGGCGGCCAGGATCGACAAGATCGCCAACAATGCCCTCGAGAAAAGCGGCGTGCCCAGCGCTTCGATTGCCGTGGTCCGGGACGGCAAGCTTGTCTACGCACATGCGTACGGCGACGCTGGGCTCGACCCGAAAACGCCAGCCACGCCGGCGATGCGCTACAGCGTCGGTTCGATCAGCAAGCAGTTCACCACCGCGGCGATCCTGTTGTTGCAGCAGCAGGGCAAGCTCAGCCTCGATGACAAGGTCGCGAAGTTCTTTCCCGATCTCACCGACGCGAACGAAATTTCCATCCGGCAGATCCTGTCGCACACCTCCGGTTATCAGGATTACTGGCCGCAGGACTACCTGATGCCGGCCATGAAGCTGTCGACCACGCCGACCGCGATCATCGACAAGTGGGCGAAGAAGCCGCTGGATTTCGTGCCCGGGACGAAATGGCAGTACAGCAACACCAACTACATGATCGCCGGCGCGATCGTGCAGAAAGTCACCGGCCAGACGCCGTTCGAATTCCTGCAGCAACACGTTTTTCCCCAGCTCGGCATCACCGATGCGTATGACGTCAACCTGCATGCCTTGCAGGCCAGCGATGCGCGCGGCTATTCGCGTTACGCGTTGGGGCCGCTGCGCCCTTCACAGAAGGGAGGCGTGAACTGGGTATTCGGGGCCGGCGAACTGGCGCTGACGGCGAGCGACCTGGCGAAGTGGGACATCGCGATGATCGACCAGACCCTGCTGCAACCCGCGTCATGGCATGCGCTGCAGACTGAAGTGCTGCTGCGGGACGGGGTCGGCACCCAGTACGGCCTGGGTGTGGACGTCGACCGAATGGACGGCCACCGGTTGATTGCACACGATGGTGAAGTCATGGGTTTCACCGCCGGCAACATGGTGTTCCCCGACGACCGCACCGCCGTGGTGGTGCTGACCAACCAGGACGCGGTCGGCACTTTTGCCGTGATCGGCAAGGGGATCGCGAAGGCCCTGTTCGCGGTGCGCGACCCCACCGCGACCAAGGCGTTGGTGCAAGCGAAGACGATCTTTGCGGGTCTGCAGCACGGCAAGCTCGACCGCGCGTTGTTCAGCGCCAACGCCAACAGTTATTTCGACCAGACTGCACTGGGCGATTACGCGGGCAGCCTGGCGCCGCTGGGCATGCCGACGGCGTTCGCGCAACGCGCGCAGCAGCTGCGCGGCGGCATGACCATACGCCAGTACGACGTCATGTTTCCCAAAACCAGACTGGAAATCGTCACTGACACGTTGCCCGACGGCAAGCTGGAGCAGTACATCGTGTCAACGGCGGAGTAGCCGCAAGCCGACTTTCTGCCTGCGGCAGAACTGTCGGGCTCACTTCCGGGTCTTCCACCGGCGACCATGATCTCGTTCGTTCGGCTGCCGAAATACGACTGAGCGTCAATGCCTGAAACGACGCTCCCGCCACCCAAGGTATTTGCTGGCGGGAACGCGGAGCGACCGCTGTTTCAGGTTCGGTCACGCCACGTTCGATCGCTTGGCGCACACCAGACCCACGCCTGGCCAACCATCAGTCGCTTCGACTCGCGACACCAGCGATCCAGCTCTGCAGCACGCGATAGTCCTCGTCCATGACCACCAGATCGGCCGAGCAACCTGGCGCGATGCGGCCGTGGTTGGTGCCGAGACCGAGGAATTCCGCCGGATACCTGCTCGCCATCCGCACCGCCTCCTGCAGCGGCAAGCCGAGCATCTGCACCGCGTTGCGCACCGCCGTAGCCATGTCCAGTGCCGACCCGGCCAGCACACCTTGCGCGGTCTGACAGATGCCATCCTTGACGATGATGGTTTCGCCGTTGAGCACGTATTCGGGGGAATCGGCGCCCACCGGCGGCATCGCGTCTGTCACCAGCATCATCTTGCCGCGTGCTTTCGCGGCAATCGCCACGCGCAAGCTGGCCGGATGCACGTGGTGGCCATCGACGATGATGCCGCACCAGCTGTCCGCATCATCGAGGGCTGCGCCAACCACACCGGGCGCGCGGCTGCCGAACGGGGTCATCGCGTTGAACAAGTGGGTGAAGCCGCGTACGCCCGCGTCGAGCGCGGTGCGCGTGGTGGCGTAGTCGGCGGCGGTATGGCCAGCGCAGACGATCACGCCGGCATCGGCCAATGCGCGAATGCTTTCGCGTGGCACCTGGTCCGGCGCCAACGTGATCAGGCGGATGCCGCGATGGGGAGCGCACAGCAGGGCCAGCTCCTCGCTGCCCGGCACATGAAAATACTTCGCGTCGTGCACGCCCTTGCGCGCGGGCGCGAGGTACGGGCCTTCCAGATGAATGCCGAGCAGGCCGGGCACACCCTCTGCCAGCGCCTGCTCCATCGCGATCAGGGCGGCGCGCATCACGCCAGGCTCGTCGCTGATCAGGGTTGGCAGGAAGCCGGTGGTGCCGAAGCGTCGATGCGCGGCGCCGATCCGGCGGATCGTCTCCACCGTGGGTGCCTCGTTGAACAGCACGCCGCCGCCGCCATTGACCTGCACGTCGATGAAGCCGGGCAGCAGCATCGCGCCAGCGAGATCCTGCTGGGGGATTTCGCGCAGCCGAGGATCGGCTAGCGGCATCAGTGCAGCAATCCGCTCGCCGTCCAGCACGACAGCGAGCTTGTCATGCCAGCCGTCATCGGTGAGCACGCGGGCATTCGTCAGAGCAAGCATCATGGCCAAACCCGAATAAGTAGTTGCAGCAACGCGCTGGCGGGCGGAGTGATTGCGAACCCCCGGTCCCGTGTTTCCAATACCGGCCACCAGGCCCGCGCATGCAAGCGCGCCACTGCGAGCCGAGGCGGGAAGATCGTGGTCATGGTTCAGACGGTCTCCGTGACCTTGTTCAAATACGGCGGCACGTCAGGATTGAAACCACGGCGCAGCGACAGCTCGCTGGCGGCGCGGTAGAAGCTCTGGATGATCAGCAGCGGCGTGCACAACGCCGGCAAGCCGGCCGATACCGGCAGCGCGCCAGCGCCGCGCTGGCCCGGTGCGGCAACGAATACCTGCGCGCCGCGGGCGCGGAAATCGCTCGCCACGGCCAGGGTGCTGGCCAGCGTGTCGTCATCCTGGGCGAAGCAAAGCACCGGAAAATCCGGCCCGACCAGAGCCATCGGGCCATGCTTGACCTCGGCCGCACTGAACGCCTCCGCATGCAGGCCGCAGGTTTCCTTGAATTTCAGCGCCGCCTCCAACGCGATGCCGAGGCCGAAGCCGCGACCCACCACAAACAAACCGCGCGCACCCACCAGACCTTCGCTCAGCGACGACCAATCGGCATCCCAACCTGCACGCAGGGCGTCAGGCAAGTCATGCAGGGCGACTGCCAGTCCGGGATCGCCCCGCCAGCGCGCGCACAGATGCAGCACGGCGGCCAGTGCGGCGATATAACTCTTGGTCGCCGCCACGCTGCGCTCCGGTCCGGCATGCAGCGGAATCACCGTGTCGGCCAGTGCGGCCAGCGGCGAATCCTCCACGTTGACCAACGCCACCACGCGCGCGCCGGCCACTTTCGCTGCTTGCGCATTGCGCAACAGGTCCGGGCTCTTGCCCGATTGCGAGATGGCGATGAACAACGCGCCCTGCCAGCGCTGCTCGGCGGCGTACACCGAGGTCACCGACGGCGAGGCGGAGGCGGTGACAATGCCGAGCTGGGTCTCGAACACATACTTGGCGTAGGCCGCGGCGTGATCCGAACTGCCGCGTGCGCAGGTGACAATGAAACGCGGCGGCTCGGCCCGCAGCGACGCGGCCAACGCACTCACCACGGCTTCGTTGGCAGCAAACTGGCGTGCCACCACCGCAGCAGACTCGTGCGCTTCGCGGAACATCAAGGTATCGCTGGCGATCATGAGCATCCTTCAGTCGTTGTGCAGTTCGGCGACGAAATCGTAGATATCGCCGCGATACCACGAGGTGGTGAACTCGACCACGCGGCCGTCGTCCAGGAAACTGCGCCGCTCGATGTTCAACCCGGCACTGCCCACGGCGACGTGCAGCAGGCGCGCCTGCTGGGCATTGAGCGACACCGCACGCAGCCGCTGCAGGGCGCGGCGCGGGCGGCAGCCAAGTTTTTCCAGCGCTTCGTACAGCGAGTCGTGCACCAGCATCGGGTCGGGCAGCACACTGGCCGGCACCACGCTGCGTTCGAGCGCCAGCGGCTCGTCCTGGCCGTAGCGCAGGCGATGCAGGCGCACCACCAGCGAACCGGGCGACAAATTCATTGCCATCGATTCCTCCGGTGTGACTTCGCCGATCAGCCGCTCGAAAAACTCCGAACGCGGATGCAGGCCACGCTCGCGCAGGTCCTCGGTGAAGCTGGTCAGCCGCGACATCGGCTTGACGATGCGCTCGGCGATGAAGGTGCCGGCGCCGTGACGCTGGGTCAACAAGCCTTCCTCGACCAAACCGGCAATCGCCTTGCGCACCGTCACCCGCGACAGCTTCAGCGCATGCGACAGGTCGCGCTCACTGGGCAGCGCGTGGCCGGGTTCCACATCATGCTGTTGCATCACGTTGCGGATCGCCTGGCGCAGCCGCAGGTAAGCCAGCGGCTGATGGCTGGCCGGGTCGAGGCAGATCCGGCGGTATTCCGTGGTCAGGGCGGCTTGCATGGCGCGCACAATACCAATAGCGATCCACATGCCGCAAGTAGGGAGTACCGATGAGTCGATCAAAAGTACGGCTTTGGGGCGCAATTCGACGGCATAACCTGGATCGATAAAGTCATATGCATATCGGTAGCCGTGTTGGTATTTCACTGGTATGATCAAAAACCAACCGGCGCAGGAGCCCTCATCCGGGTCCTGCCGATCACTGACATCGAGCCCGAGGTACCCGCGTGACAGCTTCCCTGCAATCGGTCGAACCGTTCGACCTGGTGATTTTCGGCGGCACCGGCGACCTCGCCGCGCGCAAGTTGCTGCCCGCCATGTTCCACCGCTTTCTCGACGGCCAGCTGCCGCCCAGCAGCCGGATCATCGGCATCGCCCGCGAGGCGCTGGATGATGCCGGCTATCGCGCCCAACTGCGCGAGTCACTGGTCAAGATCTGCGACGCGGCCAAGCTCGACGAGTTCCTGCAGCAGGTGTTCTACCGCTCGCTCGATGCGCGCAAGGACGCCGGCTGGGACGAGTTTGCCGGCTTGATCCAGGCCGAACCCGAACACGTGCGGGTGTTTTACCTGTCCACCTCGCCCGAGTTGTTCGTTGACATCTGCACCCGTCTGGGCGAGCACGGGCTGAATCAGGGCCAGGCGCGCGTGGTGCTGGAAAAGCCGATCGGCCGCGACCTGGCCAGCGCGAACCGGATCAACGATGCGGTCGGCGCGGTGTTCAGCGAGACGCAGACGTTCCGCATCGACCACTACCTCGGCAAGGAGACCGTGCAGAACCTGCTGGTACTGCGCTTCGGCAACGCCCTGTTCGAGCCGCTGTGGAACGCCGGTCATATCGACCACGTGCAGATCACCGTCGCCGAAACACTGGGCGTGGGCCACCGTGGCGCGTACTACGATCGCGCCGGCGCGCTGCGTGACATGGTGCAGAACCACATGCTGCAGCTGTTGTGCATGGTGGCGATGGAGCCGCCCTCGTCGCTGGCACCTGACGCGCTGCGCGACGAGAAGCTGAAGGTGCTGCACTCGCTGAAGCCGATCGACGCCAGCAACGCGACAGCGCTTACCGTGCGTGGCCAGTACCGCGCCGGCGTGGCCGAGGGCGGCAGCGTGCCGGGCTACATCGAGGAACTCGGCGGCAAGCAGTCCGACACCGAAACCTTCGTGGCGCTGAAGGCGGAGATCGCCAACTGGCGCTGGGCTGGTGTGCCGTTCTACCTGCGCACCGGCAAGCGCCTGCCGCAGCGCGAATCAGAGATCGTGGTGACGTTCAAGCCGGTACCGCATTCGATCTTCGACGCCGCTTCCGGCACGCTGGCACAAAACCAGCTGGTGCTGCGGTTGCAGCCGGATGAAGGCGTGAAGCTGTGGTTGACGATCAAGCACCCCGGCCCCGGCGGCCTGCGCCTGCGCCACGTGCCGCTGGACATGAGCTTCGCCGAAGCGTTCGGGGTGCAGCAACCCGATGCCTACGAACGACTGCTGCTCGACGTGGTGCGCGGCAACCCGACCCTGTTCATGCGTCGCGACGAAGTCGAGGCTGCGTGGCGCTGGGCTGGCCCGATCCTGACCGCCTGGGCCGACAGCGGCGAGTCGCCGCGACCGTACAGTGCCGGCAGCTGGGGACCGAGCGCGTCGGTCGCCCTGATCGAGCGCGACGGACGCACCTGGCACGACGACAGTGAATAGATCGGCCATGCCTGCGCCTCACTCGCTGCGGGCAGCAGTCGCCGCCAGCTGAGATCCAACCTTCTGAAACCAGAACCGCCATGTCCACCATGCTGAACGTCACCACCCACCGCTTCACCACCTGCCAGGCCCAGGCCGCCACGCTGGCCGAACGCGTGGCCGATCAATTACGTGGCGCGCTGGACGAACGCGGCCACGCCGTGCTGGCCGTATCCGGCGGCAGCACGCCGAAGGACTTCTTCGATCGGCTGGCCCACGAAAAGCTGGACTGGGCGCAGGTGCAGGTCACCCTGGTCGACGAGCGCTGGGTGCCGGATAGCGACGATCGTTCAAATGCCCGCCTGGTCAAGACGCATTTGCTGCAACACAACGCGGCCAGCGCTCAGCTGGTTCCCCTGTACACCGGCGACCCCAGCCCGGAAGCCGGTCTGGCCACGGCCGAGGCGCGCATCGCCGCGCTGCCGCTGCCGTTCGACGCGGTGGTGCTGGGCATGGGCGATGACGGCCACACCGCCTCGTTCTTTCCAGGCGGCAACCACCTGGCCGAGGCGCTCGATCCGGCCGGCAGCGCCCGCGTGCTGCCGATGCAGGCGCCTGACGCCAGCGAGCCACGCATCACCCTGACCTTGCCGACCCTGCTTGAGACGCGTGCGCTGTATCTGCTGATCACCGGCGAAAAGAAACGCAACGTGCTTGCCGACGCCCAGCTCGGGCTCGGCACCGCACGCGACTATCCGGTGCGCGCGGTGCTGACCCAGCAACGTGTACCGGTTGCCGTCTACTGGTGTCCTTGAGAACAGGCAACCCGAAGCACGGCATCAGCAACACCACCCCTGCGCGACGCGCAATTCTTCCACCCACTTCCGGATCTGAACCATGACCAGCCTGCACCCCGTCGTCGCCGAAGTCACCGAACGCCTGCGCGAGCGCAGCCGCGATACGCGCACGGCGTATCTGGAGCGCATCGACGCGAGTCGCGGTCGCGGTGTCTATCGCCAGCAGTTGTCGTGCAGCAACCTCGCGCACGGCTTCGCCGCCAGCGGCGCCGACGACAAGTCCGCGCTGCGCGGCTTCAGCAAGCCGAACATCGGCATCGTCACCGCCTACAACGACATGCTCTCGGCGCACCAGCCTTACGAGCCGTATCCGGAACAGATCCGTCGCGCCGCACGCCTGGTCGGCGCCACCGCCCAGGTGGCCGGTGGCGTGCCGGCGATGTGCGACGGCATCACCCAGGGCCGCGCCGGCATGGAGCTGAGCCTGTTCTCGCGCGAGGTGATCGCGATG
>JBDTKM010000154.1:0-6876 GCA_039935315.1 Rhodanobacter sp. | reverse complement strand
CCGTGGAAAACCCAGCAGCGGCTGAAGCAGATCATGGACAGTCAATATGCGCCGCGGCCGGATGGCCTCAGCGGCAACGATGATCTGGGCCAGATGTCGGCCTGGTACATCTTCACTGCACTGGGTTTCTATCCGGTGACGCCAGCCAGCGACGTGTATGCCATCGGGCGGCCGTTTGTGACCAGGGCCACGCTCCATCTGTCCAATGGTCGCAGCTTCACCGTGAGCGCGTCGCCAATGGATGATGCGCATCCGTGGGTCGGCGCGGTCACGCTCAATGGCCGGCCGCTGGATCGGCCGTATCTGCGCCACGCCGAGATCCTCGCCGGTGGCGAACTGCATTTCCGCATGCAGTCGGCACCAAATCGACAATGGGGTGCTCACGACGCAGCACGGTCGAAAGCGCACGAGGTGGGCGACGATTGACGCTCACCTTTGGTTGCGACGACATGCCGCATGGACGTGCCAGAATACGCAGATTAGACGGGTCAGGCGTGCTGATGGAATGGGTTGAATGAAATACAGCGGCATCATCCGTTGGCGGGTTGCCGGCCTCTTGCTGGCCATCGTGATCATCGTTGGCCTGCCCTATTTCGTCACCAGCGAAAACACGCGAGATACCCAGGTGGCCAGGGACTGGGTCACGCACTCCACTGCAGTGCGCTCGCTCACCTATCAAATTGCCAGCCTCGCGCACGACGGCGAGGCGGCAGCCTATCGTCTGCTGATTGGCGACCAGAATGCCGTCACCCAGGCCCGCGCCACGCGCGCCGCGGAGGAGGTGCCTGGCCTGTTGCGGCAGTTGCGAGCCATGACGAGCGACAATCCGGAACAACAGGTCCGGATTGGCGCCCTGGAGAACAGCGTCAACGGTCGCCTCGCCATGATGGCCCAGGCAAGCCAGCGGCTGCGGCAGGGTAATACGGCGGGCGCGCGGGAGTCGCTGCGCACAGCCGGCGACTTGTTCCCGGTCAACGCTGAGATAGCAAGCATTGTACAAAGCGAGAATCAGCTGCTGGTGGTACGCGAGAAGGCTGCCACCAACCGCGCCGTCAATGGACAATGGGTGCTGGCCATCACCGCGCTGGCCCAATTGCTGCTGCTGGCGATCATCGTGATTGTCTCCGAGCAGCAAATTGGCCGACGGCAACTGGCCGAGAGCCGCGAAGGTCGGGCGGTGCAGCGCGCGCGCCTGATCCTGCAGTCCGTACGCGAGCCGATCGCCTTGTTTGATGCCAACCTGCGTACGCTGCTGGTGAACAATGCGTTCAGCGAACTGTATGGCGACGATCTGCAGCAGTCGTCGCGAGCGTTGACGGAGATCGGCGGCGGGATCTGGAACGACGCCGCCCTGCTGCAGCGACTCAAGGATGTCTTGCTGCGCGATCGCGAGCTGTGGGATTACGACGTGGTGCAACGCATCGACGGTCAGCCCGAGCGCCACGTGGTGGTCAACGCTCGGCGCCTGCAGCAGCAGGAGAACGACGAGCCCACCTTGCTGATGACGGCAAGTGACGTCACCGTACGTGCGCTGATCGAGAAGCAGGTGACCGAGCTCAATCGCCAGCTCGAAGGCAAGGTAGCGCAGATTTCGGACATCAACCGCGAGCTGGAGGCGTTCAGCTACTCGGTGTCGCATGATCTGCGTGCGCCGCTGCGACATATCGCCGGGTTCGTGCGCAAGCTGGAGCACCATCTTGGCGAGCGGGTCGACGACAAGGCCGCCCATTACATCGCCGTGGTCGACAGCTCGGCCAAGCACATGGCGCAGTTGATCGATGACCTGCTGATATTTTCGCGGCTGGGGCGCGGGCCGTTGCGGCTGCAGGCGGTGGACATGCAGTCGCTGGCGGAGGAGGCCAGCGCGCTGGCCGAGTCGAGCCATGAAGGTCGCCGCATCGTGTGGACGATCGGCGCATTGCCGATGGTGATCGGCGATGCCAACATGTTGCGCACGGTGTGGCAAAACCTGCTTGGCAATGCGGTCAAGTACACTGGGCGCTGCGACGTGGCGCGGATCGAGGTCAGCGCAAGCCAGGGTAACCGCGGCGACTACGAGTTCACGGTGGCAGACAATGGCGCCGGGTTCGACATGCAATACGCGGAAAAGTTGTTCGGTGTATTTCAGCGCCTGCACCGCGCGTCAGAATTTCCGGGCAACGGCATCGGGCTGGCCAATGTGCGCCGCATCGTGACGCGTCATGGCGGTCGGGTTTGGGCCGAAGCCGAACTGGGCCAGGGCGCAAAATTCCATTTCTCGCTGCCGGCAACCGACGTGGCCGGTGCGCACCACGGAGAATCGGCGGCATGATCAAGAAAGAGCTGCGCACGGTGTTGCTGGTGGAAGACAGTCTGGCTGATGCGGAGATGTCGATGGACGCACTGGCCGAGGCGCATCTGGCCAACCCGGTGGTTCATGTCGAAGACGGCGTGGATTGTCTTGATTACCTCTACCTGCGTGGCGCCTGGGCCGAGCGCGAGCCCGGCGATCCGGCGGTGGTGCTGCTGGACATCAAGATGCCGCGCAAGAATGGGCTGGAGGTACTCACCGAGATGCGCGCAGACGAACGGATGCGGCGGATCCCGGTGGTGATCCTGTCTTCCTCGCGCGAGGAGACCGATCTGGCACGCAGCTGGGATCTTGGCGTGAACGCTTACGTAATCAAGCCGGTCGATGTGGACCAGTTTTTTGAAGCCGTGCGCACGCTCGGCCGGTTCTGGGCAGTGTTGAACGAGGCACCCGACGCGGATTGAGGCATAACGACATTGATTAGGGAAGGCGGCCGGAAACCCTGCGCGCAGGCGCGTTCGGCGTTGCCAAGACGTAGCGAGGAATACCATGCCAAAGCGGCCGCCCCACGCGATGTTGACGATCCGCGTATTGCAGGTGGAGGACAACGAACTCGATGCCGAGCTGGTGCTGGCCGAGCTCGATGCGGATGACATCCACCATGAAGTGCGCGTAGTCGAGGACCAAGCCGGTTACCTTGCCGCGCTGGACGAGTTCAAGCCTAATATCGTGTTGTCGGATCTGAGCCTGCCAGGGTTCTCCGGCCAACATGCCTTGGAGCTGCTGCGCGAACGCGACGAGGATCTGCCTTTCATCTTTGTTTCCGCCACGCTGGGCGAGGAAGCAGCGGTCGAGGCGCTGCGTAATGGTGCCACCGACTACATCCTCAAACAAAATCCGGCGCGGTTGGCCAGCGCGGTACGTCGGGCGCTGGCTGAGGTGGACGCGCGTCGGTCGAATCGCCGTGCGGAGGCCGAACTGATGCGCGCGCAACGCTTCGAGAGCCTGGCGATGCTGGCGGGCGGGCTCAGCCACGACTTGCGCAACCTGCTGCAGCCGCTGCTGCTGGCCGGCGACAGCCTGCAGGATTACAAAGATGACCCGCGTCTGGCGCGGCTGGGCAAACTGGTGCGCGACTGCGGCAAGCGCGGCCTGGACATGGTGCAGTCGATGCTGTCGTTTGCGCGCGGCGCGCGACGGGCCGAGCAGGTGCGGCTGGGTGCGCTGATGAGTGCGTTCGAGCTGCTGATGCAGGGCAGCGTGCCGCGTTCGGTGACGATGGAATTGCTCATTGAAGATCCGCAACTCTCGTTTGAGGGCAACCACACCGAGTTGCAGCAGTGCCTGCTCAACCTGTGTCTGAACGCGATTCAGGCGATGCCGGATGGGGGCAACTTGTGCATCGAGACGTCGCAAACGCGGCTGGCGGAGGATTTTTTCCTGCCCGACGAACAACCACGGTGCGGGACGTATTTGCGCATCAGCGTGATTGATAGCGGGCGCGGCATGGATGAGGCTGCGCTGCAACACATGTTCGAGCCGTTCTTCACCACCAAGGAAACCGGCACCGGGTTGGGGCTGGTGTCGTGCCAGCGCATCGTCGCCGCGCATGGTGGCGTGATGCGGGTGCACAGCAAGCCCGGCAGCGGCACCCGCTTTGACATGTACATTCCGCTGGGGGGGCGGGTCTCCGATGCGGCATCGCTCGACGACACGGCAGGCCTGGAAGGCGATGCGGAGCACGTGCTGGTGGTGATGGAAGAGGCTGCCCAGCTCTCGCTTCTGGTAGACACCTTGAACGCATGGGGCTACCAGGCAGAGGCCAGTCAGAGTGGTACGGCCGCACTGCAGTGGATCGAGGCCGGCGGTCTTCCCGATCTGGTGGTGCTGGATGCCGACCTGAACTTGTTTACCGGCGTGCGGACCCTGTCGGCGCTGCTCGATCGAGGCTATCAGGGCGCGGTGATTCTGCTGGCACACCCGGATGCCCCTCCGGACATGCATGAATTGCCGCCGCTGGAACGGCTGCTGGTGATCGACAAGCCGGTCACCACCCGCGCCTTGCTGCGCGCGCTGCACAAGTCGCTGGATGGCGCCCCGAGCGCGGCGGCGGAACGGACCGACAAGTAACGACGAGACCACGCGGACGCTATCCGCCGGCGGGCAACCCCGGCGTCAGTCGATACCGAGTTTCTTCAGCTTGTAGCGCAGCGCACGGAACGTGATGCCGAGTTTGCGGGCAGCGGCGGTCTTGTTGTAGCGCGATTCCTCCAGCGCCTTGACGATCGCGGTGCGCTCGATGTTGCTGATGTAGTCATCAAGCCCGCCGTTGGCCGCGGTCGGCGCGGCCGGCGCGGTTGCTGGCGCGTGACTGGCCACTGACGCAGAGGCGTCATCGGACGCCGCGCGCATGCTGCGTTGGGGCAGCATCAGATCCGAGGCGTTGACGCTGGAGCCGTCGCACATCGCCATGGCACGCTCGAGGATGTTCTCCAGCTCGCGCACGTTGCCCGGGAAATCGTACGCTTCCAATGCTTCGATCGCGCCGGTGGAGAGCTGGCCGACCATTTCGCCACTCTTGCTGGCGAGTGCCTTGAGAATGAAGGCGGCCAATTGAGGCACGTCACCGCGGCGCTCGCGCAGTGGCGGCACGCGTAGCTCGATCACGTTGATGCGGTAGAACAGGTCCTGGCGGAACTGCCCCTGTTCGACCAACTGGCCCAGATTCTTGTGGGTGGCGGACAGAATGCGCACGTCCACCGGGATTTCGTCGCGGCCGCCGATCGGGCGCACCGCCTTCTCCTGGATCGCGCGCAGCAGCTTTACCTGCATGTGCAGCGGCAACTCGGCGACCTCGTCCAGAAACAAGGTACCGCCCTGGGCGGCCTGGAACAGGCCTTCCTTGTCGGCGCCGGCGCCGGTGAAGCTGCCCTTGCGGTGGCCGAAGAACTCGCTTTCCATCAACTCCGACGGAATCGCGCCGCAGTTGACCGGCACGAACGGGCCACTGGCGCGCGGACCCTGTTCGTGAATCAGCCGTGCGACCAGCTCCTTGCCGACGCCGGACTCGCCGGCGATGTACACCGGGGCCTGGTTGCGCGCCAGTTTGGTGATGGTGGCACGCACCTGGTCCATGGCCGACGAGTCACCGATCAGGCGGTCGTTCGAGCCGCGGGCCTTGGCGGCGCCACCGCCGTCGCGTCGTTCCTCGGCCAGCCTGAGTGCGGTGCGCACCAGGCCACGCAGCATCTGGATGTCGACCGGTTTGGAGACGAAGTCGAATGCGCCGGCCTTCAATGCGTTCACGGCGGCGTCGACGTTACCGTAGGCGGTGATCATCGCCACCGGGGTGTCCGGACAAGTCGCGGCGATCAACTCGATGATTTCCTGACCGTTGCCATCCGGCAGGCGCATGTCGGTGAAGCACAATTCGTAGGTGTTTTCGGTCAGTGCGCGCCGCGCTTCAGCCACGGTACCGACGGCTTCGACTTGAAGATCCATTCGGCCCAGAGTGATGGTCAGCAGTTCGCGGATATCACGTTCATCGTCAATCACCAGAACGGTCTGCAGGCTCATGGTTCGTCGCGTGGGGAATGATGTCCAGAGAATACCCGTCGCTGCGGGCAAGAGCAAAGCCGGAGGCCGCTGCGGCGTGCGCGTTCGACATCGCCGACCCAGTTCAACCGGCTGACCCTTTTGGCGGCCTAACGCCCCAGCTTGCGCTCAAAGAAATCCACGATCACCTTGTAGGCCTCGCGTGACTCGGGCATCTCGGGATCGGAAAAGAACGAGTGCCACATGCCATCCCATACGTGCAGTTCGGCATCGACGCCTGCCGCACTCAGCAGGCGCTGACTCTGGATCACCGAGCTCATGGTGAAATCGCGGGTGCCGGTGAGCAGCAGGGTTGGCGGGAACTGCGCCAGCATGGCTGGCGAGTTGGCCGGAAATACCAACGGATCGGTGGCTTTGGCTCCCTTGAAATAAGGCAGGGCGGTGAGCTTCAGTATCGCCGGTGGCACGGGTTCACCGTTGAGGATCGGGGCGAAGTAGGCCGAATCGCCGCCCAACTCGGTGATCGAACCGCAGAAGGTGCCGATGGCGCCTGGCACCGGCAGTTTTTTGGTGATGATCCAGGCCACCGATTCGGCTGTGAGCACGCCGCCAGCGGAGCAGCCGTAGATGCCGATGTTCTTCGCCGGATAGTGCCTGAGCAGGGCCCGGTAGACCGCCTCGACATCCTCGCTGGCGGCTGGAAAGACATGCTCCGGTCCCTCACGGTAGTCGACGCTGATGACTTTGATCCTGCCCAGGCTGGCCACGGGGATCGACTCCACCAGGCCACCGCTGTGGGCACCCCATAGAAACGCGCCTCCATGCAAATTGATCAGCACCCGTCGCCGCTGCGCGGCAGCGATGCCCTGGGCAGGCAACACGACATCGGTGTGAACACCACCGATGGTTTCCGCGTGGATGTGCACCGGGTAGATTTTCTGCATGCGTGTGACGCGATCGCTGTTCATGCGGTCGTAGAACGCGCGGCTCTGTGCAATCGGCGCATTCAATGGTGGTGCCTTGCTGCCGGC
>JBDTKM010000153.1:0-2834 GCA_039935315.1 Rhodanobacter sp. | reverse complement strand
CCTTCCTCGAAAGCGGCGGCCAGGCCAAGAGCAACGGGCTGGAGGCGACGATTGCTTTCGTCCCCGTGCACGGCCTGAAGTTGTCTGCCAATGGTGCCTACAACAAAGCCGTCTTGACCAAGGATGCCCCGTTTCCGTCCAACGGCATGAAGGGCGACCCGCTCCCGTACGCGCCGAAATTCACCGCCGGCCTGAGTGGCGATTACGACTTCGCCCTGGGTAATGGCTGGCTCGGCTACGTGGGCGCCAGCTATCAGCATATCGGTGCGCGTTCGACCGACTATGCCTTCAATTATCCGTTGCTGCCCTCGCCACTGCCTGCGCTTCCGGCGAGCTCGAGGATTCCCGGGTACAACACCGTCAGCCTGCGCGCGGGCGTGAACGTGGGGGCATGGAGTGTCGACCTTTACGTCAAGAACCTGACCAACGCGCGTGGCATCGTGCAGGCCAGCGGTTTCGAGAACTATGTGGCCGTCGCTGGGCAGCTCAACCCGATCACGGGCCAAACCGAAGACAACGCGACAATCATCATGCCGCGCATGTTTGGCCTTTCGGTCAGTCGAAGCTTCTGAAAGAGCAGGGTATGACGTACGCGGTGGCGGCAGACCTGCGGGATGCGGTGGCCACCGCGTCGTGATCGAGGGGTTATCACTCATGCCAAGCGGGACCATTCGACAGGCCGGTCATGACGGCTGGCCAGTCGCGGATTCGCGTGGCGACACAATCCGCCGGAGCGCAAACATGTTCACTCGGTTGATGACCACGGCGGCTGCCACGCTGCTTGTGTTAGGTGCCTCGTTTGCACCGAATGCCTCCGGGCAGTCTGCCATGCAGCCGCCGGCGGCAGCCGTATCGCCCTCCGTTGCCACAGCGGCGAACATCGCGGTCCCTGTGTCGATCCCTGCGCAGGGTTCGGCCGGGACACCGTCGATGACTGCGCAGGATGTGCAGACGTTCTTCGACGGCGTGGTGCCCTATGCCATCCATCGCGGCGACATTGCCGGCGGCGTTATTGTGGTGGTCAAGGATGGTCAGCCACTGTTTGCACAGGGTTATGGCTACGCCGATGTCGCCGCGCGCAAACCGGTGCTGGCGGACCAGACCTTGTTCCGGCCCGGCTCGATATCCAAGACCTTCACCTGGACCGCGGTGATGCAACTGGTCGGCGAGGGCAAGATCGACCTCGACAAGGATGTCAACGCCTACCTCGATTTCAAGATACCGGAAACGTTCGGCAAGCCGATCACGGTGCGTGATCTGATGACGCATACCCCCGGTTTCGAGGAGACCGTAGGTGATGAGTCCCTGCAGTCGACCGATCAGCTGTTCCCGATCGGCGAGTATCTGAAGAAGCACTTGCCGGCGCAAATCTTTCCGCCCGGCAAGATTGTCGCCTATTCGAATTACGGCGCCGTGCTGGCGGGCTACATCGTGCAGCGGGTATCCGGTCAACCGTTCGATCAGTATGTGGCCGAGCACATCTTCAAGCCATTGGGCATGGACCACTCGAGCTTCGACCAGCCGCTGCCGGCATCGTTGGCGGCGAACATGTCGACCGGCTATCACTCGGCATCGAACAAGACGATCATTCCGTTCGAGGCGATCGAAGTCGGGCCGGCCGGCTCGTTGAGCGCCACCGGCGCCGACATGGCGAAGTTCATGCTCGCGCAGCTGGACAACGGTCAGTACAACGGTGCCACGATTCTGTCGCCGGCGATGATGGCGTTGATGCATTCGCCGCAATCGAGCATGGCGCCGGGCATGAAGGGTTTCGACCTGGGTTTCTATCAGGAGAGCCGCAACGGTCAGCGCATCATCGGCCACGCCGGCGACACCGATGCGTTCCACAGCGACATGCACTTGCTGCTGGATCAGCATGTCGGCCTGTTCATGTCGTTCAACAGCGCCGGCAAAGATGCTGAAGTGGGCAGGTTGCGTACCGCGCTTTTCCGGGCATTCCTGGATCGTTATTACCCGTGGACACCGCCGCATGAAGACACGGTGGCCAACCCCAAGCCCGATGCCGCTCGTGTAGTCGGTTCGTATGAAGCCTCGCGGCGCATCGAAAGCACGTTCTCCGTGCTGCAGGTGCTCTCGCAATCCAGTGTGACTGCCGATCCCGACGGCACGATCCAGGTCTCGATGCTCAAGGACCTCAGTGGCACGCCGAAAACCTGGCGCGAAGTGGGGCCGTTGACCTATCGCGAAGTCGATGGTCAGAGCCATACGAAATTCGTTGCCGACAAGGATGGCCACATCCAGTACTGGATTTCCGACGACTTCCCTCCGGTCGAATTGTTCCAGCCGGTGCATGGTCTGCGTAGTGCAGGGATGCTCAAGTCGGTGGGCGTGCTGTTCCTCGTGACCTTGCTGCTCACTCTGGCGATCTGGTTTGGTGGCTGGGTTGTGCGTCGGCGCTTCCATGCCCCGCTGGTCATGACACGAGCACAAAAGCGCTGGCGGCTGGCATCGCGACTTGGCGTGGTTTTGCTGCTGCTGATGATGTCTGGGTGGATCTACTTTATTGCCACCGGCCTGGACGCCGCCAACAACGTGATGGGCCACGGGTTGACCGCGCTCTACATCGTGGGCGTGATCGCGGCGCTGGGCACCATCGCCATGCTGATCGAGGCGGTGTTGCGTGTGTGGCGTGGGCCCGGTGGCTGGCTGGTGAGGTTGGGCGAAGTATTCCTGGGCCTGAGCGCGTTGTACGGTTTGTGGGCGATCTGCGCCTATGGCCTGGCCAACTTCAATTACACGTACTGAGGCCGGTCGCCGAGACGACGGCGCAGACTCAACAGCAGGAGAGCACGCCATGATTCGACAATCTCCCA
>JBDTKM010000152.1:0-2911 GCA_039935315.1 Rhodanobacter sp. | reverse complement strand
CGACCAGGTCAGGTGCCCCGTCCCTGGATGTGTAAGAACGATGGATCAGGCTGGATAACGGCACGCTTTGCGTCGCCGCACTCGCGGGAGCCGGATTGACGACCTTGGCCTGAACATCCGACGCATGCGCCATCGTGCTGGCCAGCAGCCAGCAGGCCATGGCAATACAAAGGCTTTTCGACAAACCCGATCGGCACATGAACATCCCCTTGGCGCGGCGATAACGGAAAGTCCGCGAATGACTCCCCAACAGCGCTGCAGCATGCCATCTCATGCACGTGATGAGTTCGCCCAGTCTCTAGGTGAAGCGCGGAAAGGTGCAACGAAGGATCAGATTGTCAAAGACATGCTCATTTTGATCAAAACCGCACGGCTTTTGGTGCGGGCTCCGTGCCTTTGCGGCCCAGTCCAGGTCCGATTCAACGCTCATTGCATTTCCTGAATTCGGGTGCTGCCGGGTATTGCTCAGGCCGCCGTCTCTGGCTGCATCGTGCAACCCATTCAACGCATGGATTTGCTCCACACGCGCCAGAGATAACCGCGTAGCCGCCATGACGTACCGGCGTAGATCCGATGTGCCGGCACCAGGAACAACAGCTCGGTACCACGTTCTTCGCGGCGTCGCAGGTTGATTCGGGTTCCGATGCTTGCTGCACGCTCGCGCATGCCGATCAGCCCCCAGTGGCCAGCGCGGCCACCGTCGCTCAGGATCGTCTCGTCGATACCGCGGCCATCATCACGGACCCGCACTTCCAGACCCTCGGGCCGCCAGCCGACAAACAGCTCGATCCGTTTGGCGGCGGCATGCATGAAGGCGTTGCGCAATGCCTCATGGGCAATATCCAGAGCTTCGGTGACTACCTCTGGCTGCAATACAGGTGCCTCCCCTGCCTCCGTCAGAACGAACTCCACGCGATACGTCGACGCATATTCGTCGCCCTTGGCATTCAGGCTGGCTATGAAATCAGCAGGCTGCATGCGGCTGCGACGCAGGGCGATGATCCGGTCACGACCATCGATAAGCATCTCGTTCGTGCGCGAAGCTACATCGGTCATTTCGTGACGGAGGTCCACCGCCAGCGACTTGTTTACCGCCCACGTTTGCAGCCGTAACTGGAGGCCTTGCACGCCTTGCAACAAAGTGTCGTGCAGGTCACGCGCGATGCGTTCACGTTCCGCGCTACGTATATGCCTGCGGGTAGACAGCTGACGCAGCCGCATGAGGTACAAGAGCCACAAGACTCCCATGGCCAGAAAGCCGCACAACACGTCGAACCACCATGTCTGGTAGAAGGCCGGATCGATGCGAAAATCGAACGTGGCGTCATGCTCGCTCCATAGTCCATCCTCATTGGCCGCGCGCACCCGAAAGCGATAGCGGCCTGGCCCAAGATTGGTGTAGAACGCTTGCCGACGGTTGCCCGCGTTCTGCCAATCATCGTCGACTCCTTCGAGCCGGTAGCGGAATTGCAGACGATCCGGCCTGGTCAGCGACGGTGCGGTGTAGTCAAAATGAAGGCTTCGGGTAAGTTTCGGCAGTGCCAGACCGGGCGTTGGCGGATAGTCGGCATCTGCCACATGCAGGTCCTCAATCGACACCGTGGGCGGCACGGTGTTGCGCCGGATGTGGTCAGGATCAATGAAGGAGATGCCATTGACTCGCGCATCCCAAAGACGACCATTTGACCCCAGCTGTAGCGTAGGGCCGGGGCGCAGCTGCATGGAGGCGCCACGCAGGCCGTCAAGCTGGTCGAATAGATCGAACGCGACCGAGTGCGTGGGATTCTTTTGCGCTTCCCGCAACTCGTCGGCGGAAATTCGGTAGACCCCACGTGCAGCGTCCATCCACAAGTCGCCAGCGGCCGTCTCGACTATGGCTGACGCGGCCCGGAATGCTTCGCCACCCGCGCCGTGCAGCGTCACGAAACGACCGTTTTCCAAGTGGGCCACACCGAGATCACCCGATACCCAAACCTGTTCACCGCGAACATGGATGCCAAGTACATTGCCAACCGCCAGCCCATCGGCCGTCGTGTAATTCGTTACGGTGCCATGGTCGAGCTTTGCCACCCGGTTGCGCGGATAGGTAAACCATACGCGGCCTGACTTATCTGCAAGAAGCCGCAGCGGTGGCCAGGATGGCAGGCCGTGATAACCGCCATGCAGAGTCCACACGCCGTCCTTCCAGCGGAAGACACCAAACTTCGCGACTGAAAGCCACAGGCCTTTATCGCCATCCATGGTCAGCGCCTGAAAGCTGGCGCCCAGTCCATGGGCGTCCGACGCTCCAAGTAGTTCGCGCGGTAGAGGGATCTTGCTTGCCTGGCCGTCTTTCAGCCGCGTGATCCCTGTATCACCGGCCATCCACACCGCGCCGTCGGTGTCGCGAAAAATAGACATCACGCCTGGCCCAGCTGCTGGTATCCGGGTGATCGTGCTGTCCACGTGCACGCTGGTGCGAACCGAGTCACCCACCCACAAATCACCGTGATCGCCGGGAACAAAGGCGGGAACCAAGGCGCCGTCAGGAAGAGGTACCGGGATGAACTTGCCAAGGCGAAATTGATCGAGTCCCAGATCCGTTCCAATCCAGACGTTACCTTCCATGTCCTGCAGCATCGAATAAGGAACAGTGCCACTGAACGAGTGACTCTTGTCAGGCACTTCTACAACGGCCTTCAGTTGACCTGTCACGTGGTGAGTTCGCTGAAGTGCCTCTGATGACCATTTCCATTGCGTTCCGTCAGCGTCCGTCATCTCCAAGTCCGCATCGTCGCTCAAATACCAGCCCGGCATGCTGCGAGCCCGTGAGAAAACGCGCTGCGCTTCTACCTTGCTGGCCGAACGAAATTGGCTTTCGCCCGGCGGTAGAAAATGAAAGCCACTGGCAGATTCGACCCACAAGGTGCCA
>JBDTKM010000151.1:0-11006 GCA_039935315.1 Rhodanobacter sp. | reverse complement strand
CCGGTTCGCTGGTCGACGTGCGCCCGGTGCGCGAGCCGACCTACCTCGAGGGCAAGGAACTCGAGTTCAAGATCATCAAGCTGGACCGCAAGCGCAACAACGTGGTGGTCAGCCGCCGCGCCGTCGTGGAGACCGAGTTCTCCGAGGAGCGCGAGAAGCTGCTCGAGCGCCTGGTCGAGGGCGCCGTCATCAAGGGTGTGGTCAAGAACCTCACCGATTACGGCGCGTTCGTGGACCTGGGCGGCATCGACGGCTTGCTGCACATCACCGACATGGCGTGGAAGCGCGTGCGTCATCCGTCCGAAGTGGTCAACGTCGGCGACGAGCTCGACGTGCGCGTGCTCAAGTACGACAAGGAGCGCAACCGCGTTTCGCTGGGTCTGAAGCAGTTGGGCGACGATCCGTGGGTGGCCATCTCGCGCCGCTACCCGGTCGGCAGCCGCATCTTCGGCAAGGTTTCCAACGTCACCGATTACGGCTGCTTCGTCGAGATCGAGCCGGGTGTGGAAGGCCTTGTGCACGTGTCGGAAATGGACTGGACCAACAAGAACGTCAACCCGGCCAAGGTGGTGCAGGTCGGTGACGAGACCGAAGTGACCGTGCTGGACGTGGATGAAGAGCGTCGCCGCATCTCGCTGGGCATCAAGCAGACCCGCTCGAACCCGTGGGAAGCGTTCGCGGCCATGCACAAGAAGGGCGACAAGGTTTCCGGCCAGATCAAGTCGATCACCGACTTCGGTGTGTTCATCGGCCTGGATGGCGGCATCGATGGCCTGGTGCATCTGTCGGACATTTCCTGGCAGGTGACCGGCGAAGAGCTGGTGCGCGACTTCAAGAAAGGCGACGAGATCGAGGCGGTGGTGCTGGCGGTCGATCCGGAGCGCGAGCGCATCTCGCTGGGCATCAAGCAGATGGAACAAGACCCGTTCGGTCAGTTCATGGCGGCCAACCCGCGTGGCAGCATCGTCAACGGTACCGTCAAGGAAGTCGACGCCAAGGGTGCAGTGATCGACCTGGGCGAGGGTGTCGAGGGTTATCTGCGTGCCAATGACATCGCCAAGGAACGCATCGACGATGCGACCGAGCACCTGAAGGTGGGAGACAAGGTCGAAGCCAAGTTTACGGGGATGGATCGCAAGGGTCGCCAACTGGCGCTCTCGATCCGCGCCAAGGACGAGGTGGACGCACCCGAGGCAGCAGTGGATTATTCCTCTGCCGCCAGCGGCACGACCAAGCTCGGCGCCCTGTTGAAGGAACAGTTCAACAAGGCCGAGTGATCACCAGCTGCAAGCACAACGCGGGGTGGCAGTCGCCACTCCGCTGTTCCACGTCACGGACATTGGGGCCCATGACCAAATCCGAATTGATCGAAGCGCTAGCCAGGCGTCAGACGCATCTCGCGTTTGCTGACGTCGAGATGGCCGTAAAGAACGTCATCGAACAGATGAGCCAGGCGCTGGCCGAGGGTGAGCGCATCGAGGTGCGCGGGTTCGGCAGCTTTGCGCTGCATTTTCGGCCCTCCCGGATGGGGCGCAACCCCAAGACCGGGGAAGCCGTGGCGTTGCCCGGCAAACATGTGCCACATTTCAAGCCGGGCAAGGAATTGCGCGAACGGGTCAACCTTGCTCTGGAAGAGAGTCCAGGCTGAGCTGTTCCCTGATAATCAACCCGGAGGCAGGCGGCGCGAGTCGGCCCTGCCTTCTTTTTTTGCCGTCGGGTCCGTCGCATGGGTGATCGCGGTCGGCTGTTCCAGCAAGCCACGTTGCGCCGCCTGTGCGAGTCAGGATCAATCAGGTAAAGTTCGGTCATGCGATTGCTTGCCGTCATCACCCTGATCATCTTTGTCGCTGTCGGCATCGTGCTGGGCGCACTCAACGCCGGCATGGTCGATTACGACTTCGGATTTGCCCAGGTGCAATTGCCCAAGGGCGCAGCCCTGTTGGGCGCCTTGGTGGTCGGCTGGCTGCTCGGCGGGGTGACCGCATGGCTGGGATCGCGATCATCACGGCCGCGCCAGCGGTCCGGCGCGGACCGGAAACCGCCGGTCAAGCCATGAACCCGATGTATGTGCTCGCTGCGCTGCTGCCCGTTGTATTCGCGCTCGGCTGGTGGGCATCGCGCCGGCTCGAGGCGCGGCGTTCCGGTGCCGAAGTCAGCGAGCTGTCGTCGGATTACTTCCGCGGCCTGAACTACCTGCTGAACGAAGAGCAGGACAAGGCGATTGAAGTCTTCCTGAAGCTGGCCGAATACAATCGCGACACGGTCGAGACCCACCTTGCCCTGGGCAACTTGTTCCGCCGCCGTGGCGAAGTGGATCGGGCGATCCGGCTGCATCAACATCTGGTCTCGCGGCCCGGCCTGTCCGAAGCGATGAAAACCGTCGCGTTGCTGGAACTGGGTGAAGACTACATGCGCTCAGGCCTGCTCGATCGCGCCGAGGCATTGTTTGCGGACCTGGTGGCGATGGACTCGCACGCGCCTTCGGCGCTGCGCCACCTGATTGCCATTTACCAACATGAGCGCGATTGGCACAAGGCCATCGAGCACGCACGGCGGCTGGAGGCGATGACGGGCGAGGACGAAGCGCCGGTGATCGCCCAGTTCTATTGTGAACTTGCCGAGCGCGCACGCCAGCATGGCGCGCGTGCGGAAGCACGCGATTATCTGCGTCAGGCGTTTGAAAGCCAGCCCGACTGCGTGCGTGCGTTCATGCTTACCGGGCGCATGCATGCCGAGGACGGCGAGCACGCCGAGGCAATCGACGCCTTCGAGGCAGCGATCAAGGCGGACAACACGTTCACGCCGGACATCCTGCCGCCACTGCTGATCAGCTATGCGCGCGCACAGCAGATGGCGCGCGCCGAAGTCTTCCTGAGCGACATGCTGCAGCGCTATCACGGCGTATCGCCGATTCTGGCGTTGGCCGACCTTTATCGGCAGCGCGACGGCGAGCGCGCCGCGATTGACTTTTTGACGGCGCAGTTACGCCAGCGCCCGTCGGTGCGCGGGTTGATGGCGCTGCTCGATGCCACGATGGACAAGATCGAAGGCGAAGCGCGCGACAATTTCCTGATCCTGCGCGACCTGACCCGAAAACTGCTCGAAGGCCAGGCGATGTACCGCTGCAACCGTTGTGGCTTCGGTGCCAAGGCACATCACTGGCAATGCCCGAGTTGCAAGAGCTGGAGCACGATTCGGCCGATCCATGGAGTTGCCGGCGAGTGACACGGCGATGCTGATGTCGCTCGGATGGCTGCTGGCGAGTTTCTCCATCTCCCTGCTCGTGGTGGGCGGCGCGATCGGCTACGCGCGCCGGCGTGGCATGCTGGATTTGCCGGGTCCGCGTCGTTCGCATCAGCTGCCAACACCACGGGGCGGCGGCGTTGGCATCGTCGTGGCCATGCTGGTCTGTCTGCTCGGGGTGGGTTGGGGCCTGCGTGCAACCGGGCCTTGGCAGGAATTGCCCGCAAGCCTGTGCGCGGCGCTCGCGTTGGTGGCCGTGGCCGGCTGGTGGGACGATCATCGTTCGTTGCCGGTGTTGCCTCGCCTGGCCGCACAATTGCTGGCGGTGGCGCTGTTTTCCGCGATGCTGCTGGGTGGAGAACTGGGCTGGTGGTGGTTGCCGTTGTTGATGCTCGGCGGCGTCTGGAGCATCAACTTGCATAATTTCATGGATGGCATCGACGGCCTGTTGGCGCAGCAGGCAATCTTTGTCGCCATCGGGGTGACTGTTCTGGCGGCGACTGCCGGACAGCCGGTACTGGCTCTCCTTGCAGCTTGCCTGGCCGCGGCGGCACTCGCTTTCTGGTGCTTCAATCGCCCCCCCGCACGCATCTTCATGGGTGACGTTGGCAGCGGCAGCGTGGGCTTGCTGATTTTCGCCTTCAGCGCCATGTTGTGGCGGGCCGACCACGACTTGCTGTGGCCAGCGCTGATCCTGTCGTCCGCGTTCGCGGTGGACGCGGGGTTGACCTTGCTGACGCGGATGTGGCGGGGGCGGCGCTGGTACGCTGCCCATCGCGAGCACCTCTATCAGTGGCTGGCGCGCCGCGGGGGAGGGCATGCGAGCGTGGACGCCGGCTATCTGGGCTGGAACGTGCTCGTTGCAGCCCCGCTGACCTGGTTGGCGTGGAGTCATCCGCGCGCCGGATTGGCGGTTACCATAGTGGCTTATCTGTGCGCGGCGGTCGTTTGGTTGTCCCTGAAACGTCGCTTGCTGCGACGTCCTCCGAGCAAGGCTCCCCATGTCCCTGCGTAAGCTTGTCGGTTTCATTCACCCGCGCGTGGCGGTCGTGTTTCACGACCTGCTGGTGACGGCACTGGCCTGGTGGATCGCCAAATCGCTGCGCTACATGCTGCGGCCCGACGAGGTGGTCAGTTTCCAGTTGCTCGAATTTCCGCTGGTGCTGCTGGTGCAGGGCGTGATTTTCCGCTGGACCGGGCTCTACAAGAGCGTATGGCGCTTTGCCAGCCTGCCGGATCTGTGGAACATCTTGCGGGCGGCGGTGATCGGCGGGGTGGCGATCTATGCGGCACTGTTTTTGTATGATCGGCTGGAAGGCGTGCCCCGTTCGGTGCTGGTGCTGTATCCCGTGCTGCTGGCGTTCCTGTTGGGAACTCCACGACTGGCTTACCGTTATTGGAAGGACAGTCGTAACGCTCTTCTGAAAGGCCAGGCTCCGAAACGGGTGGTGATCGTGGGTGCGGGCCGGGCCGGCGAAGTGCTCTCGCGCGACCTGCGCCATGACACTCGCTACGCGGTCGTCGGCTTCGTTGATGACAAGGCCGGCCTGCGCGGCGCCAGCATCAATGGGCGCCCGGTGTTGGGTCGTGTTGACCAGTTACCCGAGTTGGCGCGCGGGACGGCCGTGGACATGCTGCTGATCGCCTTGCCTGGCGCGTCTACCGCCGAGATGAGGCGCGTGGTGTCCTTGTGCGAAAGCACGGATCTGCCCTATCGCACGATACCTCGGCTCGAAGACGTCGTTGCGGGTCGTGCGCAGCTGAACCAGATCAAGGAAGTGGCAATCGAGGATCTGCTCGGCCGGGATGCGGTTGAGCTGGACTGGAGTGCGATCCGCGAGACCTTGAGTGGCCGCCGCGTGCTGATCACCGGCGGCGGTGGCTCGATCGGATCGGAGCTGTGCCGCCAGGTGGCGCGACTGGGAGCGCAAGCGCTGACCGTGGTCGAGTTGAGCGAGTACAACCTGTATCGGATCACGCAGGAGCTGCGGGCGGACTTTCCGGAGCTGATCCTCGACGGTGTGCTGGCCAATTGCTGCGACCAGACCGCCATGCGCAAGGTCTTCGCCGAGGCGCAACCGCAGGTGGTATTTCATGCGGCGGCCTACAAACACGTGCCGTTGCTGCAGACACAATTGCGCACCGCGTTCTGCAACAACGTGCTTGGTACCCGCACGGTCGCCGATGCCGCTTGTGCGGTGGGAGTGAGGTGTTTCGTGTTGATCTCGACCGACAAGGCGGTCAACCCGACCAGCGTGATGGGTGCATGCAAACGCGTCGCCGAAATCTATTGCCAGAATCTCAATGCGCAAACCACTACCCACTTCATGACCGTGCGGTTCGGCAACGTGCTCGATTCGGCCGGTTCGGTCGTGCCGCTGTTCCGCGAACAGATTCGCAAAGGCGGCCCGGTGACCGTGACGCATCCGGAAATCTCGCGCTATTTCATGACCATTCCCGAGGCCTGCCAGTTGATCTTGCAAACAGCGAGCATCGGCATCGGTGGCGAGATCTTTGCCTTGGACATGGGTGAGCCGGTGAAGATACGCGACCTCGCCGAACAGATGATCCGCCTGGCCGGCAAGAAGCCAGGCAAAGAAATCCCCATCGTCTACACCGGCCTGCGCGCGGGTGAAAAGCTGTTCGAGGAACTGTTCCACCCGCTGGAAAACTACGGTGCCACCGAGCACTCGAAGATCTTCCTGGCGCAGCACCGCGAGGTATCGTGGGAACTGCTGCAAGCGCTGCTGATCAAGGCGGTCGCGGCCGTCGATGCCTTCAATGAAGAAGAACTTCGCCGCTGCGTATCCAGTTTGTTGCCTTCGTTCCGCTGGAGCGAGTCGGCGCAGCCGGACAACGTGGTGTCGATCCGTCGTGTCAACCCGGAGATCAATGAGTGAGCAAGCCCCTGCGCAAAGTGGTGTTCCCCGTGGCCGGCCTCGGCACACGATTCTTGCCGGCGACCAAGGCGGTCGCCAAGGAAATGTTGCCGGTACTGGACAAGCCGCTCATCCAGTATGCCGTGGACGAGGCGGTGGACGCCGGCGCCGACACGCTCATCTTCGTCACCAATCGCTACAAGCATGCGATCGCCGATTATTTCGACAAGGCGTACGAGCTGGAGGCGAAGTTGCAGGAGAAGGGTAAGGCCGAGTTGCTGGCACTGGTGCAGGGCACCTTGCCGCGCAACGTGCGCGCGATCTTTGTGACCCAGCCCGAAGCGCTGGGCCTGGGCCATGCCGTGCTCTGCGCAAAGCCGGTGGTAGGCGACGAGCCATTCGGCGTGATGTTGCCCGATGATCTCATCTGGAACGGTACCGGCAAGGGCGCGCTGCGGCAGATGGCCGAGCTGGCCGATGCACAACAGGCCGGCGTGATCGCGGTGGAGGAAGTGCCGCGCGACCAGACCGACAAGTACGGCATCGTCGACGCCACGGCGGTGGACGAACGCAGCGCCCGGATCCGGCACATGGTCGAGAAACCCAAGCCGGCCGACGCACCGTCGAATCTGGCCGTGGTGGGGCGTTATGTCTTGCCTGGTCGTATCTTCAGCCTGCTCGAACAGACCACTCCCGGGGCCGGCGGTGAAATCCAGCTCACCGATGCGATCGAAGCCTTGCTGAAAGAGCACGTCAACGTGTTGGCTTATCGCTTCGAGGGCATTCGCTTCGACTGTGGCAACAAGGCCGGTCTGGTCCGCGCCACGATGCACATGGCCATGCAGGATCCTTCCCTGGCGCCTGTCGTGCGAGCCTTTCTCGGCACGCTCTGACACGGCATTCCAGCTTCCATGTGGCATCTGAGCGACATCGCCGCAGGTTATATGCCGGGCGAATTGATAGCGTCCGCGGGAGTCGTTGCTGTCGCATGAACCCGTCTTCCTACTATCGCGCCACCGCCACGCCGGATGTTGCCTGGGAGCCGCTGGATGGCACTGCGCGGGCGCGGGTGGCGATCATCGGTGGTGGTTTCGCTGGCCTGAACACGGCATTGGGACTGGCCGAACGTGGCGTCCACGACGTGGTACTGCTCGAGCGCGAGCAGATCGGGTTTGGCGCATCGGGCCGCAATGGCGGTTTCGTGTTTGCCGGCTATTCGCTGGGCGAACAGTCGCTGCTCGATCAGCGCGGTGAATCCAGCGCACGTTCACTGTTCAAGCTCACCACCGAGGCGGTTGGGCGGATTCGCCAGCGCATCGCCGATCACGGCATCTCGTGTGATCTGGTAGACGAGGGCGTGATCTGGACCAACTGGTTTCGCGATCCCGCCATATTGCGTGAGCGTCAGACTTTGCTGGCTGAGCATTACGGGGTGCACTGGCAATGGCTGTCTGATGCCGAGCTGTGCGAGCAGATCCGCAGCGAGCGTTATCACGGCGGCCTGTATGAGCGTGATGCGCTGCACCTGCATCCGCTCAATTATGCGCTCGGCCTCGCCAAGGTGGCCGCCGGGAAGGGCGTGCGGGTCCATGAAAACAGCGGTGCGTTGAGCCTGGCACGCGAGGGCTCTTGCTGGCGCGTGCGGACCGCACACGGTGAGGTGCTGGCCGACCAGGTGGTGCTCGCATGCGGTGGTTATCTGGCCGGCCTGCGCACGTCGATCGATCGGGCAATCCTGCCGATTGCGACCTACGTGATGGTGACCGAGCCCCTGGGCGAACGCCTGGATGATTGCCTGCGGACCCGCGCGGCGATCTACGACAGTCGCTTCGCCTTCGACTATTACCGCGCACTACCCGACAGCCGGTTGCTGTGGGGCGGGCGTATTTCGGTTCTCAACCGTTCGCCACACAGCGTGCAACGGCTGCTGACAAGAGACCTGCTGCGGGTGTTTCCACAACTTCGCGGCGTGCAGATCGACTATGCCTGGTCGGGCTTGATGAGCTATGCACGCCACCAGATGCCGCAAATTGGCGGCGATGGCAACGGCTTGTGGTGGGCGCAGGCATTTGGCGGGCATGGTTTGGCGCCGACCTGTGCCGCTGGAGAGCTGCTGGCGGCGGCACTCGCCGGAGGCAACGACGGCTGGAAGCAGTTCAGCGATTATGGATTGGGCAGCAGCCATCGTCCGTTCGGGTATCTTGCCGCGCAAGCGAGTTACTGGTGGCAACAAGGCCGCGATTGTCTGAAAGCGAGGATGGAAGGATGAGCGAAAGCAGCGCTGAGATCAGCTGGCACGATTTCGACAAGGTGCTGGTCGTGGCCGGTACGGTGACCCGCGTCGAGCCGTTTCCCGAAGCGCGCAAGCCGGCATGGAAAGTGTGGGTGGATTTCGGTCCGTACGGCGAGAAGAAAACCAGTGCTCAGATCGTTGCGCTTTACCAAGCGGCGGATCTGCTCGGCCGGCAGGTCGTGGGCGTGATCAACTTCCCGGAAAAGCAGATCGGGCCGTTCCGCTCGCAGTTCCTGCTGACCGGCTTTTCGACGGATGACGGCGTGGTGCTCACCGCGCTGGAGCGGTCGGTGCCGAATGGTACTCGCCTGGCCTGAAGTCGCCGCCGAATGATCAGGCCTGCGCATTTTCCTGGTGGTCCAGCCATACCTCCAGGCCTTGCGCATTGAGTTCGATATCCATATGCAGCAATTGTTGCAGCGCTTCACGGCCTCCGTTCCAGCCGTGGGTGCGCGCGCGTTCTGCGTACAGTCCGGTCAGGGCTGCCACTATCGTCGCGTGTCGATCGGTGCTGCTGCGTGCGTCGAGCGCCAGGGTCACCATCGCGTCGATTTGTTCGTGCAAGTCGGTGGCAAGCCGGGCGATATCCTCTACCCGGCTGAAGTGGGTGAGATACATCGCGGTGGGCTTCAACGCGACCAGTCGTTCGATCGAGGCGTGCAGTTCATCCGGATCGAATTGCACCGGCGAGGTGGTCGGCAGGATGAACGGGCCGTTCGCCGTGTCGAATTCACGATAGGACAAGCCGAAGACATCGCCCGTGAAACAGACGTTCGTGCGCTTGTCGTAGATGGCATTGTGGTGCTTCGCGTGGCCCGGGGTATTGATGGCGCGCAGCGTTCGGCCACCCAGATCGACCTCGTAGCCATCGCTGGCCTCGACCACGCGTTCAGCCGGAATGGCGCGCAAGCGGCCGTATTCACGCTCCATGACGGCTTCGCCGTAAACGGCGCTGGCACCGGCCCACAACTTCGACGGATCGATCATGTGACGCGCGCCGCGCGGGTGCACCAGCAAGCGCGCATGCGGCAACTGCGCCATCAATTCGCCCGCCCCGCCGGCATGATCCAGATGCACATGGGTAAGGATCAGCCAGTCGACATTCGCCGAGGTCAGGCCGGCGTCGTCCAGTGCGTGCAACAGGCGCGGTACCGAATGATTGGTGCCGCAGTCGATGAAAGCAGCATGGTTGTTTTCGACGATGAGGTAGGCCGCATCGAATCGTGGTCGCACGAAACCGGTATCGATGACGTGGATGCCTTGGGAAAGTGTCATGGGTGCCTCGCGCGCTCGATGATCTATCGAAGATAGCAAGTTGGCGTCGCATCGGCACGGATGCACGCGCTCGCGTCGTCCCCAACCTGATCCCGATCGGGCGTCGTGCTGCGCGGTGGCTCAACCGGCGCGACGCAGCGTGAGGTTGATCCGGCAGTCGCCCAGCACGGCATGATGGTCTGGTTTCACCGGTAGTACGCCGTGATAGCGCAGCCGCCCCGGGCCGCCCCAGACCACGACGTCGCCGTGTACCAGCGGCACGCGCCGTGGGCGATCCGTGCGCTGTTCGCCGCCAAACAGGAAGACCGCAGGAATGCCGAGTGACACCGAAACGATGGGCTGGCTGAAATCCTGTTCGTCGCGGTCCTGGTGCAGGCTGAGCCGCGTGCGCGCTGTGTAGCGGTTTATGAGGCATGCATCCGGCTCGAAGTCGGTGAACCCCGCTTGTGCTGCCGCGCAGGCGGCGAGCCGCAGGAAGACCGGCGGCATCGCCGGCCATGCCTGTCCGCTCAACGGATCGGTCGATACATAGCGATAACTGCGTTGATCGCTGATCCAGCCCAGTCGTCCGGCGTTGGTCATGGCCACCGACATCCGCTTGCCTCCCGGCGTGATCATGTGCCGCCAAGGCGCGTGCGCAAGGACGCCATCGAGTGCCTCCAGCAGCGCGCTTTCGTCGGCCAGCGCAAATCCCCGCAGGAGGATGGCACCGTCGCCCAGGCGTTGATTCCCATCGATCGGTTCCGCGGGGTCGCCGAACAGATCGGCGCTGAACATGGTGTGCGGCGCGGGGGGAGTCTGGGCCGCGTCGTCGGCTGGAACCATGATGTGCGGGTCAGCGAAGATGGCGTTCGGGTCGAGTGGGTTGTCGGCGGTATGCATGGTTATCTCGTGCGCTCGCTGATCGCCCAAGGCGAAGTTCGTGGGTGGCCGCCTCATGGGCGCTGTGGCGCCACAGTCGGAGGCCGTGCAGGCGCCCGCGCCGGATCACTGAGTATGGCCAATGGACTGGTCACGCGTTGCCAACACGGTTGACCAGGGTTGGTACATGACTTGACCGGCATCGCCAGCTGGCCGACGACCTGACTGAGGGGCGCATGCCGGGCACCATCGACTGGTTGCTACCGACCCTATATAGGCGTCGGTGATGACTGCCCGCTCTGGTGCAGGCTGGTTCCCATCGCGCGCATCCACCGTTTCCGATGCGCCGTCGTCCACCTATTCGCCTGCGATCACGCCAAGGTAGGTCGGGCTCAACGTAGTGATACCCGACGCGCCGTGATCTCCACCGGGGCGTAACGCAGAGTGCGTGGGTT
>JBDTKM010000150.1:0-3242 GCA_039935315.1 Rhodanobacter sp. | reverse complement strand
CTGCGCTTGTCGAGTAGTCGATCACGCCCAGATGAGGCCACCTCGATCGCGTTCAATCACCACCAGAACCCGCTTGCAGGGTGGGTAACGGCGGCAGCGTCCAGTCGATCGGCAGTTGGCCGCGGCTTTCCAGATAGCGGTTGACGGCGGAGAAATGACCACAGCCAAGGAAGCCGCGATGGGCCGACAACGGTGAGGGATGCACCGAACGCAACACGCAGTGACGACGGTCGTCGATCAGCTGGCCCTTGCGTTGCGCGTACGCGCCCACAGCAGGAACACCAGCCCTTCGCGCTCGCGGTTGAGCGCGTCGATCACCGCATCGGTGAAACCCTCCCAGCCGCGCTCGGCATGCGCGCCAGCGTGCCCATCCTCCACCGTCAGCACGCTGTTGAGCAGCAGCACGCCGCGGTCGGCCCACGCGGTGAGGCATCCATGAGCGGGGCGGGCAATACCGAGATCGCGTTCGATTTCCTTGAAGATATTGACCAGCGAGGGCGGCACCCGCACACCGGGACGCACGGAGAAGCACAGGCCGTGCGCCTGGCCCGCGCCGTGGTACGGATCCTGGCCCAGGATCACCACCCGCACCGCCTCGAACGGGGTGTGCTGGAACGCCGCGAAGATTTCCGGTCCGGCTGGATAGACAGGCTTGCCGGCATGCTTCTGTGCCCGCAGAAAGCTGGACAGCGCCTGCATCTCGGGGCGCCGCAGATAGTCGCCCACACGAGCTTTCCACGACGGCTCCAGTTTGACCGGAACCTCGCTCATGCGTTCTCGCGGTCGGCGGGCTCGCGCCCGCGCAGATGAGCCGCCACCCGCAACTGGAACAACACCTTGGTGACCAGCAGCCTCTCCTCGACCGGCTTCTCGACCAGGTCGTTGGCGCCGGCGCGGATCAGCGCGGCCTGATTGGCCGGGTTCTCGTCACCGGTCATCACCAACAACGGCAGCCGCCCCTTGCCGTAGCCAAACTCGTTGCGGATGTGTTTGAGGAGGTCGCCGCCGGTCAGTTCACCCTTCAAGCTGACGTCGGTCAGTACCAGGTCGGCACCGATCAAGCCCTGCGCATGATCGGTCTCGAGCAGGGCAATCGCGTCCTCCACGCTGAGCACGTGACGCACCGTCAGCCCGACCTTCTCCAGCATGCGCCGCGTGGCCAGCGCAACCACCCGGCTGTCCTCCACATACAGCACAGTCCCTTCGGTACGGGCCTGCGGGCTGACATAGCCACGAATGAAGTCGGCCAACGCCTGGAAGCCCAGCGACTTGTCGAAATAATCGGTGACGTGTTCGCCCAGCGAACGCCGGTGCAGCCGGTCCTCGACGTCACCGGAAACCGCCACGATCGGCACGTAGGCCTGGGTCGCAGATTCGCGCACGAATTTTGCCAGCTCCAACCCATCCATGTCGGGCAGGCGCAGCGCAATGGTGATGAAATCGAACGCACCCTCACCCAGCACCTGCTGCGCTTCCTCAGCGCTGCCGCAACCGACGACTTCCACGCCAGGCAGCTCGTCTTTCAGCACCCGACTGATCAACTTGCGCACCACGCGCGAACCATCGACCACCAGCACCCGCGGCGCATCGGTCAGCAGACGACGGCTGAAAATTGTGCTCATGCTCACTCACCCACATCCACTCATGGCAACCACATCAGCGGGGGCCTCGAGAAACCTTCCCATGCCGTGATTCCCGGGGGCGGGCTTGACCGCAAAATCCTGGCTCATCGAGTTTTTCCGGAGAACCGGGCAAGCGCATGCCAGGGACCCGCCCGCAACGGAAATGGTGCACCGAATATCACCACGACATTGCGATGCACGTCACCACACCCATTGCCGTCACGCCGCCGTGCGCAGTTGCCATGCACTGACCAGTCGGGCACCGAGCCAGCCCAGCAGCGCCGCAGCCAAAGGCACCGCCAGCAACAGCCACAATGGCAGACCGCCCACCTGCAGCCGCCCCTCATAGGCCTGACTCAATTGCGCCACCGGCTGCGCCAGCGCCCATTCGATCGACACCGCCAGTGCGGCCGCAAGGATGCCGCTGAACAGGCCGTACCAGATCCCCGCATACAAATAGGGCCGGCGCACGAACGCCCTGCTGGCGCCGATCAGCAGCAACACGCCGATTTCCTCGCTGCGACTGGTGATGTCCACCCGCACCGTGTTGCCGACGACCAGCAGGGCCGCCAGCGCCAGCAGGGAGGCAACGATCAACACGATGCGGTTACCCACACCCAGCAACGCGTCCAGACGCTGCCGCCAATGCCCGCTGTCCTGCACCAGGTCGACACCAGGCATGGCGCGCACGTCGGTCACCAGCTGTTCCAGCGCGCCAGCGCTCATCTCGGGCCGCGGCTGCAGTTGCAGCACATACGGCAGCGGGTTGTCGTCCAACGTCTGCACCGCGCTGGAGAAGCCTTGCATCTTTGCCAACTCGTCCATGCCCTGCTGCGGCGTCTTGATCACGACTCCGGCTACTTCGGGGCGCGCGCCAAGCTGCGTGGCCAGCAGCTTCGTTTGCTGGGCGCCCTGATCCGACTTGAGAAACACGCTGATTGCCTGACTCTGGCCCAACGCATCGCCGAGTTTTTGCACGTTGCCCAGCAGCAGGTAGAACGTCAGCGGCAGGGCCAGCGCCAGGCCCATCACGGCGATCGTCAGCAAGCTGCCCAACGGGCGCGCAGCCAACCGACGCAGGCTCGCCGCCGCACTCCAGCCATGATGTTCCTGCCAGCTGACCAGCCGGCGGCCGCGGCTGTGCTCGTTGCGGGCCGCCCCGACGGCCGCTGTGGCGGGGGTCTCCGGCGTCGTGTTCACAGCACCTCCTGCGCGGACAGATCGGCCACCAGTCGGCCATGATCGAGCACGATCACGCGCTTCTTCATGCGTTTGATCAGCGGCAAGTCATGACTGGCCACCAGCACCGTGGTACCGACCTGCTGGAACTCGTCGAACAAGCCCATGATCTCCATCGCCAACTGCGGATCGAGGTTGCCGGTGGGCTCGTCCGCGATCAGCAGGGTCGGTCGCGCCACGATCGCGCGGGCGATACCCACGCGTTGCTGTTCGCCGGCCGACAAGGTGTCGGGCAACTGCCGCTCGTAGGCCAGCAGGCCGACTTTCTCCAGCGCCGCGCGCACCCGCCGGTCACGTTCGGTGCGCGCAATACTGCCGATCACCAAGGGCAACTCGACATTGGCGAACACGGTGCGATCCATCAGCAGCCGGTGATCCTGG
>JBDTKM010000149.1:0-11653 GCA_039935315.1 Rhodanobacter sp. | reverse complement strand
AGCCGCGCGATGGCACGGGTGGCGCGAGCGCGAATGGACCTTGGCGCAGGCAGAAAACCAGCAGCGCTAGGAGCCCGTGCGGTAGAAAGCGAGCGAGGCAAAGCGGATTTGAGTCAGGTTTTTCGATCGTTTGAGGCGAATAGCCGTAGCTATTCAACGAAAAGGAACGGAAAAGCTGGCCAAAACCACGCAACCGCAGCCGCTTGGTTTCTACCGCCCACGCTCCTAGGAGCCTGTCGGACTTTGGTTGGCCCGTCTGCGAGTCCGCAGGCATGGTCCACTGTCCGCCGATGCCTGGTCCATGGAACCACGATGGACCATCGATGGCTGTCCTCACCCAGCCGCATGCTTGCCCCGACCGCCAAGGTTTGAAAAACTCCTGGGCACCTGTGCCACCCTGACGCGAAAGGCCCGGCAGCGCCGGGCCTTTCGCGTCAGGCGCTCGTCAGCCCAGGTTGTCGACCAGCAGCGTGGGCGGCAGGAACCAGATGAGCGAGGACACCTGGTTGCGGTCAGATTTTTCGATCCTTTGAGGCGAATGGCCGCGGCGATTTGACGGGTTGAGCGGAACAGCCGGCCAAAACCACCTCGTCGCAGCCGCTTGTGTCTCTTCGAGCCATGCTCCCAAGTGTGAAGTCAGGCGCACTAGCGGCCTACATATTTTCCGTCTGCGGTCGATAAGAAATGGTCGATAGCGCAATGGAACTCATATGCTTGTCCTGGCAGGATCTCTGGTTGTTCTCATCTGCGTCCTGGGTGGTTACCTGCTGTCACATGGACAGCTGCTGGCGTTGTGGCAGCCCTACGAATTCATCATCATTGCCGGCGGTGCGCTGGGAGCGTTCCTGACTGCCAATCCGGGCAAGGTGGTGAAGGCGGCCTTTGCCGATGTCATGGGGCTGCTGAAAGGCCCCAGGTACCGTCGGCAGGACTATGTCGACCTGCTCTCGTTGCTGTATGACATCTTCAGCTTGATGCGCAAGAACGGGCTGCTCAGCCTGGAATCGCACATCGAAGATCCGGCCAGCAGTCAGGTGTTCTCGGCCTACCCGCGGCTGCTCGGGGAACATCATCTGATCGAATTCATCACCGACTGCCTGCGCCTGATCGTGGGTGGCAGCATGAATTCGTACGAGCTCGAGCAATTGCTCGAAGTCGAGCTGGAAACCCACCATCATGAAGCCGCCGCGCCAGCGATGGCGGTTACCAAGGCTGCCGACGCGTTGCCAGGGTTCGGTATCGTGGCGGCCGTGCTCGGTATCGTGACCACGATGTCCCAGCTCGGCGGCGACACCTCGTTGATCGGTGAACATATCGCCGGTGCACTGGTGGGAACCTTCCTGGGCATCCTGCTTTGCTATGGATTTGCCGGGCCGCTGGGTTCGGCCATGGACAACAAGGTGCAAGAGGACGGCAAGGCGTTTGAATGCGTCAAGGTGGCGTTGATCGCCAACTTGCGCGGTTACAACCCGATGGTCTCGGTGGAGTTTGCACGCAAAACACTTTCTGGCCAGGCTCGCCCGAGCTTTGTGGATCTGGAAAGTCATCTGAAGGGTGAACGCAGCGGGGCCACCGCATGAGTGACGATGCGGGACAGCCGATCATCATACGGCGCTCACGGCGCCAGGCTCACGGCCACCACGGCGGCGCCTGGAAGGTGGCCTATGCCGATTTTGTGACTGCGATGATGGCGTTCTTCCTGGTGATGTGGATACTCGGCATCGGTACCCGCGAACAGAAAGCCGCCATCTCCGAGTAGTTCAAGAATCCCAGCATGACCCCTGGCACGGCGACGATGGCGCCCCCGGGCAAGATGGGTCCGGGGGGCGCCAGTGACAGCATGATCCAGATGGGTGGTGCCATGAGCCTGCCGCGCGGGCCTGGCAAGGACATGCACGGGGTGCCGGTGGTCAAGGAGAGCGCCCAGGAAGCCCAGAAACTGGCGCGCGCGGCGGACAAGGCGCGACTGCAGGACTTGATGAAGGATTTGAATGCCGCCATCCAGAACAGCCAGGCGCTCGCCCCGTTCAAGGATCAGTTGCTGCTGGACATCACGCCCGAAGGTCTGCGGATCCAGATCGTCGACAAGCTCAACCGGCCGATGTTCACCATGGGTAGCGCGGTGCTCAAGCCGTACACGGTGGAGATCCTGCGCCAACTGGGCGCGTCGATCGACAGTGTTCCCAACAAGATAAGCATCGCCGGTCACACCGACGACGCGCCTTACAGCAGCGAGCACAACTACAGCAACTGGGAACTGTCGGCCGATCGTGGCAATGCCGCGCGCCGCGCACTGATTGCCGGTGGCCTGGAGGCTGACAAGGTGTCTCGCGTGGTGGGTCTGGCCGCTTCAATACCATTCGACAAGCAGAATCCCGCCGATCCAGTCAATCGCCGTATCAGTATCATCGTGATGACGAATCAGGCAGAAAATGCCGCGCGTTCCCAGGAAATGGCGCGTGGCAAGAATATGTTTCCGGTCATGCCAGCCACGCCATCGACACCCGCTTTACCGGCGGCCAAGACTGGACCCACCACCGCGCAGGCTCGGTTGCCGCCGGTGGCAGTTCGTCCCGTCATACTTGCCCAGGCCGAGGTACGCCGGGACCGGGTGCCGTCGAAACCGGCTTTGCCATGAGTCGCCGCGTCGCCCGGTCCAGCGCTGGCAGCACTTGAACACTGTCCAACTGCTGCGCCGACCTTGAGTGCCGACGTTGCACCAGCGGTCGGCGTGGCGTGCGCTGGCGCGACGTTGAAGGCGGTCAGCGAAGTCGGTCGTTGACGAAACATCAGCCGTTCATGAGGAGCCGCAGCGCGGCAACGAAGCTGACCACGCCGGGACAGTCAATTGATGCCGGATCCTGCGCACGTGATGCTGCAGACTCCGCCGAAGCATGCGCTGGCGCCCATGATGGAATAGCTCGACGGCAAGAGCGCCAACCACACCTCGGCAGATGTGGTTGGCGCACGCAAGCGCAGCTTTGCCGCTCGAGTTCCTGAGGTGGGAATATTTCGTGTTGACCGCAGGTCAGCACGGGCCGCCACCCGCGCGGACGTCTGCCACCAAGGGGCAGCACACCGACGATCGGAGCAGCTGCAGTTGCCGCGGCAGGCAGACCACCGCAAGATGGTCTGCCTTTCCACGCAGGGCGCTACCGAGCCCGACCGGTCATGCAGGGCTGTGTCAGGCCAGCAGGCGGCGCCGTCGCGGGCCACGCCGCCGCAGCGAGGGTCACCTGGCCGCGGCCCTGGAACGAGGTTGCCGAGTGGCCCAGTTGCAGCACGTAGTCGCCGGAGGGGCGCTGCCACTGCTGCCGTGCGGTGTCGAAGTTGACCAACAGGCGTGGATCGGCCGCCAACTCCAGCTGTGCAGACTGGCCGGGCTTCAGGCGGACCTGGCACCAGCCGGCCAGCCGCCGTACCTGGGCCTTGCCGGGTAGCGTCACGTAGAGCTGTGGCACATCCACGCCCTCGCGCATGCCGTGGTTGGTCACGGTGAACGAGGCTTCCACCCGGCCGTGTTCAAGTTTCGGCTCGAAGCCGCTGTAGCTGAAGCTGGTGTAGCTCAGGCCGTATCCAAACGGAAATAGCGGTTTGAAGCCTTTGCGCTGGTACCAGCGATAACCGACGTCGGCGCCTTCGATGTCGTAATCCACATGTTCAGCGGGCTGTCCCTGCGGTGGCAGCCCGATGGCGGCCAATCCGGCGCCGGGGATCTGTGGGCGCGGCAGTTGCGATTCGTCGCGCGGCCAGGTGACCGGCAGGCGTCCGGCCGGATTCACCTCGCCGTACAGCAGCCGCGCAATCGCCTCGCCGCCGGCCGCACCCGGATACCACGCTTCCAGGACCGCGCCCACCTGGTCCAGCCACGGCATCGCGACCGGGCCGTTGTTTTCCAGCACCACGATGGTGTGCGGATTGGCCTTGGCCACGGCAGCGACCAGCGCGTCCTGGCCGTCGGGCAGCGTCAGCCGGGGCGAGTCGAAACTTTCCGCCGACCACTGCTCGACGAACACCACCGCCACGCTCGAATGCGCGGCCAGTTGGGCGGCGGCGTCCACATTCTTGCCATCGGCATAACGCACCTGTCCGTGCGCACGTTGCATGATTGCTGCCAATGGCGCCGACGGCTGATAGATGGGCGGCCCCGGCCATGTCGCGGGCGCCAGGCCAGGCACCGCGTTGCCCTCCGGCGACTGTACCGCGGAGGAACCGCCGCCGGTCAGCACGCCCTTGTCGGCATGGCCGCCGATGACCGCTACCGACTGCTCGCTCGACAGCGGCAGCAGCGCAGCGTGGTTGCGCAGCAGCACCGCCCCGGCTTCCTCGACGCGTTGTGCCACCTTGCGATCGGCGACGAAATCGATCGGTGCCTGCACTGCCGGATGGTCGATCACACCGTTCGCGAACAGGCTGCGCAGGATGCGCACCGCCATGTCGTCGATGCGTGACTGCGGTTCCTGGCCGGAGGCCACCGCAGTGCGCAGGGGCGCGCCGAAGTACACCTCCTTGTCGAACGTCTCGCCGGCTGATTCCTGGTCCAGTCCGGCCAGCGCCGCCTGCGCTGCGCTGTGCACTGCGCCCCAGTCCGACATGACGTAACCAGGGTAGTGCCAGTCATGCTTCAGCACTTTGTCGAGCAGCCAGCCGTTCTCGCAGGCATATACCGAGTTGACGCGGTTGTAGGAGCACATCACCGAACCTGGATGGCCGGTCTCGATGGCGATCTCGAAGGCCAGCAGGTCTGATTCGCGCGCCGCGGCGGGGGCGATGTCCGCGCTCAACGTGGTGCGTGCGGTTTCCAGGTCGTTGAGTGCGTAGTGCTTGATGGTGGAGACAAGGTGCTGGCTCTGGATGCCAGCGATCGCGTTGCCCACAATCAGGCCGGTGAGCAGCGGATCCTCCCCCGCGTATTCAAAGTTACGGCCATTGCGTGGGTCGCGTACCAGGTCCGCGCCGCCGGCCAGCATCACATTGAAGCCGCGGCGGTGCGCCTCGCTGCCGATCATGGCACCGCCCGCGAAGGCCAGTGCCGGATCGAAACTCGCCGCGCTCGCCAGGCCGGAGGGCAGCGCGGTGGCGCCGAGCTTGAGCGGCTTGGCCACACCCAGACCGGCGTCGCTTTCCTGCAGGGCAGGCAGACCCAGCCGCCTGATAGCCGGGCCGTATCCGGCCGAGCCCAGCGCGCCCGGTGACATGGTGTGGCCGTTCTCGGTATCGCCGAATTGGAGGCTGATCAGCTGGAACTTCTCGTCCTCGGTCATCACCTTGAGCATCAGCGTGGCGCGCTGGTCAGGTGACAGCCCAGGATTCATCCATGGACGCTGGGCGCTGCCCGCTGAGCCTGCGGAACAGGTTGCGGCGCCTGCCAACAGCGCCATGCCGATGAGCGAAACTGCGCGAGTCTTGTGAAGCGTCATGACACCTCCTCTGGTTTGTGCAAACGTACTACAAGCTTGAATTTTGTGGGGGCGGGATGACTGGCACCCCGCATGACTTTCCGGACACCCCGGACCAACCAGTCCGGTGTCAGGTTCGGATACCGATTGCCGCTTGTGCGCAGAATCTGTCGCCGGAGGCATTGATGGAGGTTTTCATGAGCCCGGCAGTGGACGCGGCGATCAGCGACCGCCGACGTCCACCTGTCCTGTGCGTCGCGCAAGGGCACCATGCGCAGACAGCCTTCGCCGTCCAGACTCACGTTTTCCGATGGCGCGGTATTCGCCTCGTTCTCGCGTATGCCTCAGTTGGGACCCGCCGCCGAATACCCATGCCCCAGGTCGAACTGCCAAAGCGAAGCCGTCGGCAACTACCCGTGCGGCCCGCTGAAGTCGTCCGAGAACGGCTGGTTCCAGCGGGGCATGTCCGGCACTCCCTTCCAACGCCCCCTGCGCCCACTAGGAGCCTGTCGGGCTTTGGTGGGCGAGGCGAGAATTCGGCTGCGTGAGGACAGATTTTCGACGATTCGCCGGTCCATAGTGGTTCTATGGACCAAGAATCGGCGGAAATATGGACCACACAGGCGGATTCGCAGACCGGCCAACCAAAGTCCGACAGGCTCCGAGAAGCAAGCCCAGCATCACCATCCATCGAATCGCCATGCGTCTTGCTGGCAGGCGCACTTGTCTCGCGGTGTGCGGATTCCATGACACGCCCGCGGAGGTGCTGATCTCGCCGGGCCTGACGACGGTGCACCAGCCCTGCCGCGAAATGGCGCAGCTGGTGGTGGAGTGTGTGCTGCAGTCGATCCGCGTGCCCGCCATGCAGCAAGGGAGTCGCGTGCCTTACCAGTTGCAGTTGCGCGCGTCCACGGTGTTGCGGGACCATCCATGAGATGCTGAGTGCAGCCTCTGCGGCGGGGAATGAAGAGGCCGGCTGGCCCAGGGTGAACCAACGATGCACAACGACCAGCCTGAATTCACGCTCCAAGGATCGGCCCGGTTTGTTCCACCGGCTGAACCAGGTCGTGTTGGATGGGGCTTCGTGGCGGCTTACGCGGCGTGTTACGCCGGACTGTGGATGGCGCTGCTTTCCCCGATTCTGGTGGGGTTGACGTTACGTGCATGCGCGATCGATCCGCTGCACGCGGCCGGCAGTCTCTCCCTGGTCATGTGCGTGGGCGCACTGCTCGCGCTGTTCGGCAACCCGTTCTTCGGTCAGCTGTCGGATCGCACGACCTTGCGCCTTGGCATGCGCCGGCCCTGGCTGATTGTTGGTGCGTTCGGTGGGTTGGTCGGGCTGGCGATTGTCGCGCGAGCCACTTCAATCCCGCAGCTTTTGTGCGGCTGGTGCGTCGCGCAGCTTGCCTACAACGCGCAACTGGCGGCACTGGTAGCGATCATGTCCGATCAGGTGCCGCAGCACCAGCGTGGCACCGTGTCGGGTGTCGTGGGCATCAGCATGCCGGTGGGGATGGTGGGTGGCATCTTGCTGATGCAACTGCTTTCGTATTCGACCTTGGCCATGTTCCTGGTGCCCGGCGCGGTGGCCGTCGCGAGTGCCCTCGGTCTTGCCTGGGTGTTGCCGGATCGCAAGCTGGCCGCCGCGGGACGGCCACAGTACGCACTGCGTGATTTCCTGGGCTGCTTCTGGATCAGTCCATGGCGTTTCCCCGATTTTGGCTGGGCCTGGGGCAGCCGTTTCCTGCTGTTCTCCGGTGTTTCGGTCTTGCTGACCTACCAGGGGTTCTATCTGATGACTCAGTTGGGGCGCACGCAGACCGAGGTGCCGCACTTGATTCTCCTGTCCACCCTGGTGCAGTCCGCCACGGTGGTCATCTTCAGCGGCGTGGTCGGCAGATGGTCCGATGCGATTGGACGACGCAAGGTATTTGTGTCTGGTGCGGCGTTGATCTACACACTGGCGTTGCTGGTGATTGCGTTCGCAAATTCCTATGCGTGGTTCCTGCTGGGCATGGCAATCACCGGCGCCGGGCAGGGCATGTATCTGGCCGTCGATCTGGCGCTGGTGACCGACCTGTTGCCCGAGCGCGAAACTCACGCAGCCAGGAACCTCGGCATATTCAATATTGCCAGCGTCATGCCTCAGTCCCTCGTACCAGCGCTGGCTCCGGCGATCCTGATCGCGACTCACGGCACCTACACGACATTGTTTGTCATCGCGGCGGGCCTGGTTGCTCTTGGCGCGTGGGCGATTCAACCTGTGCGTGGCGTGCGCTGAGTCGAGATCCGTTGGCGCTTCCTTGAAGGTGGCAAAGCGCTCAGGAAAGGTTGTAGGCGCGTTCCTCGTGCAGGGCCAGGTCCAGGCCGATCTGCTCTTGCTCCTGGTCGACACGCAGACCCACCGTCCAGTCGATGGCCTTCAGAATCAGCAAACTGAGCAAGCCGCTCCACAACACGGTGAAGCCGACGCCCCTGGTCTGAATCCACAACTGCGCGAACGGATGCGTCACCGTGCCGAAACCACCCAGCGCGGCAGCGGCGAGCGGCCCGGTCAGCAGCGCGCCCACGATGCCGGCAACCGCGTGGACGCCGAACACGTCGAGACTGTCGTCGTAACCGAAGCGGTGCTTGAGCCGGGTTGCGGCAAAAAAGCTGACCACACCGGCGCACAGACCAAGGAACAGCGCGCCGCCGGGCCCGCAGGTGCCGGCGGCAGGCGTGATCGCGACCAGGCCGGCGACCGCGCCGGACGCGATGCCGAGCACGCTGGCGCGGCGGTGGATGATCCACTCCACGGCAACCCAACCCAGCGCCGCCGTAGCGGTGGCGATCTGGGTAACCAGCATGGCCATGCCGGCGGTGCCGTCGGCCGCCAGTGCGGAACCGGCATTGAAGCCGAACCAGCCCAGCCAGAGCATGCTGGCGCCGATCAGGGTATACCCCAGGTTGTGTGGTGGCATCGGTGTGTGCGGATAGCCGTGCCGTTTGCCCATGACCAGACAGGCGACCAGTCCGGCGACGCCGGCGTTGATATGCACCACCGTACCGCCGGCAAAATCGAGCATGCCCATGTCACCTAGAAAAGAACCGGGCCCAGCCCAGACCATGTGTGCCATCGGCAGGTAAACCACGGTGAACCAGACACTGGTGAAGATCAGCAGGGCCGAGAATTTCATGCGCTCGGCCACGGCGCCGACGATCAGCGCCGGGGTGATGATGGCGAAGGTGAGCTGAAACATCGCGAATACGCTTTCCGGCACGCTGCCGTGCAAACTAGCCGGCGTCATGCCGGAGAACATCCCTCGATCCAGTCCGCCGATAAACGAATGAAAATTGGTGACGCCAGCGTGCATGCCGCTGGTACTGAAGGCCAGCGAATAGCCGTAGATCACCCACAACACGCTGATCAGCGCGGTGATCGCAAAGCACTGCATCAGCACCGACAGCAGGTTCTTGGCGCGCACCATGCCGCCATAAAACAGGGCCAGGCCAGGTATCGTCATCAACATCACCAGCATGGTCGCCGTGAGCATCCACGCAGTGTCGCCGCTGTTCAGCGTCGCCGGGGCCTGGGCCGCAGCGGGGGCAGCAGCAAGTAGTCCAGCGAGCATCAACCATGAGCGCCGCCCGCGCCGCGCAGCAGCTGTTCCCCGTGGCCGGTGCTGCATGTCCGGTACTTGATCAAAGTGCATCGACGTCGACCTCCTGGGTACGGATGCGGATGACCTGTTCCAGCTCGGTGACGAAAATCTTGCCGTCGCCAATCTTGCCGGTGCGGGCGGCGTGGGTGATTGCTTCGATGGCGTGCTCGAGGCGATCGTCGCTGACGGCCAGCTCGATCTTCAGCTTGGGCAGGAAGTCGACGATATACTCGGCGCCGCGATACAGCTCGGTGTGACCGTGCTGCCGCCCGAAGCCCCTGACCTCGGTCACCGTCATGCCTTCGACGCCGACGTCGGTGAGCGCCGCGCGAACGTCGTCGAGGGTGAACGGCTTGATGATGGCCGTGATCCATTTCATGGTGTGCTCTCCGCGCTTGAGTCTCGTGGCGGTGCAGCACGATGTGTGCCAGCGCGCTGCAGGCACGCTGGCGCCCGGTTTTACGCGGCGCCGGCCTGTTCAAGCGCACAATGTTGGGGCAAACAGCTCGTACGTTGCCCGTTTACGGTGCACACGCGAGGATTGACCTGGCCTGCTTGAATCAGTACCATTTTAGTCCCGATTCAATCTGCCCGAGCTTGAACGTCCATGCTTCGTGTCAGCCGACTGACCGATTACTCGACCGTGGTGATGACCTGCATCGCCGCGCACCCGGCTGACGTGCTCAGCACGGCGCAGATTGCCGACGAGACGCGGCTGGAGCTGCCGACCGTGAGCAAGCTGCTGAAAGCGCTCGGCCATGCCGGGCTGGTCGAGTCGTTCCGTGGCGTCAATGGTGGCTACCGGCTGGCTCGCCCGGCCAACACGATTTCGCTGGCCGAGATCGTTGAGGCACTGGAAGGCCCGATCGGCATGACCGAATGCAGTGTGGCGGCAGGTCAATGCGAGCGGGAATCGCAATGCAATGTCCGCAGCAGCTGGCTGCGCATCAACAGTGTGCTCGAACGGACCCTGCGCGGAATCAGTCTCGCCGACATGCTCACGCCAGTCCCGGCGCCATCGAAACGAAAAATTGCCGTCACCGTGAGAACCGGCGAGGCCATCACCGAATGAACAGCATGATCAACGAAAGCAGCAGCGCGACGACCTTGCGCGACAATGCCGATGTGGCCGAGGCACTGGGTCGTACTTATTCGGCCGGCTTCGTCACCAAAATCGAGATGACCGGGCTGCCGCCCGGCCTGAACGAGGACACGGTACGCCAGATCTCGGCGATCAAGCGCGAGCCTGAGTGGATGACCGAGTGGCGGCTGGGCGCCTATCGCCATTGGCTGACAATGCCGCGGCCGGATTGGGCCAAGCTCAAGCTTGACCCGATCGACTACCAGGCGATCAGCTACTACGCCGCCCCCAAAGTGGCACCGACGTCGCTGGCCGACGTGGATCCCGCACTGCTGGAAACCTACGAAAAACTGGGCGTCCCGCTGCATGAACGCGCGGCGCTCGCTGGTGTGGCAGTGGATGCGGTGTTCGATTCGGTATCCGTCGGCACCACCTTCCGCAAGCAGCTGGCCGAGGCTGGCGTGCTGTTCTGTTCGATGAGTGAAGCCATTCGCACCTATCCGGAAATCGTGAGGAAATACCTCGGTAGCGTGGTGCCTACCGGCGACAACTTCTTTGCGGCGCTGAACTCGGCGGTATTTTCCGATGGCAGCTTCGTGTTCATCCCCAAGGGTGTGCGTTGCCCGATGGAGCTGTCTACCTACTTCCGCATCAATGCACAGAACACCGGGCAATTCGAACGCACTCTGATCGTGGCCGAAGAGGGTGCCCATGTGTCCTATCTGGAAGGCTGCACCGCGCCCAAGCGCGACGAGAACCAGTTGCACGCGGCGGTGGTCGAGCTGGTCGCCCTGGAAGGGGCCCAGATCAAATATTCCACCGTGCAGAACTGGTACCCGGGCGATGAGAACGGCGTCGGTGGCATCTACAACCTGGTGACCAAGCGCGGTGACTGCCGCGGCGATGATTCCAAGATCTGCTGGACCCAGGTGGAAACCGGTTCGGCGATCACCTGGAAATACCCCAGCGTAGTGCTGCGTGGCGACCGTTCGGTGGGCGAGTTCTATTCGGTGGCGTTGACCCATCACTACCAGCAGGCTGACACCGGCACCAAGATGATTCACATCGGCAAGCACACCAAGTCCAAGATTGTCTCCAGAGGTATCAGCGCCGGGCGCAGCTCCAACAGCTACCGGGGCCTGGTGAAGATGGAGAAGAGTGCGGAAGGCGCGCGCAACTACACCCAGTGCGACAGCTTGCTGATTGGCAAGAAATGTGGCGCACATACCTTCCCGTACATGGAAGTGAAGAACCCCACCGCGATCGTCGAGCATGAGGCCACCACCTCGAAGATCTCCGACGACCAGATGTTCTACTGTCGCGCCCGCGGCATCAGCGAGGAAGACGCCGTATCGATGATCGTCGACGGCTTCTGCAAGCAGGTGTTTCGCGAGCTGCCGATGGAGTTTGCGGTGGAGGCGAAGAAGCTGCTTGAAGTGAGTCTTGAAGGCGCGGTCGGCTGATCTGGATTCACAGAGGTCTACCAGGGCGTCATTCCCGCGTAGAGCGGGATTCCACTGACGCCCTTC
>JBDTKM010000148.1:0-6585 GCA_039935315.1 Rhodanobacter sp. | reverse complement strand
GGTGTACACGCCGGGCGAAGCCAGCCAGCCCCAGTTGATGCCGCCATACGTCATGTAGAAATTCTGCATCGTCGAGCCGCTGGCCATCAGGGCCTGGTAGAACACACGCTCGAAGCTCGGCCCGGTAAGTTGACGGCACTTTTCGAAGCCCGGGCCACCCCACGGGTCGAACGAACCACCCTGGAATTCGGGAAAGAACAGCGGGGCGTGGGTCAACCCCTGGCGCTCGCGACTGTAATCGTAAAGTTCGCTCCACTGTTGCGGGTGCGAGCAGTCGAAACCCTGCGGGTACTCATCGTAGCCGGGAATATCCACCGCACCGACACCCTGCGCGAAGGAGGCATTGTGGTTGCCAGTGAGCGGCACGGTGATGCCGTCGGCACGAGCCTTTTGCTCGATGTCGCGCATGTATCGCCGGCCGGCCGGCGCGTTGTCGGAAAACTCGTTCTCGATCTGGTAAAGGATCACCGGACCTGTTCCGTTGGTGAGCTGGTGGCGGGCCAGGATTCGGTCGATGCGGGTTAGCCATTCCTTGTAGGCAGCCGTGTAGTCCGGCGCCGGTGAACGCGCCCTGCCCTTGACGGCTATCAACCAGTCGGGGAAACCGCCGGCGTCGGTTTCCGCGTTGATATAGGGGCCCGGCCGCGCGATGACATAGAGCCCAGCCTTCTGGGCGTCGTCAAGTACGCGATCGACATCGCGAATGCCGGAGAAGTCGTATTGCCCCTTGCTGGGCGAGTGGTAGGCCCAGTTGAAATAGATTTCCACGGCGTTGTAGCCCGCAGCCTTCATCTTCTGGAATACATCCGTCCACAAATCGGGGCTGGGCAGACGCCAGTAATGAAACGAGCCCGACCAAACGTAGATCCGTTGGCCGTCGATTTTCAGCGAGTAACGGTCGTAGGTGATGGCGTGCCGTTGCGTCCGCTCGTGGTCGTGCACGGCAAGCGGTGATGAAGCGCCACCCAAAGCGCTTGCCGACAAGCTTGCCAGCAGCATGCATGCGCCCCAACGGAGCAGGAAAAGGCGACGCTTGCGGGAAAACGAACGCGCTTGCGACGGCGTCGTCCATGTGGGTGTCTGCATGTTTGCATCCCTGGGTTGTCCGGATTTCTCGTGAAACTGAAACCGAGGGTCGTCCGTTTTCCAACGGCAACCGACACGCAAGTTGCCGTCGCGATCAATGACGCCGGACGAAGCTTGTCTTGAGCGGCGTGTCTGCGGAAGATGGACCTGCAAGAACCGTGTAGGTCCCCGGCATGCGCACCATGGCGTCCTTCGATACATCGTAGATGGACAGGCACAACGAAGTGAGCGGAACCGCGATGCGCTTCGATGCACCGGGAGCGAGTTCGACCCGGGCGAAACCGACAAGGCGTTTGTAGGTCTCGCCGGAAGCCTTGGGCAGTACCGCATAGACTTGAGCGATTTCGGCACCGGCACGCTGGCCGGTGTTCTTGATGGTGAGGGTGGCCGTGTGGCCATCGCGGTCCACCGTCAGTCCCGAATACGCGTAACCGGTGTAGGAGAGACCGAAGCCAAACGGAAACATTGGCTTGAGATGCTTCTCCTCGAACCATCTGTAGCCAACCGCGGCACCCGCCTTGTTGTAGTCGACGTCGAAGAGAGACGATGCCTCCGACGGGGATTCACTCTTCGTCGTTGCAATGAGTCCGGCAATATCGGGATGCGGCAGCTGGTTGTCGTCACGGGGAAAACTGACCGGCAACTTGGCGGAGAAATCGACGTCGCCGAACAGCAAGTTGGCAAGCGCCTGCGCACCACCGATACCCGGATACCAGGCTTCGATGACGCCCTGCACGTTATCGAGCCAGGGCATGGCCACCGGACCGCCGGTTTCGAGCACGACAAGGGTGTGCGGATTGGCGGCAGCCACGGCGGCTACCAGTGCATCCTGCTTGTCGGGCAGCGCGAGCGTGGGGCGATCCATGCCTTCATGCATCGGCTGGTTGACGAAAATGATGGCGATCTGGGATTTGCGCGCAAGCGCGGCGGCGGCCGGGTCGGTACCCGGGTTGAACTCGATCTTGGCAGCGGGCGCATGTTCGCGGATGTATTTGAGTGGCGAAGAAGGGAAATAGACACTCTCGCCCGCGCGCGCGCCAGAGCCAATGGCGTTGCCCCCGGGCGCGTTTACCTGGGCCGAGCCGCCGCCCGAGGGCACGCCCACGTCGGCATGCGCACCGATCATGGCGATGGACCGGATGGATGAAGTACTCAACGGCAGCAGGTGCCCCTCATCTTTCAGAAGGACCATGCTCTCTTCGGCAAGGTGCTGGGCGTCGTCGCGGCCGCGGAAGGGGTTGATCACGGAACGGGGCGTTGGCGGATCATCGATGACGCCTGCAGCGAACATGCTGCGCAGGATGCGATGGTCCATGTCGTCGAGCCGCGACGTCGGTACCTTGCCGGCGAGCACGGCCTGCTTCAGCGGTTCACCAAAATACTGGTCGCCGGGCATCTCCTGGTCGAGACCGGCGAGCGCCGCCTTGACCGTGGAATGCGTGCCGCCCCAATCGGAAAGTACCCAACCCTTGAAGCCGAAATCCTTCTTCAGCACGTCGGCAAGCAACCAGTGGTTCTCGCACGCGTAGACCGTGTTGACGCGGTTGTACGAGCACATCACGCCGGACGGATGCGCGATCCCGATGGCGATCTGGAAGGCGAGCAGATCGCTTTCACGTGCTGCGCGCTTGCCGATGTCGGCACTGTAGATCGTACGCCCGGTTTCCTGGTCGTTGAAGGCGTAGTGCTTGATATCCCCCATCACGTGCTGGGCCTGCACACCTTTCATCAGGGCACCGGTCATGCTGCCTGCCAGCAAGGGATCCTCGCCGGCGTATTCGAAATTGCGTCCATTGCGCGGCTCGCGGGTGATATCGACGCCACCACCGATGGACATGTTGAAACCCATTGCGCGCAGTTCGCGGCCGATCACGGCGCCGTAAAGGAAGGCGGCCTGCGGATCCCAGCTCGATGCGGCTGCCAGGGTTGAGGGCAGCAGCGTCGCGTAGCGCCCCTCGAAGGTCGACGTACGAACGCCCACGGCGGAGTCCGCCATGTTGATGCCGGGAATGCCGAGGCGATCAATGCCCGGCACAAATCCGGCGCCATGGTTCGAATGCGCGGGCACGTCCTGGCCATCCCGATGCACGATCCAGTGGGTGCCGTGGACAAGTTGGATCTTCTCATCCAGAGTCATCTGCGCAAGAACCAGATCGGCGCGCTTGTCAGGCGAGAGCGCCTTGTTCATCCATGACATTTTCGACGCGTCGGGAGGCGCCTTCGCCTGTGCTGCCAGGCTGCCGACGGTCACGAAAATCGACATGGCGATGGCCGACGGCGCGAGCATTTTACGGAACAATCCTGGCGCTGACATGCGGATATCCCCGAACTGGAAACGACAAGCGGGCACCCGGTGCTCTTGTTACTGCAGGTTCACGCTGGGCAGATTGATGTACGTCGCCTGTTGCGGGCTGTGGTAGATGCGCTGTGTCGCCTTTTTGTAGTCACCGGGTCTGGCCAGAAAAATGTTCGACACAAAGGTCTGCGGATTGCGGTCGTAAAGCGGGAACCAGCTCGACTGGATCTGCACCATCAGCCGATGACCTTTCTTGAACACGTGGTTGACCGTCGGCAGATCGAACCGGTACGGCAACGGCTGGTTCGACGGGATCGGCTCGGGGTCGGCGAAGCTTTTGCGATAACGGCCACGGAAGATATCCATGGCGATCGGGAGCTCGTAGCCACCCATCGATGGCTGCTCCGCCACTTCGTCGGGATACACGTCGATCAGCTTGATCACCCAATCGCTGTCGCTGCCACTGGTCGACGCAACCAGGTGCACGGCCGGCTCGCCGGCGATCATCAACGGCTGCTTGAGTGGATTGGACACATAGGTCAGCACATCAGTGCGGGTGGCAAACTGACGCTGGTCGTCGACCAGCCATTCGGGCCAGCTGTCGACCTGATCGGGTCGGCCGTGGCTCCACGGCTGGATCGGACGGATGCGGTAGGGCACTGGCCTGGCCGGGTCGGAAACGTACGCGTCGTAGCCCATGCCGCCAGCCGTTGGCGGCGTGAAACCCAGACCATCGCCGGCGTGCAGGTAAAGCGGCTTCATGACGGGCATGCAGTGGCCATCGCAGCCCTCGGGCCAGTGCGTGAGGCGTTCCCAGCGATTGGCACCGGTGATGAAGGCGGTCACGGGTGCGATGGATGCCTTCGGCGCGCCGTCTTTCAGGTACTGCGCCAAAAATGGCCGCAACACGCGATTGCGGAACCAGTCGCCGGTGTTCATGCCGAGGTCGATCTTGCCGATGTCCGGCGCCCGCTCCCAAGTCTTGGCATGGCGCCAGGGGCCGATGACCAGGAACAGCTTGCCGCGCGCTGAAGGCTTGTCGGCCAGCGCGCGATAGACGGCCATGTCGCCGTAGATGTCCTCCTCGTCCCACAAGCTATGCACCAGCATCATGGGTACGTCCAGCGGCTGTTTCGCCAGCAGCTTGTCCATCGCCTGACCCTGCCAGAATGCATCGTAGGCCGGATGCGCGAGCAACTTGCGCCAGAAGCCGAGCTGGTCCATGCCGCGCGAGTGCGCCAGTGCCCCGGCAGAGTGGGCCTTGAGGTAGAGGTCGTAGTCGTCGCGCTCGCCAGACCACCAAGGGTATTGACTGGAGCGCCCGGCGTCCTGCCCGTAGATATAGGGAATCATCTGTTCGCGGAAGGCGCCGTTGTGGAACCAGTCGTCGCCCATCCAGCCGTCCACCATCGGATCTATCGGTACCACCACCTTCAGCGCGGGGTGTGGATGGAACGCTCCTGCCAGGGCCTCGAAGCCGTCGTAGGAAATACCGATGATGCCGACCTTGCCGTTGCTTTCCGGCAAGTTTTTTACCAGCCAGTCGATCGTGTCGTAGGTGTCCGTGGCATCGTCTACCTGCGTCTTGTTCAGCGGGCCACGCATCGGCCGGTTCATCACGAAGTTGCCACCCGAACCGTATTTGCCGCGCACGTCCTGCACCGCGCGGATGTAGCCGTCCTCCACGACGATGTCGTCCGGGGTGTCATAGCCGACGATCGTGGGCCCCAGGTGGGGGCTGTCGGCATGCTGGGTCATGCCGTCAGCGCCATAGGGCGTACGGGTGAGCAGGATGCCCGCGTGCGTGGCCCCGTTCGGTATGAGGATCACGGTGTGCAGCTTCACACCGTCGCGCATCGGGATGTCGACGACGCGCCGGGTGAAGTTGAAACTTTTCGTCACAGGATTGAAGTGTGCCGGTGTTTCACTGGAGAGTTGCGCATCGGGATGGTCAGCCGCGCTGGCCGTTCCCGCGGCAATGCAGGCCGCCAGAAGGAAGACAAGAAAGGCCTGGCACAGAGGGCTACGCATGATCGATTCTCCTGGGTCGGGGTATTTCAAAACGCCGGTCCCGGCCATGCACTTCATGCATCAGCCGGGTCCAGCATCCCGCAGTCAGAAGTCGTACGAAATCCCGAAGCGCACGTACCGAGGCATCGTGTAAAAGAGAACGCGCTGGTAGCTGTCATTCACCGATCCACTGGACCCGTATCCCGGGCTGATCTGAAGCGGGCGTTGCTGATCGAGCAGGTTGTACACCATCAAGTTGAACGCCAGTTTCTGAGAAGCCCAGTGCGGACGGTACTCAATATTGCCGCTGATGATCTCCTGCCATGAGTTTGTTCCAGCGTCACCTGGACGCGAAGGCGCGCCGTCGCAATAGTGGTAATAGCTGCCATAACCGACCGGATCGGTCTGGCTCGCGCCAAACAGTCCGAGACATTCTTTGGGCAGGCCGGAGAGGACGGAGATATTCGCCGACGCCAGCCATTCAGGTGCAATTTGGTAAGAGCCGTAGATTTTGAGCGCATGCCGCCGATCGTTCCCTTGATCGCCGTTGGCGTACACCATCAGCTGCCAGTAATCCCAGTCACGCGTGGCGGACACGCTCTGTTGCCCTGTATACGACGTCACCTGACCCTCGGTGTTGCCGTAGCTGTGCGACCAGACGTAGTCGATTTTGCCCGACCATTTGCCGTCGAAGGGATGTGACAGGTAGACCTCCAACCCGTCGTAGTCGCGCTTGAGAGGCGGGAAGTTGAAGTCCTTGGTAGTAACCGTCACCGGCGTATAGCCGCCCGTGGCGTTGACCAGATCATACGTATTGGCACGCCCTGGATTGGACAGGTAGCACGAGCCGATGGTGAGTGCGGAAAGATCCGCACCTTGCGCCTGTGCCGCGCGGCCTATTGCACCGTTATCGCAAACGTCGTCCAGGGCGTTCCGCAAGTGGCGCACGGTCCCTTTCATGCCCCACAGCCAATTTGCGTCAATCTGCTGATCAAAACCGAGAATGAACTCGTCCTGGTACTCGGACTTTATGTTCTGCGCGCTGACAGTCTTTGGATCCGGTGACTGCCCGTATTCGCCGTTGGGCGAGACGGGACCACCGGTCGAGGACTTGAGGTAGGACACTCCAGTCGGCATGCCATTCGCGTCGATGCCGGTGTAGGTGAAGTAATGATTCGTCGCGATCGAACCAG
>JBDTKM010000147.1:0-11283 GCA_039935315.1 Rhodanobacter sp. | reverse complement strand
ATTTCCCTGGTGGTCTCCCTGAGCCCCTCGATCCCGGTGGAGTGAGGGTCGACCGGCCAAGCAGACAACAATTTCCGGATTAAATCAAGTTGACAGAAGTAATCGGCAGCATCCATGGGCGAAGCTGCATGAGGGAACATCAGGCAGGTCCGTTGGCGTCATGGCTGAGTCGGATCAGTCCAGCGCGGGTCGCACTGGCTGCGGTCGCGCCTGGGTTACCGGCCCGAAATCGCGGGCAGTCCTCCCGGCGGCTCGACCTGGTCAAGCCGCGAGCAGCAGCGCCGCACGATTTTGAATGACCTGATCACGATCGGCATCGCTGGAACGGCGCATGCAGAACTGAAACTGCGCAAGGCGACAAGCTGCCGACGCCATGCCCGAGCAGCGTCGCGGCCGCGAGAAATTCCGTTTCAACGAAGGCCGCCTGGCCGCGCCGCCAGCGCCGGGTTGAGCACCGCAGACCCGCAACAAACTGCCTCGGACGCATGGCTTGTCAAACGCAGCCTCGTCCGCAAGACTGCGGCAAGCGCGAACGACGGGGGCGACAACACGATGGTGTGCATGGAAGCGGTGACGCGACACTACCGCGTGGGTGGGCAGACGATTGCGGCGTTGGATGGGGTCAGTTTTGAAGTGCCGCACGGTCAGTTCGTGGCTATCGTCGGGCCGTCCGGCTCGGGCAAGTCGACCCTGCTCAACATACTTGGTTGCCTCGATCGACCCGACAGCGGCCACTATCTGCTCGACGGCGTGGACGTTTCCAGTTTTGACGATGAACGGGCCAGTGATTTCCGCAACCGGCGCGTCGGCTTCGTGTTCCAGTCGTTTCACCTGCTGCCGCGCCTGAGCGTGCTCGAGAACACCCTGTTGCCGCGACGTTTCCTGCGCGGTCCTGATGACGGTCTCGAACAGCGCGCGCACGACTTGCTGCAGCGGATGGGCTTGCAGCGACACATGGGACATCGCCCTGGCCAGCTCTCCGGCGGCCAGATGCAGCGTGTGGCGATCGCCCGGGCGCTGCTGATGAAGCCGGCGCTGCTGCTGGCCGACGAACCCACTGGCAATCTTGACTCGAAAAGCGCCGCCGACGTCATGGCGCTGATTGGCGAGGTACATGCCGACGGTCAAACCGTGGTGCTGGTGACCCACGATGCCGAAGTCGCCGCCCGCGCGCAACGCCAGATCAGTCTGCGCGACGGGAGGATCGAGCATGATTCGGCGGCTTGATGCACTGGTCGGGTTGCTGGCGCTGTTCGCGTTGCCGGCACACGCCACGGTGTTCACTGGCGAGGTCAAGGTGGCTGGGGCGCAGGAGCTATTCACCCCACCCTCGATGAGCTCGCCGGTGGTGCTGCGCTACTACGTGGTCGATGGCGCGCATGTCGACAAGGACCAGGTGCTGTTGCGCATCGACGCGGGTCCGGCCGAGACCCAACTGCGCAGCTTGCAGGCAAAGATGGATCAGACGGCAGTGAAGACGGCGAAGGAGATCGGCGGTCTCGAACTCAAGCGGGTCGACGCCGAACTGGCGCTGGCTGATGCACAGGCGCAGCGTGACACCGCCGCCGTGGATGCGGTGATTCCGAAGGCGTTGATCTCCGCGCTCAATTACGATCGCCACCAGGGCGAGATGAAGCGCGCCGAGAAGGCGCTGGCGCTGAAGCAGCAGGAAGGCGCGCAAGCCGTGGCGGCGGTCGCCAGGAGTCGTCAGGATGGTGCGCTGGCGTTGCGCAAGCAGCAGCTTTCTCTCGGCTTCTATCAGGATCAGGTGGTCAGCGCGGTGGTGCGCGCGAAGCACGCAGGTGTCGTAATCCACGGCTTCGACAACATGTTCGGCAGCGGGGGTCGCTACGAAGAGGGTTCGACCAGCTATCCCGGCACCGCGGTTGGCGAGGTGGTTGGCGCAGGCAGTGGCTTCACGGTGCGCGCCTGGGTGCTGGCGCCGGACCGTCAGGGCTTGCGCACCGGCCAGTCGGTGCGGTTGTATTTTGACGCGCTGCCGGGACATCAGCTCACCGGTGTCGTCGATGCCCTTGGCGGTGCGCCCGCGGCCCGGGCCGAGTGGGGTGATGGGCGCTACTACACGGTGGATATCACGTTGCCGGCCCGGATGACGTTGCCGCTGCTGTCGGGTATGAGCGTGCGGGTGGATACCGATCTCGGCGACCGGAGCGGTCCTGCGGCAGCGCGGGCACCGCGGCCGGAGGCGCCCGTGCAGGTAGATGGTGAGGTCTATGCACAGAGCAGTCTGGCCATCTCTCCGCCGACGGTGGAAGGGCTGTGGCAGATGACGGTGACTCAGATGGCAGGTGATGGTGCGCAGGTGAAGAAAGGCGACATGGTGGCTGCGTTCGACGCTGGCACGGTGGTCAAGGACCTCACCGCCAAGCAGGGCGAGCTGATCGAAAAGCAACGCACGCAGGAGCAGCTGCGGTTGGACCTGGCCGATCGTGCTCGCGATGCCGAATTGGCCACGGCGAAGGCGCAGGCCGAGATGGACAAGGCACAGCGCAAGGCCGCGCAGCCGAAGGAATACATGGCCCGCGTGGATTACCAGAAGCTGGTGATTGCACGGGTCAAGGCCGAGCGGGTGCTGGCGTTGACCAGGCAGCGCGAGCAGGTCGCGCGCGAAGAGCGCGCCGCTGAGCAACACATGGCCGACGCCGACGTCAGCGAACTCGAGGTTGAAGTGAAAAGCCTGAAGACCGGGCTGGCGTCGCTCACCGTGAGCGCGCCGCGCGCGGGCATCGTGCTGCACCAGGATAGCTGGGGCGGCGGCAAGATCGATATCGGGTCGCAGATCTGGCTTGGCCAGTCGGTGGCGCAGATGCCGGACCTGTCCACCCTGGCCGTGCGTGCCGCCCTGCCCGAGCGTGATCTCAGCCGGGTACATGTGGATCAACCCGTTGAAGTGGTGCTTGCCGGTGGCGGCGATCGCCGGATTGACGGGCACATTGCCGAGGTGGGCAGCACCGTGCACAGCAAGTCGCGGGTCGAACCGGTGCCGGTGGTTGATCTGGTCGTGCGGCTGGATCCGGTCAAGCTCAAACTCAAACCCGGCCAGTCAGTGCGCGTCACCATTCCGGTCGCGTCGGCGGCCGCCCGATGAGTCGTCGCTGGATGTGGCTGCTGCTGCCGCTGCTGGCCGGTTGCGGGCATCGCGGGGACGATCACCTGGTGCTGGAACAAGTACGCGCCGCGCCGCTGGAGTTCAGCGTGCAGGGCGAGGGGGATTTGCGCTCGAGCAAACCCACGCCCTTGCTGGTGCCCGGTTCGCAGTTCACCTTGCGTCAGCTCAACTGGATGGTACCCGACGGCAGCATCGTCGAGAAAGGTGAACTGGTCGCGCGCTTCTCGGCGCAGCAGAGCAAACAGGATCTGGCGCAGGCGCGGATCGATCTGCAGCGCAACACGCTGGCGCGCGCGACCAAGCAGGCCGAACTGGTCAACAAACGCGGTCAGCTCGGGGTCGACCTGACCGAGGTTGCCGTGCAATACGCGATCGCCGAACGCTACGCAAACGCGCCGCTGGAAGCGATGGCGCGCAATGACATCCTCGACGCCGTGCAGGACGTGCACTATCTGGGCGTGCGCCAGCACATCCTGGATGCACGGGAAAATCAATCCAGCGCAAATGGCCATGCCGAGCTGGCCGTGCTGGATGCCCAGCGCCACAGTTTCGATACCGTGGCCGCACAAAAGCAGGCCGACCTTGCCGCATTGGAGTTGCGCGCGCCGCATGCCGGTGTGCTGGTACTGGGTGAGGACTGGACTGGCCAGACCCCGCATGTGGGCAGCAACCTGTTTGCCGGCAACCCGTTTGCTACCCTGCCCGACCTGAACGCGCTGGAAGTGCAGTTGAGCGTGCCGCAGATCGAGGCACAAGGCATCCAGGTCGGTGACAAGGTCGAGCTGCATCGCTGGGGCGTGCCGGCGCAAACAGTCACGGCCAGCATCAGCTGGATTGCCTCCGCCGCACAGCCACGCAACCGCGACAATCCGGTGAAGTACCTGGACATGAAGGTTGCCTTGCCGGCGGATACGGCACAGCGCCATGGCTGGATTCCCGGCCAGCGATTCGTCGGCAAGATCATCCTGTTGCGGGTGGCCAAGGGCTACAGCGTGCCGAACCTGGCACTTGGTTCTGCGGCCGATGGAGCCAGCACCGTGCAGTTGCTGGTCGATGGCAAGGTGCTTGCGCGCAAGCTCATCCTCGGCGTGCGTGGGGCGACCCGCACCCAGGTGCTGGCCGGGTTGCACCCCGGCGACCAGGTGCTGCTGGCGACGACCAAGACCACGGAGGCGAAATGATTTCTGCACGGTGGCGCGAAGCGATCGAGGAACTGTCGCGGCGCAAGCTGCGCACCCTGCTGACCCTGCTCGGCATGATTTTCGGGGTGGGTGCGATCGTCGCCATGCAAGGTGTCGGTGAAGGGAGTCGGCGTGAGGCGTTGAAGTTGGTCGACAGCCTGGGCCTGCACAACTTGATCGTCGAGGCGAAGAGCCAGGATGGCGACGCCCTGAAGGAGGCGCGTGCGCGCAGTGTGGGCCTCACCGTGGCCGACGCGCGGGCTGCGCTGAGCGTGGTGCCGTCGGCGCAACGCTACGCGGCCGAGAAGCAGGTCAAGCCCTTGGGGGTCTTCAGCACCAGCGGTCATGCCGACGCCCAGGTCGAGGGTATCAGCCCCGATTATTTCCAGCTCGCTTCACTGCATCTGGCGCAGGGGCGGGGATTGACTGCCGCCGATGACGGCAGCCTTGCTGCGGTCGCCGTGCTCGGTCATCAGGCGGCGCATGACCTGTTTCCCGACGGCAAGCCGCTTGGAAGGCTGTTCAAGGTCAACCAGGTGTGGCTGCGCGTGGTCGGTGTATTGGCCGACCGCGATCTGGGCCAGAACAAGTTCGAGGGGGTGGCGCTGGGTGCGGACAGCAACACCGTGTTTGTGCCGCTGTCCAGTGCGCTGGCGCGTTTCCGCTTTCAGCCGATGGAGGATCAAGTCAGCCGCTTCCTGCTGCGCCTGCAGGATCCGGGCAGCCTGGCCAGTGGCGCGCGCGTGCTTTCCGAATTGCTCGACCAGCGCCATGCCGGCGTCAGCGACTACCGATTGATCGTGCCGCAGCAGCTGTATGAGCAGAACCAGAAGACCCAGCGCATCTTCAGTGTGGTGATGGGCTCGATCGCGGGCGTCAGTCTGCTGGTCGGCGGCATCGGCATCATGAACATCATGCTGGCCAACGTACTGGAACGGCGCCGCGAGATCGGCTTGCTGCGTGCGATCGGTGCACGCCGGCAGGACATCGTGCAACGCTTCTTGCGCGAGGCGCTGGTGATCTGCGCCGTGGGCGCGTTGATCGGCTTGTTGTTCGGCGCGGCACTGGCGTATGCGATTGCCGCGTTCGCCGGCTGGCATGTGGCGTGGGCGCCGGTGAGCGTGATCGCTTCCGTGCTGGCGTGCACGCTGATCGGGCTGGCTTTCAGCATCTATCCCGCACGTCAGGCGGCAGCGCTGGACCCGATCGCCGCAATCCGCGACGAATGAACCGGCTCAGGGCGTGGGTCGCATCCGCGTGCGCAGCAGCGCATCGACGGATTGTTGCCATTCCGGCGACCCCGGTTTAGAGCGCGGTGCTTCCTGGCCCAGCTTGTGCTGTACGCGCTGGTCCCATTCGTCCGAGCCGGGGGCCGGTCCATGACCGCTGTCGCTGATGTCGAGCGCGCCATCGACCCACGCGTACCATGCGGTCGAACCCAGCGCGGCGTTGACGGGTGCGCTCTGGTCAGCAGCCGGCGATGGTGCGGGCGAGGGTGAACACGCGGCGAGCAGCAGGGCAAACGGGAGGCTGGCGACAAGACGACGCATGGAACGCTCCGGGGGGAAGAGACCTGGGCAGCCTAACTCCGTGCCGGACCGCGGTGATTAAGTTTTCATGATGCGCGAAGTCGTGGTTCAGCGCCCGCTTCGTGCCTCAGTCGCGCGCGACCACTTCGTCGATGTGGCGCAGCAGGTCGGCCGGATCCCGGTACACCCGAAACGCTCCGGCCTGCTGCAGTTCGTCCCGGCCGTAGCCGCCGCACAGCAGGCCCACGCCCAGCGTGCGGGCGCGCTGGGCCGCGAGCATGTCCCACACGCTGTCGCCGATCACCAGGGATTGCTGGATATCCATGTCCAGGCGTTCGGCGGCCGCGATGAACAGGTCCGGGTCGGGCTTCGCATGACGCACGTCGTCACGCGTCACGACCGCCACCTTCGCTGGATCGATGCCGAGCGAGTCAAGGTTGTGTCTGGCCGTCTCCATCCGGCCACTGGTGGCGATCGCCCACGGAATATCCTGGGCGGTGAGGTAGTCGAGCAGGGCGCGCGAACCCGGTAGCGGTCGCACCGAGCCTTGCGCATGTTGCCGGTTGAACGCGACGGCGTGCCGCTCGCGCAATCTCGCCAGGCGCTCTTCGGTGACGGCCAGACCGGTTTCGCGCAGCAACATGTGGGCGAACAGGCCGCCGCTCATGCCGATCTTGCGGTGGATGCGCCACACCGAAACATCGAGGCCTTCGCTGTCCAGCGCCTCCCTCCACGCCAGCACGTGCTGGTAGACGCTATCGATGAGGGTGCCGTCGAGGTCGAACAGGAATGCGGTGTCGCGGCGGGGCATGCGATTCTCCGGGTGGTTGTGTCAACGGTTGCCAGGGACCAGCGCCGGGCTCGGGCGGTCGCCGGTCAACGTCGCCCCAGCAGTGACTGGCCCGACTCCATCACGGCCAGCGCCGCCGCCCCGAGCAGGCCCGGCTCGGGATTCATGATCGCCTGCGTCGGCACCTTTTCCATGATGTCGCGGAAACGGCCTTTCGCCTCGAAGCGCTCGCGAAAGCGGCCGCGTTCCAGCCACGGCAGCAGGATCGGGATCAGTCCGCCGGTGAGATAAACGCCGTTCCAGGCGCCCAGCGTGAGCACCAGGTCGCCGGAGACGCTGCCGAAGATGCCGGCGAAGGTCTCCACCGTGCGCGTGCACAAGGCGCAGCTGCCGTTCTTCGCCCGTTCGGTGATGTCTTCGGGCTTCAGGTCCGCTGCCTTGGCACCGACCATATGGCAGATCGCGTCGTACAGGTTGACCAGGCCCTGGCCGCAGATCAGCCGCTCATTGGAGACGCGACCATATTTGTGGTTGAGGTAATCGAGTATCGCGATGTCTTCCGGCGTATGTGCGGCGAAACCGGCGTGGCCGCCTTCGGTCTGCAGCACGCTGCAGTGGCCGTTGCGTACCAGCAGGCCGCCGACGCCCAGACCGGTGCCAGGGCCGACAATGGCGAACGTCTGCTCGTTTTCGGCGCCGATCACCGGTCTCACCGCTGCGCCCACGTCGACCAGGTCGTCGCCCTGCAGCAAGGTCACCGCCATGCTCTGTGCGGCGAAATCGTTGACCAGGTGGACGTGCTCCAACCCCAGCGCGTCGGCGGTCTGGCGGGCGGAAATGGCCCATGGGTTGTTGGTGACCTTGACCGTCTCGCCGTCGACGATGCGGCCGGCCGCCGCGATGATGGCGCGCTTCACCTCGAGCTTCGTATCGGCCAGGTAGTGCTTTGCGGTTGACACCAGCGAATCGTGTTCGGCCACGCGATAGCGCCGGATGCTGTCAGTCAGCAGCGGGCGCTCACGCGACGTGTCAGCCACGCCGAAGCGAACATTGGTGCCACCCAGATCGACGAGCAGGGTGGGATTGCTGGGTGGCTGGCTCATCGAGCTTCCTGAAGTGAGAGAGGGGCGTCCCGCGGAGTGCGCGGCGCCATGACCGCGCATTTTGCCAAGTTTGTGGTGTGCAGGGTGTTAGCACCTGCGAAGCAGCGATGCTGGCGCGACATATTGTCCGTCAAGACGGCAGACGGGTGCAGCAGCGTAAAATACGCGATCACCTTGTTTCACGAGAGTTGCCATGAGCTTCCCCGCCACCCGCATGCGCCGCATGCGCCACGATGCCTTCTCGCGCGCGCTCATGCGCGAACACACCTTGTTGCCCAGCGACCTGATCATGGTCGCCTTCGTCATCGAAGGCACCGCGCAGCGAGAACCCGTATCGTCCATGCCCGGCGTGGATCGCCTCTCCATTGACGAGCTGCTGAAGCTGGCGGGCGAATGCGTGCAGCTTGGTATTCCGGCGCTGGCGTTGTTCCCGTCTCCGGGTGCCGAGGTGAAGACGCTCGATGCGCGCGAAGCGTGGAACCCGGATAACCTGATGCATCGCGCCACCCGCGCCCTGAAAGCGAAGTATCCCGAACTCGGTTTGATCGGCGACGTGGCGCTGGACCCCTACACCACGCACGGTCAAGACGGGTTGATCGACGAGGTCGGCTACGTGATGAACGAGCCGACCGTCGAGGCGCTGATCAAGATGTCACTGGCCCAGGCCGATGCCGGCATGGATTTCGTGGCGCCGTCGGACATGATGGATGGCCGCATCGGTTCGATCCGTGCCGCGCTGGAGGCGGCCGGGCATATCCATACGCGCATCCTCGCCTACTCGGCCAAATACGCCTCGGCCTTCTACGGCCCGTTTCGCGATGCGGTGGGCTCCTCGGCCAGCCTCGGCAAGGGCGACAAGCACACCTACCAGATGGACGTGGGCAACAGCGACGAAGCGCTGCGCGAGATCCAGCTGGATCTCGCGGAAGGCGCCGACGTGGTGATGGTGAAGCCCGGTTTGCCGTATCTGGACATCGTGCGCCGGGTGAAGGATCAGTTCGGCGCGCCGACCTTCGTCTACCAGGTCAGCGGCGAGTACGCGATGTTGAAGGCCGCCTCGCAGAACGGCTGGCTGGATGAGAAAGCGGTGGTGCTGGAAGCGCTCACCGCGATGAAGCGGGCAGGGGCAGACGCGATCCTGACTTATTACGCGGTAGACGCGGCGCGCTGGTTGCGAGGGGAGTAGAACGTGAATTCTCGATTTGGCGCTGCGGGACCTGCTTGAAACAGCGCACTCGAGAGTCGGGGAGCCGTCTGATTTTCTCGACGCATTTGGACAGCCGTCCCATCTGGCACGGTTGGCTCAACGCCGCCGCGAGCGGAAGTCGTCCAATTGACGTTGCCGCCGCGGCGCTTCGAGCAAGGTGGGCAGGCCCGCGCTGAACGAGCGCGGCGCGATGCCGACTGTGGCATAGCCGTCGTTCTTGCCGACCGAATCGGTGCGCAGCGAACGGAAGTTGTCCAGCGAGAACGGTTTGCCCGGCAGCCACTCGGCCACCTGTGCCTGCAGCCGGCCGAGGCTGTCAGGCAGCGCGATGATCGGCGTGCGCAGGCCGGCGCCGGCGCGGATGCGCTGCACGATCTCGCCCAGGGTGAGTACTTCGGGACCATACAATTCGAAGCTGCGCCGCCGGCTGAGCTGGGGGTCGCCGACGCAGCGGGCGATGGCGTCGGCCACGTCGCCCACCCAGGTAGGTGCCATGCGTGATCGGGCGCGTGCCAGCGGCAGCACCGGCATCAGTCGCAGCAACCTGGCGAAGCGGCTGACCAGCCCGTCGCCCGCGCCGAAGATCACGCTGGGCTGGTAGATCGTCCAGTCCAGGGCAGAGGCCTTGACCAGCGTTTCGGCTTCGCCACGGGACTTCAGGTAATTTGACAGACCCTGGCCGGCCTTGAGCGAACTCATCTGGTGCAGGCGCGCCACGCCGGCCGACTCGCAGGCGGCGATCACGCGCCGGGTCAGCTCGACATGGACGCGTTGGAACGTCTGCGCTCCGCTCGGGTTGAGGATGCCGACCAGGTTGATCACCCCGTCGGCGCCTTCGAAGTGCTGGCGCAGCGCCGCGTCATCGTAGATGTCCGCGCTGCGTACGCTGACGCCGGGCAGGACGCCGAGCAGTCGGCGTCGCTCGCGGTTGCGGCTGAGCAGCACGATGCGGTGGCCCGCGGCGGCCAGCCTGCGCACCAGGTGGCTGCCCACGAATCCCGTGCCGCCAAGAATTACCAGTTGCTGCGTGCTCATGTCGATTTCAGTTCCTGGCCGGCGCGATCGATGGCGGCGCCGACATACCAGTCGTGCTGGAAGCTTCCGCGGGCGCCGGGGCGGTGCACACGATGGCGCGGCGCACGGTGTTGCTGTCTGCCGGCGCGGCGGGCTGACCGATCGGACTCATCCGTAGCGCCAGCGGCACGGCGCCGCCGTGCAGACGCCAATCGTAGATCACGCTGAAGGCCATCACCCGCGCCACGTATTCACGGGTTTCCTTGTACGGCATGGTGGCGACGAACAGGTCTGGTGCCAGCGCACTGCGCGTCGCCAGCCAGCGGTCGACCCGGTTCGGGCCGGCGTTGTAAGCGGCGCTGGCCAGCCAGATCGAGCCATTGAAACGTTGGGCCATTTGCGCCAGGTAGCGCGTACCCAGCGCGATGTTGACGGCGGGGTCGTACAGGCTGGCGGCGCCAGCCCAGTTCATGCCGCTGCGCTTGGCCACCAGCGCCGCTGTGCCGGGCAACAGTTGCATCAGGCCACGCGCGTTGGCGCCGGAACGCGCATCGCTCATCCAGGCACTCTCGGCGCGCAGGATCGCGTAGGCCCATGCCGGCGGGATACCGGCCTGCTCGGCTTGCGGCACCAGGCCGTCCTGGCTGGCCAGCGGAAAACGCAGATCGTACAGGCGCAGTGCCTCGCCATGGTTCAGCGTGAACACGGCGCGGTCGTACCAGCCGCGGCGGTTGGCGAGGTCCGCGGCGAGGCGCAAGGTCGCCGCGTCGGCGCCCTGCAGTGCTTGCGTCCATTCGCGCCGCGCCAACTGCGGCAGGTCGACCGCAAACAATTCGAAGGCGCGCTGCAGGCCTGGCTGGGTCAGCAATTCCTGCTCGCGCCGCGCGTCGTCGTCCAGAGTCAACGGACAGATCGCATAAGGCTGCTGCAACTGGTCGGCGGCCATGAAGCCGAAATAGGTGGGCTGCCCGGCCAGCGCCTCGAATTGTTGCCGCGCCTGGGGCGCGGCGCCGGTAGCAGCCAGCGCCCGCGCGCGGAAATATTGCCACTCGCCGTCCTGCTGCAAAGCGGGCGGCATCGCCGCGATCGCGGCCAGCACCTCGGGCCAGTTCCGGTGGGCCAGCGCCACGCGCGCGCGCCACTCGCGCGTGCTGTCGTCTTGCGCCGCCGGCGGCAGCGCGTTCAGGCGAGCCAGCGCGCCGTCGTCGAAGTCGAAGGCCTGGAACAAGGCCAGCGCGCGCAGGATGTCATCGCGTTGCGTCTGACTGAAGTGGAAACGTGGTTCCACCTGCTGCCACGCGGCATCGGCGCTGTCGGAATCGCGCTTGG
>JBDTKM010000146.1:0-3456 GCA_039935315.1 Rhodanobacter sp. | reverse complement strand
ACGGCTATTCGCCTCAAACGATCGAAAAACCTGACTCAAATCCACTTTGCCTCGCTCACTTGGTTTCTACCGCCCACGCTCCTAGCGCCAATGAGAATCGAAGTGGCCATTTCTGCATTGACCGTCGATTCAGTGTGACGCGCACTCAACGTTTTTCGGTGGCAGCTGCGGCGCGGCGATTCCGACGTTCCAGATCCACGGCTGGGTTCCGCTTTCCCTGCGTCTGCAGACAACTTCGTTCACGAGTTTGTACATCCCCGGGAACAGATCATGTGAGGGCTGCGGGGTATGCTCGAACGCCATGTACGCCATGTTCGATCCGAATACAGGCCAATCAGGCTGGCCTTTGGCGACCGGCTTGCCGGATCGAGCAAAGCTAGTCCAGTAATCGATCATCGCATCGGAAAGCCGCCTCTCGCTTGGCGTTTCGGGAACCTTCGGCCACAGTGGCGGCGTACCTTCGAAGTTGCCGAACACGTAAGGCAGTTCGCTGGCGTGGAAGCCATGCAGACCCGCGGCATCGGCGGCCGGATAGCCATGGTCGAAGAGATAGAGGTAGGCGGGCTGCCCGATCGCCGTCTGCTTGCGTACCAGGTCCTGCGCGGTCCAGCCGTAGAGGGCGTCGCGCGTGGTGGCGATGATGCTCTGCTCAAGGTTGCTGCTGGGGTACAGGCGCAGAAACTCGTCGGCGAGATCGCCGTAGCGATCGCGAATGATGCTTTCGTACTCGGCCGCGCTTGCGGGTGGTTGCGGTGCCAGGACCCTCAGCGAACGAATTTCGCCGCTGTTGAAACCGGCCAGCAACGGTACATGCGCCTGCTCACCCTTCCGGAAAATATCAACAAGCTGGTGCGGCACCAGGTGGCCGTCCACCGTCACCCAGGGCGCAAATCCATCCGCGGCCGCCGCCTCGGTCAACTTGCCCGCGTCCATCGCGCGCAAGGCCGCGAGATCGGGTGCATGCAATGCCGCGGCCAGCTTGGTGCCGCTTTCCTCGGCTGATGGCGTGCCGTACTTGCTCTCCTTCAATGCAGGCATGGAGATCATGTAGGCACTCTGGGCGATCGCCTTCGCGAACAACCCACGCGCCTCGGGCGCCGCCATGAGGTACATGACGCTCAAGCCACCGGCGGATTCGCCAGCGATAGTGACGTTTGCCGGATCGCCGCCGAATGCGCCGATGTTGTCCTTTACCCAGCGCAGTGCTGCGATCTGGTCCTGGAGACCGTAATTGCCCGAGATGCCATCGGGCGACTCGGCACTGAGTGCGGGAAGGGCGAGCCAGCCCAGCGGGCCAACCCGGTAGTTGACCGATACCACCACGACACCTTGCTGGGCCAGACGCGCGCCATCATAGAGTGGGTCGCGGTTCGCACCACCCCACAGGGCACCGCCATAGATCCAGAAGAAGACCGGTGCGTTGCGCGCATCCTTGGGTGCCCAGACATTCACCGTCAGGCAGTCCTCGCCCATCGGCATGGGTTTGCCCGCATAGATGTTCGAGAGCTTGGGTCTGGGCTGGAAGCAGGCGAGCCCGAACTGTGTGGCTTTCCTGATCCCCGACCAGGCGGGCATCGGCGCTGGTGGTCTCCAGCGCAATGCGCCGACCGGCGGGGCAGCGTATGGAATGCCCTTGAACACATTCAGTGACCCTATGACCCGTCCTTCCACTTGACCGGCGGACGTAGTCGCGACAGGGGAGGATTCGGCCTGCGATGAGGATGACATGAAGGGACCTGCAATCGAGGAGGATGAGAACACGCTGGTGAAGCAAATGAGCAAGGCGCTCAGGGCGCTGTTGCGAAGCGAAGTCACAGTTTGGATCCTCCGTTCTTGATGATCCGCTCTTCCCTTCGAAGCACCCGTGCCAGGAATAGGAACAGCACGATGGCGAGGAAGTAAAACGGCACGAGGGTGTACAGCGCGATTTGCAGGGAATGCTCGGGATGACTGGCGTGGAAATGGTCGCTGACGAGGCCGACGAAGGTGGGACCGAACCCCAGGCCGATGAAGTTCATGACCAACAACAGCAATGCACCCGACATGACCCGCTGGTCCGGCCGCACTTCCTGCTGGACTAGCGTCACCGACGCGGTGAGATAGAAGTAGTTGAGAAACGCCACGCCGAGCAGAAACCACAGCGAAAGCGCCCACCCGGGTGCCCAGACGAAGCCCACGTAAAGTGGCATGGCGAGCACGAGCGAAATGGCGGGAAGCAAGCCATATGCAGCCTTGGAGCGACGGCTGAAATGGTCCAGCATTCTGCCTGAAACAAGCATTCCCCCGCCCATTCCAACGGCGATCACCAGCGCGTAGTACACCGCGACCTCATCCAGCGTCATGCCTTTCTCGCGCATCAGGAACAGCGTGGTGAAGTTGCCCATTCCATAAGTGATCATCTGCGTCGCGGCGCTTCCAAATGCAGCAAGCATCAGCGCGGGGTGTGAAACGAACATCTTCAGGGTTTCGAGAAATCCCGACGTACGTGCGTCGCTTCTCGCGGCGTCATCAAGGCCGCCCTTGCGCGGCTCGCGCACCGTGAGGCTCAGCACGCCAGCGGTCAACACGCCCACGCCTCCGAGAATGATGAATGCGTATCGCCAACCCCAGGTGACCGCGATGAATGCCCCAAAAGCGACACCAAGGGCCGCGCCGATGGGTGGACCGAGGTTGTATATGCCTAATGCTCTCCCGCGCCAGCCAGGCGGGAAATAGTCGGAAATGATGGCGTAGGACGGAGGAACGCCACCAGCCTCGCCAAAGCCCGACGTCATGCGGGCAATCGCCAGCTCGGGGTAGCTGCGCGCCAGGCCGCAAGCCATGGTGGCGGCGCTCCAGACGACGCAGGCGAGCGACAACACCCTGACGCGGTTGGTCCGGTCGGCCAACCAGCCGATCGGAATCGATATAACCGTGTAGAACACCGCGAAGTAGAGGCCGCCTATCAACCCCAACTGGCCATCCGACAGGCCTAGCGCGTCCTGAATGGGCTTCGCGAGGATGGCCAGAAGCTGACGATCCAGAAAATTCAGCACGTATACGAAGCAAAGCATGCCAAGCGCAACCCAGGCTCGGACGCCGGGGATAAGCGGTGCCTGATGTGCCGAGACCTTGAGTCCACCGTTATCCACGATAGTCACGGGCGTCGAAAGTCGCGGGAACAGGCAGTTGTCGGATGCCATCCACGCGGTTGTGCATACCGGCATGAATGCTGCGAGAACTGCCGCAGATGAAGTTTTGTTCGCACCGGAATCTCCCCCTCCCATGGAATTTCAATTTCGCAGGATCTGCAGAAAGATGCTTGCTCTGCATGAGTAAAATCGCACTTCCGGCACCGCTACGGTCTCATCAGCTTGCAGCAAACGGCTTTTCCAGCAACCGGCAAGCAAGGACCTTTCCTGCCGCATCATGCAGACAAATTCCGATGGCGTCAATATTCACTCTCATGAGTGTGAA
>JBDTKM010000145.1:0-4050 GCA_039935315.1 Rhodanobacter sp. | reverse complement strand
GCCACCGTTGGTGAGCTCGACGATCACCTGCTGGATCGGCGTATCCGGGTAATCCTTCGGATTGACGCAGTCGGTGGCGCCAAGCAGACGCGCCATCTCGAACTTCGCCGGATTGGTGTCGATCGCGATGATGCGGCCGGCTTTTGCCATCACCGCACCCTGCAGGACCGACAAACCGATGCCGCCCAAGCCGAACACCGCCACCGACGCGCCCGCTTCCACCTTCGCCGTGTTGAGCACCGCGCCGATGCCGGTGGTAATGCCACAACCGAGCAGGCAGACCTTCTCCAGCGGTGCGGCCTTGTTGATTTTCGCCAGCGAGATTTCCGGCAGCACGGTGTATTCGCTGAACGTACTGGTGCCCATGTAGTGCAGCAACGGCTTGCCGTTCAACGAGAAGCGCGAGGTGCCGTCTGGCATCAGGCCCTGGCCCTGGGTTACGCGGATCTTCTGGCACAGATTGGTCTTGCCGGAACGGCAGTATTCGCACTCGCCGCATTCGGGCGTGTACAGCGGGATCACATGGTCGCCCACTTGCAGCGAGGTCACGCCAGCACCCACTTCCTCGACGATGCCACCACCCTCGTGACCGAGGATCACCGGGAACTGCCCTTCCGGATCGTCGCCGGACAGCGTGAAGGCATCGGTGTGGCAAACCCCGGTGGCGACAATGCGCACCAGCACTTCACCGGCCTTCGGCCCGGCGACGTCCACTTCCTCGATGCTGAGCGGCTGGCCTGCGGCCCAGGCGACGGCGGCGCGTGACTTCATGGTACGAACTCCTCGTGGTGTTGGAATACAAACTGTACAGCGCCGGGCGACGAAGGGCATCAAGTAACTGCGTGATGCCCTCCGTCGGCCCCGTGCCCGCTTGAATCCGGCCCTTGCCGCAACCACCTCGGACCGAGTCCCCGCCAACCCCAGGTGTCCCAATGCAACAGCGCCAGCTCGGCAACTCGCCACTCTCGATCTACCCGCTTGTGCTGGGCGGCAACGTTTTTGGCTGGAGTGTGGACGAAAAGCGTTCATTCGAATTGCTCGATGCCTTCGTCGATGCCGGCGGCAACCTGATCGACACGGCGGATGTGTACTCGGCGTGGGCGCCCGGCAATCAGGGCGGCGAGTCGGAGACCATCATCGGTCGGTGGCTCAAGCGCAGCGGCAAGCGCCAGCAGGTGCTGATCGCCACCAAGGTGGCCAAGTGGGCCGAACATCCGGGCTTGTCGCCGATGAACATCCATCAGGCGGTGGAAGGATCGCTGCAGCGGCTGCAGGTGGACTGCATCGATCTGTACTTTGCGCACGAGGACGACGCCAGCGTACCGATGGCCGACACGCTGGGCGAATTTTCCCGACTGATCGAGGCCGGCAAGGTGCGCGCAATTGGCGCCTCCAACTTTGGCACGGCACGCTTTGCCGATGCGCTGGCCGTATCGCAACAGCACGGCCTGCCCCGCTACGAGTGCCTGCAGCCGGAATACAACCTGGTCAGTCGCGGTGGTTACGAAGCGGAACTCGAGCCACTGGCGATACGCGAGCATCTGGGCGTGCTCAGTTATTACGGTCTGGCCAGCGGCTTCCTCAGTGGCAAATACCGCAACACGTCCGACCTGGGCAAGAGTTCTGCGCGCGCCAGCGGCGTGAAAAAGTACCTCAATCCGCGCGGCCTTGGCGTGTTGACCACGCTGGATAGCGTCGCCGCCGCGCATTCTGCCACCCCGGCTCAGGTCGCGCTGGCGTGGTTGATGGCGCGACCCGGCATCAGCGCACCGATCGCCAGTGCGACCAGCGTGGAACAGTTGCGGGAGTTGTTGGGGGCGACTTCGCTGCACCTGCATCAGGACGAGATCGCGCAACTGGATCGGGCCAGCGCCAGTTGATCATGGCGTGACGGTGGTGGCTTGTGCGGGCGCGGCGACGGTGCCGTCTGGCGCGATGTCGGCATCCTGCTCTTCCGGCGACTCGACCCGGTAACCCTCGGCCTGCAGCGCGGCCAGATAACCGTCCGGCTTGAGCAGTTCATCCATCGGCAACAGTGCGAATGTCTGCGCATTGGTGGCCAGCGCCTTGCGCGCGGCTGCCAGCCACAGCGCACGCTGTTTCGCCGGCACATCGTTCAAGCCCAGCGTCTGTGCAAACCCGGCAGCGGTCAACGCCGCCACGCAGGCCTCGCGACGATCGCTGTCCGGCAACTGGCGCAGCGCCTGCAGATCACCGGTGGCCCACGCATTCGCGCGCACCGTCATCGCCGGCATGTCGTGCTCGACGCTGTCCAGGGTGCGAATGAAGCAGGTGATGTCGTGCGGCGCCGCCTGCTTGAACGCCTTGATCGCCGCATGCGGATGCTCGATCTGTACCGTGTAGTCGGTCGATAACTGCGGCACCCCATCGCGTTTGGCCAGGGCGTCAATGTTGGTCTTGACCCCACCGGAACGACTCAGGCCATTCGCCTTGAGCGCCTTGCGATACAACTCCTGCGAGGCAAACAGCGGCCGCCAGCCCTCGATGCCGCGATCCTTGCCGATGTATTTCTGCTTGAGCACGAGCCAGCGCGCATACACCGACGGCGGCAGCACCTGCTGCAACGTCCTGCCGTCGGCGTTCTTGCGCGCGCTGTAGGCCGACGGCAGCAGGAACAACTTGCCGATGAAGCCCACGTCGGCCTTGACCCGCACCGACGGCTGCAGCAGCACCTGCTGTGAGGCGGCCATCACCTGGTCAACTTCATGCGACTGCCATTGCATGGCGCGTGGCAATGGCGAGAGGGTGCCAAGTATCCACATCACGTGGCCGCCGCGACTTACCTTCCACAGGCCCGGCCCCGGCTGCACGCCGCTGACCACCACGGCCGCCAGATTGGCCACGTTGGCTGGCACCGGCGGCGGGGGCGGGGCCAGGGAATCCGCAGTCGATTGCGCCAACGCGGGCGCGCTGGCGCACAGCGCCAACAGGAAAATTCCACAACGTAGCCGCATGCGTCTGTCTCAGTCCTCGAAGCGGTCATTGTGGCAGCCTGATCCTGACTCGTGGCACTGAGGAGCGAGGGCGTCAAGTTGCGACTCGACGCCCTCCGGCCCCGACTCCCATCACGCCAACAACAGCGCCAGCGCGGCATTGAAGCTGGCGCTGGGGCGCATCGCGGCGTCGACCTTGGCCAGATCCGGGTGGTAATAGCCACCGATCTCGACCGCTTTGCCCTGCACCCGGTTCAGCTCCTCGACGATTTTCGCCTCATCGCGGTTCAACGCCGCCGCCACCGCGGCGAACTTCGACTTCAGCGCCGCGTCCTCGTCCTGCGCGGCCAGCGCCTGCGCCCAGTACAACGCCAGGTAGAAGTGGCTGCCGCGGTTGTCCAGCTCACCCACTTTGCGCGAGGGCGATTTGTTGGTGTCGAGGAACTTGCTGTTGGCCTGGTCGAGTGTTTTCGCCAACACGTCGATCTGGACACTGTGATCGCGCTGGCCCAGATGCTCCAGCGAAGCGGCCAGCGCCAGGAACTCGCCCAGCGAATCCCAGCGCAGATGGTTCTCTTGCAGGAACTGCTGCACGTGCTTGGGTGCCGAGCCGCCGGCGCCGGTTTCGAACAAGCCACCACCGGCCATCAACGGCACGATCGACAGCATCTTGGCGCTGGTGCCCAGCTCCATGATCGGGAACAGGTCGGTGAGGTAGTCGCGCAGCACGTTGCCGGTGACCGAGATGGTATCCAGGCCCTTGCGGATGCGCTGCAGCGAGAAACGCGTCGCCGCAGCCGGTTCCATGATGCGGATGTCCAGCCCACTGATGTCGTAATCCTTCAGATAACGCTCGACCTTCTTGATGATCTGCGCATCGTGCGCGCGCTGCGAGTCGAGCCAGAATATGGCCGGAGTATGGCGTGCGCGGCTGACCGCCAGCTTCACCCAGTCCTGGATCGGCGCGTCCTTGACCTGACACATGCGCCAGATGTCGCCGGCCTCGACGTCGTGCTGCAACAGCGCGGTGCCGGACTCGTCGATTACCTTGACCACGCCATCGCCGGTAATCTGGAAGGTCTTGTCGTGCGAGCCG
>JBDTKM010000144.1:0-3463 GCA_039935315.1 Rhodanobacter sp. | reverse complement strand
TCTGACTTCACCCAGAGCGTGAACGACGCCGTGGATCAGTACCGCTTCGATCGGCATCCGCAGCCCAAGGGTGGCGTGGCCGAACCGATCCTCGGCTTTCCCGGTGGTGCGCTGGTGCACTTCGCGGTGAGCCAGGCCGAGGTGATGATGACCACACGGCTGGCTGGGCCGGCAACACGCTTTCTCCCGTTCAATCGCGGCAATCATGGAGCGGCGGGCAATGTGCCCAACGCGGGCGGTTTTGCCACCGCGTACTTGTGGGAAGAAGTGTGGGCACGCGACAGCTGGCTGGAAATCCTTGGCCGCTACCTGATCGGCAAGCGCGACGACAAGAAGAACCTCACGGGCGTGATTTTCCCGCGCTACCACCAGCTCGACGCCACACGGAAGCTCGTTGCCAATGTGCTGGAGCAAGGCGCCGGTCAGCGTTACCTGATCCAGCATTCGGCCGGCTCGGGCAAGACCAACTCGATTGCCTGGAGCGCGCATTTCCTTGCCGACCTGCATGATGTGGAAAACAAGAAGCTGTTCGACAGCGTGCTGGTGATCTCCGACCGCAACGTGCTGGATGCCCAGCTGCAGGAGGCGATCTTCGATTTTGAGCGCACCACCGGTGTGGTGGAAACCATTACCAGTGAGCACGGCAGCAAGAGCGCGCAGCTGGGGCAGGCGCTGAAGAACGGCAAGAAGATCATCGTCTGCACCATCCAGACCTTTCCGTTCGCACTGCAGGCCGTGCAGGAATTGGCGGCGACCGAAGGCAAGTGCTTCGCAGTGATCGCCGACGAGGCACACAGCTCGCAGACCGGGGATGCCGCAGCCAAGCTCAAGCAGTTGCTGAGTGCCGAGGAACGGGCCGAGCTGGAGGATGGCGGCGAGATTGACACCGAGACTCTGCTGGCTGCAGGTATGGCCGCGCGGGCCGGTGGCAACAAGGGCCTGACCTATGTGGCCTTTACCGCCACGCCGAAGCAGAAGACAGCTGGAGCTGTTTGGCCGGCCCGGCGCGGACGGCCTGCCGCAGCCGTTCCATGTGTACTCGATGCGTCAGGCGATCGAAGAGGGTTTCATCCTCGACGTGCTGAAGAACTACACGCCGTACAAGCTGGCTTTCCGTCTGGCGCACGACGGCAAGGAGTACGACGAGTCGCAGGTGGAACGCAGTGCGGCGATGAAGGGAATCATGCAGTGGGTTCGCCTGCACCCGTACAACATCGCGCAGAAGGTGCAGATCGTGGTGGAGCACTACCGCGAGAATGTGCAGCCACTGCTCGACGGCAAAGCCAAGGCCATGGTGGTGGTCGGCAGCCGCAAGGAGGCGGTGCGTTGGCAGAAGGCGATCCGCGGCTATATCGAGCGTCAGCACTACCAGCTGGGCGTACTGGTGGCGTTCTCGGGTGAGGTGAATGATCCGGAGAGTTTCCCGTCAACAGTGAGCGAAACCAGCGCCGACTTGAACCCGGGCTTGAAGGGTCGCGATATCCGCGATGCGTTTGCCCAGCCGGACTATCACCTGCTGTTGGTGGCGAACAAATTCCAGACCGGCTTCGACCAGCCGCTGCTGTGTGGCATGTACGTGGACAAGATGCTGGGCGGTATTCAGGCGGTGCAGACGCTGTCGCGACTGAACCGCGCGCATCCTGGCAAGGACACGACCTACATCCTCGATTTCGTCAACGAGGCGGCGGAAGTCCTCAAGGCGTTCAAAACCTACTACGCCACCGCAGAACTCGAGGCGATCACTGATCCGCACCTGGTCTTTGATCTGCGCGCCAAGCTCGACGCCAGCGGTCACTACGACGACTTCGAGGTCGATCGCGTGGCCAAGGTGGAGACCGATCCCAGTGGCACCCAGACGCAATTGAGTGCCGCCATCGCGCCAGTGGCCCAGCGCCTGCTGACCCGTTACAAGGCCGCACAGCAGGCACGGGCAACGGCGCTGGCAGATGGCGATGACAAAGCCGCCGAGGCCAGCAAGGACACGCTTGACGCGCTGGTGCTGTTCAAGAACGACATGGGCGCCTACGTGCGCCTGTACGCGTTCCTGTCGCAGGTGTTTGACTACGGCAATACCGATATCGAAAAACGCTTCATCTTCTACAAGCGGCTGATCCCGCTGCTGGAGTTCGGCCGCGAGCGCGACACGGTGGATCTGTCGAAAGTGGTGCTGACCCATCACACGGTGCGCAGTGCTGGCCGGCAGCCCATGAACCTCCAGGATGACGGCAAGGGTGGCTACAAGATTCCGGCCATGGACGCGGTCGGTAGTGGCGCGTTGCAGGACAAGCAGCACGCCTTGCTCGCCGAGATCATCGAGAAGGTCAACGGCCTGTTCGAGGGGCAACTGACCGATGGCGACCAACTGCATTACGTGAACGGCGCGATCAAAGGCAAGCTGCTGGAGAACGAAACGCTCGTGCAGCAGGCCGGTAACAACAGCAAGGAACAGTTCGCCAATTCCCCCGATCTGAAGAATGCGTTGATGTACGCGATCATGGATGCGCTGGAGGCGCATTCGACGATGAGTACGCAGGCGCTGGGTTCCGAGCGCGTGCGAGCCGGATTGAAGGACATCCTGTTGGGGCCAAGGCAACTCTATGAAGCGCTGCGAGCGAAATCAGTGGCAAACCCACTGGCTTGACGGAGCCGGCTGATGCTGGCTGTTTGACCTCTCAGATCAGAACGACTGGCAATCGATGGTGGATGAAAAGGGGGCATGGCTTCAACCATAAATGGCGCCGCCAAGCCTATCCTGCCCTAGGAGTCTGTCGGACTTGAGGTCAGCACAACGCCGATGCGCGCGCAGAGAAAGATAGGTACACCGACGTAGTGAGCCCAAAGAGTTTTTAGCGGCCACTATCGTCGAAACGAACGGATTTCCAGCGGTTTAAGGCGCTCTGGGCGGATTTCGTGCGCAACATGGCCATCCGTTTGAAGTTCCACGCCAGGCACACCAGCGTCCATTCGTGGCTCACGTGCGCCAGCCCGCGCAGCAGGAACCGGCGGAAGTTCATCACTGATTTGATGATGCCGAATACCGGCTCCACCGTTTGCTTGCGCAGCGCGTAGGCGGCGCGGCCGTTCCTGGTCTTGAGCGCGTGCTTCATCTGCTCGACGGGGCTGGCGGGCGCTTCGAGCGCTGCCGGTTTCTCGAAGCGTTCGCGTCGCGCCGGGTGATGCGCGTCGCGACCGAGCGCTATCAGGGGTTATATGCGGGCAACCATGCAGGCTTCGACGTTCGTGACGCTGAAGTAGCCGGTGTCAGCCAGCAGCGTCTGGGCGGGCTCCATCCGTCAGGCAACGCCTGTAGCGCGGCCAGCATCGCTGCAGCTCCTCGGCTGACGCCATCGGGCACCGTGCTCTGATCGGCCGCTTCGGCCAAGGCCAGCATCTCCTGCACTTCGGCCTTGAGCTGGGCTTCCAGCCGCTGCGCATGCCCATACGACAACGCGCTGTGGCGCGA
>JBDTKM010000143.1:0-2638 GCA_039935315.1 Rhodanobacter sp. | reverse complement strand
CCCACGGCATGTACGACAACATCGCCCCCGCCGCCGGGCTGATCACCGGCATCGGCCGGGTCAACGGCATCGAGGTGGTGGTGGTCGCCAATGACGCCACGGTCAAGGGCGGCACCTATTTCCCGATTACCGTGAAGAAGCATCTGCGCGCGCAGGAAGTGGCACTGGAGAACTGCCTGCCGTGCATTTACCTGGTCGATTCCGGTGGCGCGTTCCTGCCGCTGCAGGACGAGGTGTTTCCGGACAAGGAACACTTCGGCCGGATCTTCTACAACCAGGCCCGGATGTCAGCGCTCAACATCCCGCAGATCGCGGTGGTGATGGGCTCGTGCACGGCCGGCGGCGCGTATGTGCCGGCGATGAGTGACGAGACCATCATCGTGCGCGAACAGGGCACGATTTTCCTGGGCGGTCCGCCGCTGGTGAAGGCGGCCACCGGCGAAGTGGTGGACGCCGAGGCGCTTGGTGGCGCCGACGTGCATACCTCGATCTCCGGGGTCGCCGACTATTTTGCCGAGGACGACGCCCATGCCTTGTCGATCGCGCGCGACATCGTGGGACACCTCAACCGGATCAAGCCGATGCCGCTGGCACTGCGCACCCCGGTCGAACCGAAATATCCCGCCGAAGAGTTGTACGGGGTGATCCCCGCCGATACGCGGCGCCCGTTCGACATCCACGAGGTGATCGCGCGCATCGTTGACGGCTCGGAGTTGCAGGAATTCAAGGCACGCTACGGCAAGACTCTGGTCTGCGGCTTCGCCCACATCCACGGTTACCCGGTGGGCATCGTCGCCAACAACGGCATCCTGTTTGCCGAGAGCGCGCTCAAGGGCACCCACTTCATCGAGCTGTGCAACCAGCGCAACGTGCCGCTGGTGTTCCTGCAGAACATCACCGGTTTCATGGTCGGCAAGAAATACGAGCAGGCCGGCATTGCCAAGGATGGCGCCAAGATGGTGACCGCCGTGGCGTGTTCACACGTGCCAAAATTCACCGTGGTGATCGGCGGCAGCTTCGGTGCCGGCAACTACGCGATGTGCGGCCGCGCCTACGGCGCGCGCTTCCTGTGGATGTGGCCGAACGCGCGGATCAGCGTGATGGGCGGCGAACAGGCCGCCTCGGTACTGGCCACGGTCAAGCGCGATGGCATCGAGGCGAAGGGCGGCACCTGGTCGGCCGAGGAGGAAGAGGCCTTCAAGGCACCGCTGCGCGAGCAGTACGAGCGCCAGGGCCATCCGTACTACGCCAGCGCCAGGCTGTGGGACGACGGCATCATCGATCCGGTCGACACCCGTCGCGTGCTGGGGCTGGCGATCTCGGCTTCGATGAATGCGCCGATCGAACCGCAGCGCTACGGCGTATTCCGCATGTGAGCTGCCGACCGTTTCGGTCAGTCCTGCGGCGCTGACTCACCACGCAGCCTGATGTCGCCTGGTGCCATGTCAGTGCGCTCGGCATCCGCGGCGCGCTGCGACTCGAAGAAGCGCTGCACGTGCTGGCATACGACCATGGTGTTGTCGCGGGCGATCGCCGAGACCAGAAACCAGGGCTCCTTCCAGCCCAGCTCGGCAATGATTTTTTGCGCAACCTCATCGCGCTCATCCGCAGCCAGCATGTCGGACTTGTTCAGTACCAACCAGCGCGGCCGCTCCAGCAATTCCGGGTTGAATTTCTCCAGCTCCAGCTCGATCGCACGCACCTGGTCGGCCACGTTGGCGCCATCAACCGGCGCGATGTCGACCAGATGCAGCAGCAAACTGGTGCGGGCCACGTGGCGCAGGAACTGGAAGCCAAGCCCGGCACCTTCGGAGGCACCTTCGATGAGGCCGGGAATGTCGGCAATCACGAAGCTCTGGTCGACGCCGAGACTGACCACGCCCAGATAGGGGTGCAGCGTGGTGAACGGGTAATCGGCCACCCGCGGCGTCGCCGCCGAGACCGCGCGAATGAAGGTGGACTTGCCCGCATTGGGGAAGCCGAGCAGACCGACATCCGCCAGCAACCGTAATTCCAGCTTCAACTCACGCTCTTCGCCCGGCGTGCCGTTGGTGGATTTGCGCGGCGCCCGGTTCACCGAACTCTTGAAATGGATGTTGCCCAGCCCGCCCTTGCCGCCCTGGGCAACCAGCATGCGCTGGCCGTGGCCGGTCAGGTCCCCGATCACTTCGTCGGTATCCACGTTGGTGATCATGGTGCCCACCGGCACGCGGATCGTGTGGTCTTCGCCGCCCTTGCCGTACATCTGGCTGCCCATGCCGTTCTGGCCACGCTGCGCCTTGAAGTTGCGCTGATGGCGGAAGTCGACCAGGGTGTTGAGGCCTTCGTCAGCCACCAGCCAGACCGAGCCGCCGAAGCCGCCATCACCGCCGTCGGGGCCACCGAACGGAATGAACTTCTCGCGGCGGAAGCTGATGCAGCCATTGCCGCCATCGCCGGCCTGGACTTTGATATTGGCTTCGTCGACAAATTTCATGGTCTTGCTCTGGGATGGGCGGGGAACGGGGAACGGATAGATGCCGAAGCGAAACAGCAAGGACCCTGAGCAACGGCAACGGCAACAAAGAAAACGCCAGGTGCGCAAGGAAACTGCCGTTCCCGGTTCCCCGTTACCGCTTCAAAAATGAAAAACCCCGCC
>JBDTKM010000142.1:0-3359 GCA_039935315.1 Rhodanobacter sp. | reverse complement strand
CGCGTACGACCGCCTGATGCGCGAGCTGGAGGCGCTGGAGGCAGCCCATCCTGCGCTTGCCTCGGACGATTCGCCGACGCGCAAGGTGGGCGCACGGGGGCATGGCCGGTTTGCTGAAGTGCGTCATGCGATTCCGATGCTGTCGCTGGGTAATGCGTTCGAGCAAGCCGGAGAAACCGAACCCGAGCGCTTCCGCGAGGTGGCCGAGTTCGTGCGGCGCATCGAGCAGACGCTCGAACGAGCCAACCTGATGTTCTCCGTCGAGCCCAAGCTCGACGGCCTGGCGATCAGCCTGCGCTACGAGCGCGGCGTATTCGTGCAAGGTGCCACCCGTGGCGATGGGGAAACTGGTGAGGATGTGACCGCCAACTTGCGTACGGTGCGCGCGATTCCACTGAAACTGCGCGGCAAGCGGTGGCCCGATGTGCTGGAAGTGCGCGGTGAAGTGATCATGCTGCACCGGGACTTCGAGGCGTTCAATGAGCGCGCCCGCGCTCACGGGGAGAAACCACTGGCCAATCCGCGCAACGGCGCGGCCGGCTCGCTGCGTCAGCTTGATCCGGCGATCACGGCCAGGCGGCGGCTGAGCTTCTTTGCGTATGCGATCGGCGTGGTCGAAGGCGGCGAGCTGCCGGCAACCCATTCAGCCACCTTGCAGCGCCTGCGCGAGTGGGGTTTCCCGGTATCGCCCGAGGTGGATATCGCGCGCGGCTTTGATGGGCTGATTGCGTACTTTCACCGGATCGGCGCGAAGCGCGACGAGCTTCCCTATGACATCGACGGGGTGGTCTACAAGCTCGACGATTACGCCGGCCAGCGCGAGATGGGCTTCGTCTCGCGCGCACCGCGCTGGGCCATCGCGCACAAATTCCCGGCGCAGGAGCAGTCCACCAGGCTGCTCGATATCGAGGTACAGATTGGCCGTACTGGCGCGGCCACGCCGCGGGCACGGATGGAGCCGGTACAAGTGGCTGGCGTCACCGTGACCTACGCCACCTTGCACAATGCCGACCAGGTCTCGCGGCTGGATGCGCGCGTCGGCGACACGGTGATTGTGCGCCGCGCCGGTGACGTGATTCCCGAAGTGGTACGGGTGGTTGAGGATCAGCGGCCGGCAGACACGGTGCCGTGGCAGATGCCCACGCATTGTCCAGTCTGCGGCTCGGCCCTGCTGCGCGAAGAGGGTGCCGCCGCCTGGCGCTGTTCCGGCGGGTTGATCTGCGCGGCACAGCGCAAGGAGGCGTTGATCCACTTTGCGTCGCGCCGCGCGATGGATATCGAGGGCCTGGGCGAGCGCTTTGCCGAGGATCTGGTCGAGTTCGAGATGGTGAAAACCGCGGCCGACCTGTATCACCTGGCGGTCGAAGACTTGATCGACATGAAACAGCGGGCCGACGAACGCGACGGGACCACGCCAGAAACCGTGAAAGCCGGCAAGGTCGCCACCAAGTGGGCCGAGAATCTGGTCGACGGCATCGGGGCCAGCAAGCACACCACGCTTGCGCGCTTCCTGTTCGCGCTGGGGATCATGCACATTGGTGAAAGCACGGCAAAGACGCTTGCACTGTGGCTGGGGCGGCTTGAGCTGGTGCGCACTACCCCGGCGCCGGTGTTGCGTTTGCTGCCCGACATCGGCGCCGAAGTCGCCCGTTCGATCGAAGCGTTTTTTGCGCAGCCAGGCAACCAGCAGGTGGTTGATGATTTGCTGGGGGTCGGCGTGAATTTTCAGGATCAGGCGATGCCATCGCCGAAACTGCGCGAAAAGTTGAGCCTGGCGACCTTGCTCGACATGGCGCCGATCGCGCTACTCGGCCCCAAGCGCACGCGTCTGCTCGCCGAACACTATGCGACGCTGCAGCAGCTGCGCCAGGCCGGTGCATCGCACTGGATCATCGCCGGCTTGCCATCGGCGGCTGCGTCAAATCTGGACAAATTTCTGGCTGACCGCGAGGCTTCAGCCGAACTGGAGCGGGCCGAGGCTGCCGCGCGGCGTTTGCTCGATGCGATCCCGGCTGCCGCCGCTGCCAGTGAGCTGCCGCTGGAAGGGCAGACTATTGTTCTGACCGGAACGATGCAGTCGTTGGGCCGCGATGCGGCCAAAGAACGGCTTGAGGGTCTGGGCGCCAAGGTGTCCGGCTCGGTGTCGAAGAAAACCAGTTTCGTGGTGGCCGGCGCCGAGGCGGGCTCCAAGCTCGACAAGGCGCGGGAACTGGGTGTCGAGGTGTGGGACGAAGTACGCCTGCTCGCGTTGCTGCAAAAATATGGAGTCGATGCGTGAGCCACCGGTCGCTCACGGAAGCGCTGCAGCTGAGGGCTCGGCTGTATGCACAGATCCGCAAGTTCTTCGTCGAACGCAACGTGCTGGAGGTGGAAACGCCCATCCTTTCCGCTGCCGGCAACACGGAACCGAACATCGAGAGTTTCACCACCCGCTTCAGCGGCCATGTCGATGCCGGGGCGCGCGAGCGCTGGTTGCGCACGTCGCCGGAGTATCCGCTCAAGCGCCTGTTGGCCGCGGGCGTCGGTGATTGCTACGAGCTGGGCCGGGTATTCCGCAATGGCGAGGCGGGCCGCCGCCACAACCCCGAGTTCACCATGCTGGAGTGGTATCGGGTCGGCTGGGACCATCGGCGGCTCGTGCACGAGTGCATTGAACTGGTAGGCCGCGCGCTGGCAATCGTGGATCGTCGCGCCGAGGTGGTGGTGACGAGTTACCGGCAGCTGTTCCTGGACGGGTTGGGGCTGGACCCGCTGGATGCATCAATTGACCAGTTACGCGCGCCGTTGCTCGAATTTGGCATCGATCCGGCTGGCCTGCAGCGTGACGACTGGCTCGATTTGCTGATCACGCACAGGTTGCAGGATGCGTTTCCGCGCGAACGCATCACGGTGATCTACGACTACCCGGCAACCCAATGCGCGCTGGCGAGGATTCGTCCGGGCGAGCCGCCCCGGGCCGAGCGCTTCGAGCTTTACCTGGGGCCGTACGAACTGGCCAATGGCTATCACGAGTTGAATGATGCGGCCGAACAGCGCGCCCGGTTCGTGCGTGACAACGCGACTCGGCGCCAGCGAGGGCTGGGCGAATTGCCCATCGACGAGCCCTTGCTGGCGGTGCTTGACGCGCTTCCCGACTGCGCCGGCGTGGCGCTCGGCATCGAGCGTCTGCTGATGTGCCTGGCGGGCACCGATGCGATCGCCGATGTGCTGGCGTTTCCTTTCGCTGAAGCCTGAGTCATCCAGCGCGGCCTGGCAAGCCGCGCTGGATGACTCAGGCTATCGATCAGACTGTATCGCCCTTGATGTCCGGCAGGGCAGCGCGATCGCTCCATAGATAACGGTAGATCAGGCCGCCGACG
>JBDTKM010000141.1:0-3894 GCA_039935315.1 Rhodanobacter sp. | reverse complement strand
GGATGGGCGCAGATCATCACGATGGATTTGCTTTGCGGGCGGCGGCGAGGATGTCCGAGGGTGCAGCGTTCCACAGTTCCCCTGCGTACGCGGCGAAGTGATCGAACACCCGCTCCAGATGTTTGATGCGGTGCGGCTGGCCCATCACCCACGGATGGATGTTCAGCGCCAGCAACCGGCCGTGACCGGTGCGGCCGGCTTCCTCCAGCAGGCAATCGCACGCGTCGATGATCTGGTCAGCGTACTCGGACTCGGCATGCAGGTGCTCGCCGACGATGAAGCGGTCTTCCAACTCCAGTGACAGCGGCATTATGGAAATCGTGCCGGTGCTGGTGTTGAACGCGTAGGGCAGTTCGTCATTGACCCAGTCCGCGCACCAGTCGATACCGGCAGCACGCAGCAGCTCAGGCGTGCTTTCCGATTGCGAACGGGCAGGCGATAGCCAACCGCGGATCGGCTGCTCCGCATGCGGCGCCAGCGCGGCGAGGCTGCGTTCGACCCATTCGCGTTCGCGCGCAGGATCGAGTCCGCCGTAATGGATGCTGTCCATGTTCCAGCCGTGGCCGAGTATTTCGAAGCCGGTGGCGTGCAGACGGCGCAGCAGGGCGGGATAGCGGATGGCCAGTTCGCCATTGACTGCGAGACTGGCTTGCAGGTTGCGCTTCTTTAGTGCGTCCAGCACGCGAAATATACCGACGCGGTTGCCGTAGTCGCGCAGTGTGTAGTGGCGCAAGTCGGGGTAGGGCATCGTCATGTTGCCCGGCGCCTTGAAGCCTTCGCCGCACGCGTCCAACGGAAAGTGTTCCAGGCTCAGGTTCAGCCACAGCGCCAGCGGTTTGCCTTGTGGCCAGGTGACCGGCGCACGGTCAGCCAGCATCGACCACGGGTAGCGGTCCTGATCCATGCCGTGGTGACGCTTGGGGTATTCGAGATAGCTGGGGTCCATGCTCATGCCGCATCCTCCTTCGTCACCGTCGCGATCGACGCCAGCGCATCGTCGTAGCTGTGCTCAAGATAATGCCGGGCGATCTCGCGACCGGTCGCCTTCCACACGCCAGCATGGCCGCAGATATAGTCCATGGCCTCCTCGAACGCGCGAATGCGATGCGGGTGGCTGACCTGGTAGGCGTGCAACGGAACGCACATCACGGTGCCGCCGTGTTCGCCCTCGGCATAAAGACGATCAAACGCGTCCTTGATCATCTGGCCGTAGCGGCGCGGCTCGATCTTGTTGACGACGTAGGCGATCGTGTCGTTGAGCTCCAGTGAATACGGCACCGAGACGAAGCGCTTGCCGCTGCGGGTGTGCACCGGGGTTGGCTGGTCGTCGTGGAACAGGTCGCAGGTGTACATGCCGCCGGCTTCGGCAAAAAGATCGATGGTGCTTTCCGAGTGCGACAGCGCAGGCGCGAGGTAGCCGTCGCAGTGCTGGCCGGTGTGCCAACGGATCAACGCCATCGACTCCTCGATCATCTCGCGCTCCTGCGCCTCGTCCATGCCGTAGGTGTAACGCGTGTTGTAGATGCCGTGGCTGAAGAATTCCCAGTCGCGCGCTGCGGCCAGTTCGATCACTTCGGGATGATGGATCAGAGTTGCGGCCGAGAGCGACACCGAGCCGCGCAGGCCGTATTTGTCCATCACCCGCATCATGCGCTGGTGGCCAACGCGATTGCCGTAGTCGCGGGTGGCATAACCGAGCACGTCGGGCAATGGGCGCGGCCACGGCTTGCGCTGCGAATTGGGCGGCGGCGCGTATTCGTAGAACTCGATATTCGGGGCGATCCACAGCGCGACCCGCGCACCACCCGGCCAGCTGATCTTCGGTCGGCTGTCATACGGCCAGTAGTCGTAGAGGCCTGGATCGGCTTTGCATGGTTTGTCGGGTGTGGCGCTCATGGGGACATCTTGCGCAGTGCTTCCTCCACCGTGGCCATGGATTCCACATCGGCGTACTTGAGCATGATGTCGGCCAGATTGGCGAAGTGGGGGATCTCGTGCTTGTCCGCCACGCATTCTTCCACCACGGTGGTGCGGAAGCCGCGCGACAGGCTGTCGATGGCACAGGCACGCACACAGCCGGAGGTTGAGCCGCCGGTGATGATCAGCGTATCGATGTGATGAAAGGTCAGCAGCGACCACAGGTTGGTTTCAAAGAACGGGCTGGCCATGCGCTTGTGCATGATGATGTCGCTGGGCTCGATCTGCGCGCGCGGGTCGAACTCGGCGCGCCCGGAGCCGTGCTTGATGTTCTGCAGCGAGTCCACGGTGTCGGTTCGCGTGCCCCACACACCGGCATCTTCGGCCGAGGGCAGATAGGCCACGTGGGTCCATACCACCGGCAGCTTGCGTTCGCGGCACAGCGCCGCCAGACGATTGATGTATTCGATCTGGCGCGGGTCGGTCTGGTATGCAGTCTTGAATGCGTCCAGGTCGGTATAGGCACGCTGCACGTCGATATTGACCAGTGCCGGGCGCTGGCCGAAGCCGAACTTCGCGCGATTCGGCCTGGCCTTGACCTCCTCCCAGTATTCGCGGGTGGTCAGGCTCGAGCTTTCCATCACGGGCATGCGGGTTCTCCTGGTATGTGGCAGTCGGTAGACGACAAGATCATGGCGCGACTGGTTCAGCCGTCTGCGCCAGCGCAAGCAGCTGGCGTTCGTTGCGCACCCGCGTGGCGGCGATGAAGGCCAGGACCACCAGCACGGCGATACCAAGGAAGGCCACGTGGTAACTGCCGAACCGGTCATACAGCAGGGCGGTGACCCAGATGCCCAAGCCACCGCTGGTGGCGTCGAGCAGGGTGATCGTGCCGAGAATCTTGCCGGCCGAGGACAGGCCGAAGGCGTTGACTGCCAGCAGCTGGATCATTGTGTACAGGCCGCCCCATCCGAGGCCGAACAGTATCAGTGCGTACCAGATCATGCCGGGCTTCATGCCGGCCAGCAGCAAGGCGCCGCCCACCATGATCGCGATATTGACCAGGAACACGCGCTTTGGCAGGAAGTAGTCGGCCATGAAGCCGAAGGCAAACTTGCCCACCATCGCCAAGCCGAACATGACGGCCATCGCATTGCCTGCTGTAGCGAGGTCAAAACCCATGTCGCGCATATACAGAAACAGATGACCTGATACCGCCAGAATGCTGTAAAACGTGGTCATCGCGACCATGGTCAGCGCCCAGAAGGTGCGCGTGTGCAAGGCGGCGGCATAGCCGATGTCGGGCAAGCCGTTCGCCATGGCGCGCAGGCTGGCGGGGCCATTGCCGTCGCCGCTGGATTCATCGGTACCCAGCGGCTGCATGCCCATCTGTGCGGGACTGCGCACGATCAGCAGCACCAGCACGAACAACACTAGCGGTATCACCGACAACCACATGAAGCTTTCGCGCCAGCCCAGTGTCGGCAGCATCACCACGATGATCTTGGGCAGCACCACACCGCCCAGGCTGGTGCCAACCAGGGTGATTCCCAGGGCTACGCCGCGCTTGGCCACGAACCATTGCGAAACCATGATCACGGCCACGTTCAACCCGGCGGCGACCAGAACGGCGGCGAAGCCGATGTGGATCAGGTAGATCTGGGTAATGGAGTGGACCTGGGAGTAGGTGAAGTACAGCAACGCCAGCAACAGTGACCCGCCCAAGATCAGTACCTTGGGGCCTACCCGGTCGATCAGGATGCCCAGGAACGGTGCCAGCAGGCCGGCGAGCAGCAGGGTGAGCAAGTCGCGGAACTTCAGCACGGCGCGTGACCAACCGAATTCGGTAAGCAGCGAAGGGTCGAACGCGGTAATGCCAGTGATCGTCAGGCCGTTGCTGATCATCAGCACCAGCAGGCCCATGATCGCGATCAGCCAGGGGTAGTAACGTTTCATTGTCGAGCCTCGTCGTGATTG
>JBDTKM010000140.1:0-12148 GCA_039935315.1 Rhodanobacter sp. | reverse complement strand
GTGAACGGCAATGGCTACAAGAACCCCAGCCGCAGCAACAGTGTGGACTTCGAAGGTCGCGTCGGTTTCGTGCCGTTCGAGGGCATGGTCGTGGCACTGGGCGGTTACACCGGTGATCGCGGCCAGGGCCTGGAAAACGTCAACACCATCCATACCGCCCAGCGCTTCGACGTCATGGTGGCCTATGCCGGTGCGGGATTCCGTACCGGTGGCGAATACTTCACGGCGAAGAACTGGGGCAACGTGATGACCCCGTTGGCCGACAAGGCCGATGGCTATTCATTCTGGGGCAGCGTGAACCTGCCGGCGAAGTTCAGCCTGTTCGCCCGCTACGACCATGCTGATCTGAGCAAGGACATCAACCCTTCGGCCAGCAATGAGTATTACAACGCCGGCGTCCAGTACGAGCTCAACAAGGGCTTCCAGCTTGCGTTGGTGTACAAGCACGAGAAGGGTGCCGTGTCCGGCACGCTGCCATTGCCATTGCCGCTGGCCAACGTGAAGACCGACGAAGTGGGTGTGTTCGGCCAAGTGGCGTTCTAGACGGCTGGCGCCGGGGAATGGTCGCTCCACGAGGGCTGGCCAAGCTTGATCCCCGTCGCACGCGACAGCTATGGCAAGGGAGTTCGGCCCAGGGAAGGAAAGCGGTGGGCATGGATTGCCCGCCGTTTGCTTTGTTACCGTGCGCGGCAACGCTGCGCTCTGTGCTACCCGTGCAGACGCCAGGTCAGATACGGCGCCCGCGGCTCGTGCTGCAGGTCATCAGGTCATCGGCTTGTCATGCTCGATCGTCACAATGCTCCTGCCTGCCTTGACTCCCCTCCTCGGCGTGGCCCCCGGAGACGCCGCTCTCTCCGCCCCCCAATCGGCCCGCGGCGTGGATTTTTCCCACGCCGTTTTTTTTCGTGATGGACGGGTTCCACGCAATGGCGCAGGCGACCGACAACTCGTCTCAGCGGATGCCGAGGCTTTCCGGTGGCAGCACCCGCGAGGCGTCCAGCACGCACGAGAATGTCGACCCTTGTCCTGGCTCGCTCTCGATGACCAGCCGGCCCTGATGCAGGTTGACAACGTGCTTGACGATCGAGAGTCCGAGGCCAGTGCCGCCGGATTCACGCGAGCGACTGGACGACACCCGATAGAAACGCTCGGTGAGGCGGACCAGATGCTCGGCGGAGATGCCCAGCCCACTGTCACGCACCGAGAAGATGGCTCCGCCGGAGGCAGTCTGTCGCCAGCCAATCACGATCTTGCCGCCGCTGGGCGTGTAACGCACGGCATTGCTCACCAGGTTGGAGAACGCGCTGTGCACGTGGTGGATCGAACCGTGCAGACCTGCCTGGCTGCCCGCGTCGACGGTAATCAGATGCCGTCCCCGGCTGAGCGCTTCGGCTTCGCGGCGCAGCGTCTCCAGCAGGGGAACCATGTCCACTTCTTCGTCGGGCAGAGCTTCACCGGTTTCCAGTCGGGACAGGGTCAGCAGGTCCTCGACGATCTGCCGCATCCGCTGCGACTGCATGCGCATCTCGCCCAGCACGGGGGCGAGCTCCGGCACGTCCGCGGGATCCAGCAGTTCCAGGTAACCGTGAATGACGGTGAGCGGTGTGCGCAATTCGTGCGATACGTTGGCGACGAAATCTCGGCGCACCTGTTCGAGCCGTGTGAGTGCACTGATGTCGCGTGCCAGCAGCAGCCGCAACTGCGCACCGAACGGCATGATCGTCACGCTCAGGCGCAGCGACGGATCCGTCGGAGACGACATTTCGGCGACCGGCTCCCGCATGTCGGTTTGCAGCCAGGTGTCGAGCTCGCTGCCGGCGACTTGCGCGGATAGAGGGCGTTCGTTGCGCGGCGCGCGCAGTCCGAGCAGCCGGCGTGCCGCCGCGTTGAACCAGCGTACGTGGCCTTGCGCGTCGAGCAGCACGATGGCGTCTGGCAGTGCATCTGCTGCATCGCGCACGTCACGCAGTTGAGTCACCAGGCGGCGCCGTCTTTCCCACTCTTCGTGTGCACGGCGTGGCGCAGGCTCCAGGTCACGATCGATCGCCGTGGTTCGCACCAGCAGCCAGAGCAGCGCGATGAACTGGCCGCCCAGGGCCGCGCCGAAAGACCACCAGTTCAGCCCCCATCCCGCCGCCGCGATGGCAGCCAGTAACAGACTGAGAAGCAGTACGGAAGCAGGCCCTGCAGGGAACCTGGAACGTGGGCGGCGCATGCGCGGGCGTGGCGACTAGGCGCGCGCGGGCGCGGACTGGGCGGAAAACCGGTAGCCGGTGCCGCGCACGGTCTGGATCAAGGTGTCGAGACTGCACGCCTCCAGCGTCTTGCGCAGGCGCCGGATATGCACGTCAACGGTGCGCTCTTCCACGTATACGCTGCCACCCCACACGTGGTCGAGCAACTGCGCGCGGGAGTACACGCGCTCGGCGTGGGTCATGAAGAAGTGCAGCAGGCGATATTCGGTCGGGCCGATGGCGACCTGCTGATCGCCGGCGTACACCCGATGCGCCAGCCCGTCGATGCGCAGCCCGCCCAGTTCGATCATGCCCGAGCTGTCTTCGCCCTGGCTGCGGCGGAGCACCGCCTTGATCCGTGCCACCAGTTCGCGTGCGGAGAACGGTTTGACGACGTAGTCGTCGACCCCGGCGTCGAGCCCGGCGACGCGATCGGCTTCCTCGCCCCGTGCGGTGAGCATGATGATTGGCAGGTCGCGGGTCAGCTCGTCCCGGCGCAGCCGCCGCGCCAGGTCCATGCCGCTGATGCCCGGCAACATCCAGTCGAGCAGGATCAGGTCGGGCACTTTCTCGGCAATCGCCAGCTGCGCCTCGCCAGCATCGCCGGCGGGCACCGGCAGCATGTCCGCCTTGCGCAGCGCAAACGCCACCATGTCGCGGATCGGAGCTTCGTCTTCGATGATCAGGATGCGCTTTTGCATGGGTCGCCCGTTGAACTTTGCGAACTATGGCAGCACGGCAATATGACGAGAGGATGACAGCGGTGCTGGAGCAACGCCAACCCGGGTTTCCAGTGAGTGCCCGGAACGGCGCCCGTCCTGAGCCGGCCCGGTGCTGCACCGGCGCACACTCCCTTATACTGGCTGCTTGACAGGCACAGGGAGAATTTCATGGGAATCGGACAGTTGCTGGCACTGGTCATCGTGGTGGTCGTCATCATCGGCATCGTCAAGCTGGTACGCATCGTGCCGCAGGGTTATGAGTGGACCGTAGAGACGTTCGGCAAGTACACCAGTACCTTGAGCCCCGGTTTGCATTTCCTGATCCCGGTCTATCAGGCGGTCGGACGCAGGATCAACATGATGGAGCAGGTGCTCGACGTGCCGTCGCAGGACGTGATCACCAAGGACAACGCGGTGGTGCGCGTCGACGGTGTGGTCTTCTACCAGGTACTGGACGCCTCCAAAGCCGCCTATGAAGTGGCGAACCTGGAGCAGGCGTCGCTGGCGCTGGTGATGACCAATATCCGTACCGTGCTCGGCTCGATGGACCTGGACGAGTCGCTGAGCAAGCGCGATGAGATCAACGCGCGCTTGCTGCGGGTGGTGGACGAGGCGACCCATCCGTGGGGGGTGAAGGTGAACCGCATCGAGATCAAGGACATTGCGCCGCCGCGCGACCTGATCGACGCGATGGCGCGGCAGATGAAAGCCGAGCGCGAGAAGCGCGCCAATATCCTCGATGCTGAAGGTTTCCGCCAGGCGGCGATCTTGAAGGCCGAGGGTGAAAAACAGTCGGTGATCCTCTCTGCCGAAGGCGACAAGGAGGCTGCGTTCCGCGCCGCCGAGGCGCGCGAGCGAACTGCCGAAGCCGAAGCGAAGGCCACCACCATGGTGTCCGACGCGATTGCCAGCGGCAACGTCAATGCGCTGAACTATTTCGTCGCCAACAACTACATCGAGGCGTTGAAGGAAATGGCGCACTCGCCAAACCAGAAAATGCTGCTGTTGCCGATCGAGGCAACCGGCGTGATCGGCGCGATGGCCGGGATCGCCGAGCTGGCCAAGGAATCACTGAGCCAGCAACAGAAATCGCTGGCGGCGGCGCAGCCGCCGCTGCGCTGATCCACGGGAGTCGTCGATCATGTGGCAACTCGCTGCGCATTACTTGTGGTGGATCCTGGCCTTGCTGCTGATTGCCAGCGAGTTGCTGGTGCCGGGTTATTTCCTGTTGTGGATCGGCCTGGCCGCCGCCGCGATGGGTGTGCTGTTGTGGGTCGTGCCTTCGATAGGCCTGCTGGCCCAGGCGATCGTGTTCGGCCTGTTGGCGTTGGCCGCCTGTTTCGCCTACGCGCGCTGGTTGCGGCCGAAACTGGAACGGCGTGCGCCGGGCAGCGAGCGGCTCAACCGCCGTGGCGAGCAGATGATCGGCCAGCGTTACGAGTTGATCGAGGCGATCGTCAACGGACGCGGCAAGGCCCGCGTGGGTGACGGCCAATGGCTGGTCAGCGGACCGGACCTGCCCGTCGGCAGCACCGTTGAAGTGGTTGCCGTCGACGGCAGTACGTTGCAGGTACGTGCCAGCGCATGAGCCCGGGTGAGGCCAGCTCGCCGATGTTCGCCACCGCTGCGCTGACCACGCGCATCGCGTTTCTGCTGGAGCTGGCGCGACGACTGCACCAGTACGGCACCGCGGCGCCACGGCTGGAGATGGCGATTGCGGGTGCCGCGCAGCGAATGGGTCTGGCCGCCGACGTGTGGTCCAGCCCCACCGCCATCATCATTTCGTTCGCCGACCTGGCCCAGGGCGAGGAGGGTGTGGCGCAGAGTACCCAGGTGATGCGATTGGCGCCGGGCGACGTGAACCTCACGCGGCTGTGCGAGGCCGATCGAATCGCCGACCTGGTGATTACCGGCGATCTTGATTTGCACGAGGGCTTTCGTCGCCTGCGCGAGTTGGGTCGACCGGAGAGCCGGCGCGCGCAAGCGGCGGTGATCGCCAGTTATGGCCTGTCCGCGGCCAGCATCGTGGCGCTGTTCCTGCACAGTTCCTGGCCGGATCTGCTCACTGCCGGTTTCATCGGTCTGGTTATCGGCTCCATTACCGTGCTGGCTGCGCGCCGGCCGCGACTGGCGATCGCCAGCGAGGCGCTCAGTGCCATGGCGGCCACGATTATCGCGATCGTGGTGAGCGCGTTTGTGGTGCCGCTGGCGATCAAGGCAGTCGTGCTCGCCGGTCTGATCGTGCTGGTGCCCGGTATGTCCCTGACCACGGCGGTGCGCGAGCTTTCCAGCCAGCATCTGGTCTCCGGGATGGCGCGTATGGGCGGTGCGGTGACCACCATGCTCAAGCTTATCTTTGGCACCGTGGCCGCGACCCAGCTGTGTGTGGCGGTGGGGATACAGGCTCGTGACTACGTGCTGCCGCCGTTGCCGGGCTGGATGGACGTCCCGGCATTGCTGCTGGGTGCGTTCGGTTTCGCGATCCTGTTCCGCGCGGCCCGCCGCGACTGGTTGGTGGTCATGGCCGCAGTGGTCGTCGGTTACCTGGCCACGCGCTGGGGCGGACAGATCTCGGGGAAGATACCGGGCGCGGCGTTTGGCGTATTCCTGGGCGGCTTTCTGGTGAGCGCGATGGCGAACGCCTATGCACGCTATGCGCGGCGCCCCGGCGCGGTGATCCGCGAGCCCGGGATCATCCTGCTGGTACCCGGCAGCGTCGGTTTCCAGAGCATGTCCTTTCTACTCGATCGCGACGCCGAGCTCGGCATGGACACGGCGTTGTTGCTGCTGACCCTGCTGGTATCGCTGGTGGCCGGATTGATGTTCGGCGAACTGCTGGTGTCGCCCCGGCGGTCTTTATGAAGCGGAAGCAGCCGCAGGCACTTGGCCCCAAATCACGGTGAGCAAGATGATCGCGAACGTGCACGGCAAGTTTGCGCCCTCTCCCTCTGGAGAGACGAGGCTCATCCTCGTCTCTTTGAAGGTGACGAAGGGTCAGTCAGCGGCAAAAGCGAGGAATGGAAATATACGAATACAAAAAAACGCCGGCGTGATGCCGGCGTTTTAAGCAAAGGGACAGGAGGCCGCAATCAGATCGTCAGATCCTTTTCCTTCTTGCCCGCCTTCAATGCATCGTTGAACCAATGCGGGCGCTTGCCGCGACCAGACCAGGTTTGTGCCGGATCGGCTGGGTTGCGGTATTTTGGCGCCACCTTGCCGCCGCTACGCTTGACCTTGCGCGCCGTGCCGAAAAGATCCTCAAACGTGTGACCTTCCGACTGGATCAGCGCATGAACTTTCTGGCGCAGTTTGACGACCTTTTCCTTGCGCAGTTCATCCTGGCGTACCTGTGCCTTGCTGATCAGGTCAGTGAGCTGGTTTTGATTGAGACTCTTGATGTCGACGGCCATGCGTGAATTCCTCGGTGGGGACGGTATATCGGGTCACGATTATTGAGACGATATGGGCGCGCTGAATGCGGACGCGTGTCAGATTCTCCCCTATTTGGCAAATATTTGTAAAGGCAGAGAGTCGCCACGACTTACCAGACGTCATATTTCACGAGATTATCAGCGCCGGCATGGTTGCCGTAATATGCCGGTATCCGATTATCTTGAGTCGTACACGTCAGGTTAGCAGCGCAAACAACTCATCCTGGCTGAGCGTGCGATTTTCGCTTTCCTCGCGGGCGCGATATTCGAGTGTACCGGCGGCCAGTCCGCGTTCGCTCACCACGACGCGGTGTGGAATACCGATCAGTTCCATGTCGGCAAACATGTTTCCGGGACGCAGCCCACGGTCGTCCAGCAGAGTTTCTATGCCAAGTTGACTCAATGCCTGGTACAGGGCATCGGCTGCCTGGTTGACGGCTGCAGAGGCATTTTTAGGGTTGATGACGCAGACCACCACCCGCCACGGTGCCATCGCCTCGGGCCAGATGATGCCGGAGTCATCGTGGCGCTGTTCGATAGCGGCGGCCACGATGCGGCTGATCCCGATGCCGTAGCAGCCCATCGTCATCAACTGTGCCTTGCCGTCCTCGTTGATCACAGTGGCGTGCAGCGCTTCGGCATATTTCTGGCCGAGTTGGAATATGTGGCCAACCTCGATGCCGCGCGCCATGTGCAGGATGCCGTTGCCATCCGGCGAGGCGTCGCCCTCGACCACGTTGCGCAGGTCGGTCACGCGGGTGATGCGGGCATCGCGCCCCCAGTTCGCGCCGGTGTAGTGCGTGCCCTCGGCATTGCCGCCACAGACGAAATCGGCCAGCACGGCCGCGTCGCGGTCGACGATCACCGGAATCGAGTCGGGCAGGCCCACCGGCCCGATGAAGCCGGGACGGCTGCCACAGGCGGCGAGGATTTCCTCTTCATTGGCCAGCACGGATGCACCAGGCAGCTCGGCCAGTTTGCCGGCTTTCACCTCGTTGACTTCATGGTCGCCACGCAGACACAGCGCGACCACGCCATCGCGGCCGCGCACCAACAGGGTCTTCATGCATTGCTGCGGCGCCACCCCGAGAAAATTGGCGACGTCGCTGATCGTCTTCTGGCTGGGCGTGTCGACCCGCTGCAGATTGGCGGAAGCGGCCGGGCGCTCGCCGGTGGGGGGCAGGGCCTCGGCTTTCTCGACGTTGGCGGCGTAATCGGAGCCGTCGGAGAAGGCAATGGCATCCTCGCCCGAATCGGCCAGTACCTGAAATTCATGGCTGGCGTTGCCGCCGATCGCTCCGCTGTCGGCCTGAACGGCGCGAAAGGTCAGGCCAAGCCGGGTGAAGATACGCACATAGGCTTGATACATTGCCGCATAGGTTTCGGCCAGCGACTCCTGGGACAGGTGAAACGAGTAGGCGTCCTTCATCAGAAATTCGCGCGCACGCATTACGCCGAAACGCGGTCGGATCTCGTCGCGGAACTTGGTCTGGATCTGATAAAAGGTGACCGGTAACTGTTTGTAGCTTTTCAGCTCGTTGCGGGCGAAATCGGTAATCACCTCTTCGTGCGTCGGACCGTAACAAAATTCCTGCTGCTTGCGATCCTTGATCTTCAGCAGTTGACCGCCGAATTTCTCCCAGCGTCCGGTTTCCTGCCACAGCTCCTTGGGCTGGATCGAGGGCATCAGCATCTCGATCGCGCCAGCGCGGTCCATCTCCTCGCGCACAACCCGTTCGACCTTGCGCAGCACACGCAGGCCCAACGGACTCCAGGTGTACAGGCCCGAAGCCAAGCGCCGGATCATGCCGGCGCGCAACATCAATCGATGGCTGGCGATCTCGGCGTCGGCGGGAACTTCTTTGACGGTGGCCAGGTGAAATTGGCTGAGGCGCATACGTGCAATTCCGGCGTTGGGATAAAACACCTATTGTAGCGTTGTGGCGGCCCGTCGCTGCCGATCGAGTGCGGGAGAGGCTGATTATTTACCTTGGCAGTACTGGTTGTACTGGGCCTGGGCGGTATCGATTTGTTGTTTGCGTTGCGCCGCGTCAAGTGCATTGGGCTTGCCGTCTTTTTCCATCACCACCGGGCCGCTGCCTTGCAGGGTGGCCAGGTTGGACTGCAGCGAAGCGCACAATGACTTGCGGTTTGCGGGGGTGTCGGCGAGAGCCTTGGGCGCAGGCTGGGACGCGGTGCGGCTTGCGCTGCTGTCTTCGGCGTTGGCCGGGGCAGCGGGTTTCGACAGCGGCTCCGCCGTGCCGGTGGTAGTGACTTTGCTGAACTTGGTGCCTTGCGCGGGCGGCGCTTCGGAGTAATGCACGATGCCCTGGGCGTCGGTCCATTTGTAGACCTGGGCGGTGGCCAGCGGGGCCAGCAGCAACAGTGTCACGGCAATCAACAAACGGCGCATGGGCGGACTCTCCGAATCAGGGGAAAACAGGCATCTCTTGTTAACACTCCGACGGGCCGGACTCAAGCGGCCAATGGTTTACACTGCGTCGACTCCGTCACGATCCTGGCTCATGAGCGAATTCACGCCTGTCCGGCCACCCCGACACCGCGGCATTTACTTGTTGCCGAACCTGTTTACCACGGGCGCGATGTTTGCGGGTTTCTACGCCATTATCTCGGGTATCAATGGCCACTTCATTGAAGCGGCGGTGGCCGTATTCATCGCGGCGATTCTGGATGGCATGGATGGTCGGGTAGCGCGCATGACGGGCACCCAGAGTGAATTCGGTGTGCAGTACGACTCGCTTTCCGACCTGGTGAGCTTCGGCTTGGCCCCTGCGCTGGTGATGTACACATGGTCGCTGTCGTCGCTGAGCGATCTCGGGCCGCAGTGGGGCAAGCTGGGGTGGGCCTGTGCGTTCATCTACGCTGCCTGCACGGCGCTGCGGCTGGCCCGCTTCAATACCCAGGCCGGAGTGGCCGACAAGCGCTATTTCCAGGGCCTTGCCAGCCCTGCGGCGGCCGGGGTGACCATGTCGTTCGTGTGGGCCATGGAGCAGGCCGGCTGGTCCGGCAGCGAGCTGTCCTTCGCCAGTGCCGCGATCATGGTCGTCGTTGGCCTGCTGATGGTAAGCCGCTTTCGCTACTTCAGCTTCAAATCGCTGCCCATGGGAGAGCGCGGCAACGTGCCGTTCGGGTGGATGGTGGTGGCGGTACTCCTGCTGGCGCTGTTGTACCTGGCGCCAGCGCGAGTGCTGCTGGTGAGCTTCACTTTGTATCTGCTGTCGGGACCGGTATGGACGGTCTGGGCGCGGCTTGCCCATCGGCGCCGGGGACGGCGTCAGGCGGCATGAGCACGATTCCGCGCGCGGCGGCGAGCCCGGGTCATCGGCTGCAGGTGTTGCGGGCATTGGGTCTGACGCCGTGGGTGCGCCGGGCCACTGTCGCGGCGCCAGTGCCGGACATCGCGCCGCCATCGGACGGCGAAAAGGTGCCCTGCGTGGTCATCCTGCCCGAGCATTGCACTGTCCGCGAGCTGGATTTGCTGGGCCGCGCGCTGAGTGCAACGGGGGCGTGGCTGGCGCGCGCCGCGCGGGTTCGCGTGAAGTCGGGCGAACTGACAGCGGAGGTACCGCCGGCCCGCGCTTATCTGGTGTTCGGCGAAGCGCAGGCGCATGCGCTGGGGCGCGCACTGCCCGCGGCGGCGGTGAACCAGGCGCTCGTTGTGCTGGCTGACGAACCGGCTCTGGTGCTGGGCAGTGCGGCGGCGAAACGTCGCCTGTGGAACGCGCTGCGAAGTTTGCGTCGCGCCCTGACTGCGGCTGAGGTTTGAGTCGTGGTCGCGGTGGTCAAACCGCTGATTCAGGTGCGTGGCATGCGAGTGGACGATCTGCCCAAGGTCAGCGCCCTGGAAAATCTTTCCTACGAGTTTCCCTGGTCGCCGGGGATCTTCAGCGACTGCATCAAGGCTGGCCATTCGTGCTGGGTGCTGTGCGTGGACCAGTCGATAGCCGGCTACGGCATCCTGTCGAGCGGTGCAGGCGAGGCGCATCTGCTGAATCTGTGCATCGGTCCGGGACATCGCGGTCGCGGCCTGGGGCGACATCTGCTGGCGCGCCTGCTCGATATCGCCAAGTGGGACCGCGCCGAACGGGTCTTTCTCGAGGTGCGCCCGTCGAATCCACTGGCGAAGACTCTGTACGAATCGGTCGGTTTCAAGCAGGTGGGTGTACGTCCACGCTATTACCCGTCGCGAGAGGGGCGCGAAGACGCGATCGTGATGAAGCTGGAAGGGTTGTAACGTTTCGGACTGCGGACGGTCGCCTTGGTTTTCAGTTTTCGGGCTTCCGTGTTCCGTTAGAAGCCTCGCCCGTGGGGTGCGTCAAACGGTTGCAGCCAGCTTTTGTGCCTGCTCGCGCAGGGCAGTCACGGTCGTGTTCCAGTCGGTGATGCGCTGGCGTTCCTGGGCGACAACTTCCGCGGGTGCGTGAGCGACGAAGTTGGCGTTGCCCAGCTTGCCTTCGCACTTCTTGATCTCGACCTCGATCCGTGCGATCTCCTTGGCCAGGCGGGTCTTTTCGGCATCGAGATCGATCAGGCCGGCCAGCGGAATCATTACGCGCAACGTGCCGACCACGGCCGCGGCGGCCGCCGGCTCGCTGGACCCTGCTTTGATCCATCGCGGTGCTTCGGTGCGGGCGAGGAAGGCGATCTGCGTGGCGAACTTCGCCGCCCTTGCGCGATCACTGGCGTCGCCATCGGCGAACAGCAACGGGATGACCTTGGCGGGTGAGATATTCATTTCCGAGCGAATCCGGCGAATGCCGGACAGCACGTTCTTGAACCACTCGATCTCGGCGGTCGCTGCGTCGTCGGCCACGATCTCGTCGGAGCGCGGCCACGGCCGCTGCAGCAGGCTGTCTTCCACCAAGCCCAACTTCGGGCCCACTCCTTGCCAGATTTCCTCGGTGATGAACGGGATGATCGGATGCAGCGCGCGCAGCACACTTTCCAGCACCACCAGCAGCGTGTGACGGGTTGATGCAGCCGCCGCGACGTCGTCACCGCTGAGCGCAGGCTTGGACAGCTCCAGGAACCAGTCGCAGTATTCGTTCCACACGAACTCGTACAACGTTTGCGCCAGGTGGTCGAAGCGGTAGCTGGTGAAGTGCTGCTCCACCTCGGCCAGCGTTTGCTTGAGGCGCGTGAGAATCCAGCGCTCCGCCTCGGTGACAGGCTCTTGCCGAGGCTCCATTCCCGATGCCCGATTTCCTTCCTCCACATTCATCAACACGAATCGCGCCGCATTCCACAGCTTGTTGCAGAACGCCTTGTAGCCTTCGGCGCGCTTGATATCGAAGTTGATCGTGCGGCTGTAGCTGGCCAACGCGGCGAAGGTAAAGCGCAGTGCGTCGGTGCCGATCGACGGGATGCCGTCGGGATAGTCCTTGCGGATACGCTTTTCGACCTTGGCGCGCACCTGCGGGAGCAGCAGCGAGCGGGTGGATTTTGCCACCAGCGGTTCGAGTTCGATGCCGTCGATCAGGTCCAGCGGGTCCAGCGTGTTGCCCTTGGATTTGGACATCTTCTGGCCTTCCGCATCGCGCACGATGGCGTTGATGTACACCTCGCGAAACGGAATCTGGCCGGTGAAATACTTGGTCGTCATCACCATCCGCGCGACCCAGAAGAAGATGATGTCGAAACCGGTGACGAGTACCGCGCTGGGCAGGAAAATTTTGTCCTGCGCCCAATTCGCCACGACTTCGCCGCGCTCGTTCTTCACCGGCCCGTCGGCTGGCCAGCC
>JBDTKM010000139.1:0-3642 GCA_039935315.1 Rhodanobacter sp. | reverse complement strand
CCAGGTTGTCGTGGCCTATGGATTGCAGGCGCAGGTCACCTACGACGGCCGCCGCCGCGATCGATCGCCGAAACGGCAACACCGCACCCAGCAGATCGCCCAGGCCGACGCGCGCATTGGCCTGCAGGTGGGCGGCCAGCGCCAGATCGGCATCGCGCCCGGTCGCCGCGGCCAGGTGCACGGCCAGGTCCGCCTCGTGGGCCAATCGGCGCCAATCGCCAGCGAGTTTGGCCTGGCGGATGCGCGGCATCAGGCGGTCCAGTGCATCGCCCAGGCTGCGGTCCAGTTGCACCAAGCCGGCCCAGGCACGCCCGTCGCCGGCGAGCGCGGCGTCGGTGATGGCTTGCGAAGGCGGACCGTAGAGCGTCTTGAGTTCGTCCAGCAGGCTCGCCAGGCGTTGCTGCAGCGCCTCGGGCAGCTGTGCCAGCGGGTCATTCGCCGCCCAGGTGACCAGGCTCAGCACGCCGGGGCGCAACAGCACTTCTTCGATCGGAAAGATCGCATCTGCGGGGCTGGGGTCGGCAGGCGTGGCCATCAGATCAGCGCATCGTAAATGCGCCTGGCGACGACCGGGTCGTCGAGGTAGCCAGCGATGCCGTGACGATTGTCAGTCTGGTTGTTCACGTCGCCGTATTCGTCGATGCCGGGCAGCAGTGGATCGCGCGGGAAGTAATCCGTCGTCAGGGGATACAGCGCGACGACGTCCCGGCGGTCGTACGCATTGAACCAGGCGTCGACACACGGCGGGCAACAGGTGGGCGACCACTTCATCACCGTCTCGCGGATCTCCGTCACGCCCAGCGGGCAGCCCACCGTGACGAACTGCGGCACGCGCCAGCCGCGCGCGAGGCCGAACTGTCGCAGCAGCCGATAGGCCACCACGGTGCCCAGCGAGTGCGCGACGACGACGGTCTCGACACCGGGTTCCATGGCCTGCATCACGCCGTCGTCGATGGTGTCGCGCACAGCATCGTTCGTGAGGTACTGATACACGTCGTTCGTGGCCAGCGCGACGCTGGCACCGCTGGCACCGGGCACATGGCGGTCGATCGCCTTGAGCACGGCGTGGAACCACTCCCACTGCAGCGGCCCGCGTTCGACCACCTGGTCGCCGGCCACGGCGGCCAGCTGGTCGGCGGAGAGAAACTTCTGCTGGATGTGCTGGGCGATCGCGTTGGCGAAGCGCTTCTCGTCGGTTGCGATGTCGTTGCCGCGAATGATTACCTGCGCCGCCGTGGCCGGATCCGTGCCGCCGGCCAGCTGGTCGAGCGTGTCACCGTAGTAGGGAAAACGTATGTCAGTCTCGGCCACCGGCATCTCCAGCCCGGCGGCATCGAGGCCGAGGCGCCAGGTGTCGATCCATTCTTTCTTCAAGGCTATCGAGTCCTTGCGCTGCTGCGCGCGGCCGTGCACGAAGACCAGTTTGCGTGCCATCTCGTTGCTCCTTTCAGGGAGGGTCAGATCACATCACCGCTATGCAGTGCGCGCTCGAGCATATCGACACCATGCCCGTCGTACAGCGACCACAAGGACGGTTTCATCGTTGCCTGCAGACCGGTCAGCAGGGGGTGCAGCTGCACGCGGTGCGCCGGCAGCAAGGCCCAGCCCTGGGACAGCAGCGGTACGAAGGGCACCACGCCGCTGGCACGGTCAATGGTCTTGCCCACCAGGCTGCGCGCCAGCAGTGACACGTCGAACCAGCGCAGGCCCAGGTCGCTCGCCAGGTACTCCTGCATCTGGCGGATGCGGTCCACCATCTGCAGGTCGTCGTAGGCGTAGGCGGCGTACACGGCCGTTGTCGGGTCGATACCCTTGGCCACCTGCATCTGCGCCGCCAGCGCCTGGGCGTCGTCGCCGTCCAGCTTGAACCGACCCTGCCGCAAGGCCGATGCGGCCACCGCGCGCAGCATGCGCAGCTCGCCGATACGGGCGTGGTAGTCGCCCCAGCGGCCTTGGTTGTCCGAGGGTTCGTAGCTCACGTCGACCAGTTCGCCACGGTCGAAGCTCAACGCCGTCAGAAAGCCCGCCAGCGCGGGGATCACGGTACCGAAGCCCCCCTTGAAGCGCAGCACGACGCTGACCGCCGCCGTCTGCAGGTTCCCCAGGCGAATCACGCTGCCCCCATCGTGACCTGGCAGTGCAGGCAGCACCTCTGCGGCGGCACCCACGGCCAAGGCCGATTCGACCTCGGCACCGCGCAGCTTGAAGCCGCACTGCGACTCCATGTGCTGCGGCCCGAACGGCAGCGCCAGATTGCGCGCGTTGCGCGCCAGCTCGATCACATCGGGCGCCGGCACGGACTGGGCGGCCGCCAGGCTCTGCGCCAGCAGTGGCTGGTCCCCGCGCACGGCGGCGCGCACGATGCCGAAGGCGGCGCGGCGCCCGGGGTCGGCTGCCGGTGCGGCGCCGAGCGGGTCTTCCCGGTCGGCGGATGCCGGGGACGACAGTGCCGCCGGGTCGAGCCGCGACAGCCAGGTGATGTCGCTGGCACACACGCGAGCCTCGGGCTTCTGGTTCACGCTCCCGAGCAAACCCCGGGCTCTGATCCGACTTGTCACCTCCTTCGCCAACCAATCCGCCAGCGCCGCGGGGCGCACGTACATGCCAGGCTCACCGGCCAGGTTCGCCACCATGGCGAAGTCGCCCTTGCCAGCCAGGCCGTCGAGCATGGCGTCGGTATAGACGGCGCGGAACGCTTGGGACGCCGCAGCGGCTGCGGCAGCCGGGTCACCCAGTTCGGCGGCGGCGCGGCCCAGACCGGTGGCGTAGAACATATCCACCGGACGCAACCCGCCGTCCGGCACGTCGTTGGGAAAAACCACCGAACTGATCGAGGCCACGCCCTGGCCCTGGATGCCCTCGGCCGGCACCCGGCAGGCGTCGGAGATGATCACCACGTAACGGGCCAGGCCGTACTCGGCCTGCGCAGCACTGCCGCGCACGTTGATCACCGACAACGGTTCCTTCGGCGCGTCAGACAGCAACCAGTATTCGTTCTTGTCGATGTTGACGCCGTGCCCAGCGAAGTACACCAGGATCTGCTCGACGCCTGCTCCCTGATGGAAGGCCTTGATCGCCTTGATGATCTGCGCCGCGTCGACCGGTTCGGTGTCGTCGGTGATGAGCACCGCGCGCGCTGGGTCGAGCCCCTGTTGCAAGGCCCAGTCGCGCATGCGCCGCGCACCGGCCGCCGCATCGTTGAGCTTGTGCAGCGGGCCGCTTTGGTTCACCCCAATGAAGACGCCGGCTCGAATCATCGATGCATCTCGTAGCCACGGGCTCCGGCAAGCATAGCCGCGATACCGGAGCGGGTGTGCAACTGGTGCGGAGGTAGGCCATGACGAATGGTGTGGGTCAACCCCCGCGAAAACTGGCCAGACAAACTTCAACCATCAGCGCGAATCGATTCAGTGATCGATATCCCCCGACAAGGGCGCCACTGTAGGGCAGTTGCCTGGCTGAGTCGTCGAGTGAGCTGCCAGCTTCGGTAAGCACTGCGACGATGTTCGCAAGAGGCCGTCGAGTCTGCTCTTGAATAGTCGTGCCCGTAACTGCGCCCGTTGCAGGATCCTGTGGTGCCGTGCCCGAAACAAACACCAATCCAGCAGCTTTGACCGCTTGACTGTATGTAGACGGCGGCAT
>JBDTKM010000138.1:0-8880 GCA_039935315.1 Rhodanobacter sp. | reverse complement strand
GTTTCGACGCTGACCAGACGCCTGATTGACGCACAGGCGTTGCTGTAGCATTGCAAGGATGAGTGAGCAGCCCCGATCCACCCCCGAACCCACCACCCACTTCGGCTTCCGCGACGTACCCGTCGGCGACAAGCAGAAGCTGGTCGGCCAGGTGTTCACCTCGGTCGCGCGCCACTACGACTTGATGAACGACCTGATGTCGTTCGGCACGCACCGCTTGTGGAAACGCCATTTCGTGGCCACCAGCGGTGTGCGTCGCGGCGACCGGGTACTTGACCTCGCTGGCGGCACCGGCGATATCGCCGCCTTGCTCAAGCCCGTGGTCGGCGACGAGGGCGAGGTGGTGGTCGGTGACATCAACGCGGCGATGCTTGGCGTGGGCCGCGACCGCCTCACCGATCGCGGTCTGGTTGGCGGCCTGCGCTGGGCGCAGCTCAATGCCGAGACGCTGCCTTTTCCGGACCACAGTTTCGATGCGGTGACGATGGCCTTCGGCCTGCGCAATGTCACCGACAAGGACCAGGCGCTGGCCGACATCTGTCGCGTGCTCAAGCCCGGTGGCCGGCTGCTGGTGCTCGAGTTCTCGCGCGTGCAGAGCGAGCTGTTCGCCAAGCTGTACGACTTCCACTCGTTCAAGATCCTGCCCCGGCTGGGCAAGCTGTTCGCGGGCGATGCCGACAGCTACCAATACCTGGCCGAGTCGATCCGCAAGCACCCGGACCAGGCGACCCTCAAGGGCATGATGGAGCGCGCCGGCTTCGGCAAGGTCGAGGTGCGCAACCTCACCAACGGCGTCGTGGCGATCCATCGCGCCTACAAGTTCTGAGGCACGCAAGTCCGCGATCCGGCAATCACCGTCCGCAGCGCAGCGCCCATGCCGAACCGCTACCGCCCGTTTGCCGCCCTCGCCGCTGTCATTGGCTGGCTCGCGCTTGGTCTGCAATTGCTGCTGTCGATGCGGCTGACCCTGGCCAACGGCCAGGGCGCGCTGACCGGCGTGTGGATCTATCTGGGTTACTTCACCGTACTCACCAACCTGGCGGCGGCGCTGGCGTTGACGGCGGCGGCGAGCCCACGTCACCGGAGGCTCGGCAAGTTTTTTGCACGCCCGGATGTGCACACGGCGATCGCGATGTCGATCATCGTGGTGGCAGCGATCTACCACCTGCTACTGCGCCAGCTGTGGCAACCGCAGGGCTGGCAGGTGGTCGGCGACGACGCGCTGCATACGTTGATGCCGCTGCTGTTCGTGCTGCACTGGTGGCTGGCCATACCGAAGACCACGTTGCGCTGGCGCCAGGTACTCGCCTGGCAGATCTATCCGGCAGCCTACTTCGTCTATGTGCTGGCGCGCGGGGCGCTGGATGGCTGGTATCCGTATCCGTTCCTCGACGTCAGCGCCCTGGGTTATCTGCGTGTGCTCGGCGACGCGCTCGGCGTGCTGCTGGTGTTCATCGCGGTGGGTCTGCTGCTGGTCACGCTGGGGCGCTGGCAGGCTCGCCGGAGCGCAGCGGCGACGCGCCTCGGGTCACCCCGGGGCTGAATGCCGCGCGGCAGCTCGTGCTTGATCCAGGTCAGTGGTCCGCGCCTGCCGGCAGCGTATGTTGAAGCTCCTTTTTCAAGCGAGTCCGACATCATGTCCCTGGACGTCCAGAGCGAACCCAACACCCACATCTTCGACGCACGCGGCGTGGCCCGCCGGTTTCGCCACTCGGCGATCTTCGGCGCCATCGGCGTATTGCGTTCGGGTGAAACGATGCGCTTCGTCAATGACCACGATCCGATCCCGCTGATCGCCCAGTTGCGCGACCGGCTCGGCGAGAACCTCACGGTGAACTATCGCCAGCGCGATGCCGAAGGGGTGGTGATCGACTTCGGCATCACCGGCTTGCCGGAGGAATGATGCATTACCCAGCGTTCTTTGATCAGGCGCCGGTGATCACCATGCGCGATCCGCTGGCCGACCTGCTTGGCGCCGCCGATGATGGCCTGATCGACTACCACTATATCGACGCCGTACGACTGGCCGGCCATTCCTGTCCCACCGTGGCCGGCGCATACCTGATGGCACGTGCGGCGCTGCGGACACTGTACCCGGACGGACCGGCCGAACGCGGTGGCGTCACCGTGGACATGCCCGGCGCGGAGAGCGACGGTGTCAACGGGGTGATCACCCAGGTGTTCACGCTGATCACCGGAGCGGCGGCTGACAACGGCTTTCACGGCATTGCCGGCCGCTTCGAGCGGCACTCGTTGTTGAGCTTTTCCGCAGCTGCCGGTCATCCGAACTTGCAGGTCCACCGGCGCGATACCGGGCAAGGCGTGTCGGTGGAGCTGGACATGGCCAGCGTGCCTGCAGCAGCCAATCTGCGTCCGCTGCTGGGTGCTGCACTCGATCCGCAAGCGACCACGCAACAGCGCGCGGCGTTCGCGCAAGCCTGGCAGGGCCGAGTGAAGTGTCTGTTGCTGGAGCACGCCGACGACCCCGACGTGGTGCGCCTGACCCGCCTGCACTGACCAACACGGCGAGAGGGCTGGCGCAGACGGATCACTTCAGGCTCCCGGCTTCAATCCACCGGGGTACGCAAGTCCTGCCACACACTGCCTGACTGCCTCGCCTCCTGCTCATGCGCCTCGTCGCGCCAGCTCTCCTGCAGCGCCGCCGAATACCAGCGGCGCATGCCAGGTAGCTGCAGCAGGCGCTGCCCATACGCGGCGGCCGCTGCACCAAGGGTCAGCGCATAAGTCTGGATGCGGAATGCGACCGGCGCGAAGAACGCATCGACCGCTCCAAATCGCGCACCCGCCAGAAACGGGCCGCCGAATCGCGCCAGCCCTTCGCTCCACAGTTCGTCGATGCGCGCGATGTCGGCGTGCAGCGCCGCCGGCAACTGATCCGGCAGACGGATACGCAGGCCGCAATTCATGCCGCAATGGTTGCGCAGGGCCGCAAAGCCCGCATGCATTTCGGCGGCGGCGCAACGCGCCCACGCCCGCGCCGCGGGATCGGACGGCCAGACGTCCCCATGCCGTTCGGCGAGGTACTCCGAGATGGCCAGCGAATCCCACACCACGGTGTCGCCATCATGCAGGCACGGTACCTTGCCGCTCGGAGAAAAAGTCCGGAACTCCGGCCAGCTGGCGCCGGCGCCCTGGGCGAACGACACCAGCCGCTCATCGAACGCAATACCCAGTTCGCTCAGCAGCAACCATGGCCGCAACGACCACGACGAGTAGTTCTTGTTGGCAATGTATATCTGGTACATGCGGGGGCCCTCCGGGAGAATCAGTTCGGTTCGCACGGTCCGACCGGCGGCATTTCCGGCAAGGTGCGCCGCCGCGCATTCGCCAACGCCACGCCAGCCACCGTGATCACGCCACCCACCAGCGTCAGCAGGCCCGGCTGTTCGTGCAGCCATACCCAGCCGATCAGCAGCGCGATGGGCGGCGACAGATAGAGAAAGGTGGCCAACTGCGAGGCGGAAACGCGGCGCAAGGCGCCGTTCCACGCCAGGTAGCCAACAAAGGTCGGCGCGACGCCGAGATACACCAGCGCGGCGATGTGTGACCACGGCGCCAGCCGCAAGGCGCCGCCGAGGCCACCAGCGAATGGCAACGCGCCCAGCGTGGCGGCAAAGAACGTGAAGGCGGTGACACCGAGCACGCTGTTGCGCGCAAACAGCGGTTTCTGCGCCACGAAAAACACGGCAGTGACCAGCACACAAATCAGGACCAGCGCCGCCTCCGGCTGGAACTTCACCTGCTTGCCGCTAGCCAACACCACCAGCAGCACGCCCACCAGAGCCACGCCCAGGCCAGTCAACATCCGCCGGGACAGGCGCTCACCCAGCCAGATCGCCGATACCGCCGCCGTGGCCGCGGGCGTCAACGCAATCAGGATCGACGCGGTGCCGCTGGCAATGCGGGTTTCCGCGTAGTTGAGGCACAGGTGATAGACGCTCAGGCCGAGCACGCCGAGCACGGTCAACTGCGGCCAGTCGCGCCGCGCCGGCAGCGGCACGCGTCGAATCGCCAGCAGCGCAGCGAAACACAGCGAGCCAATGGCGAGTCGCGAAAACGCCACCTCGCCCGGCGTGAACGAGGCCAGCGCATAGGCAATCGACGCATACGCCGACGACCACGTGAGCAAGGCGACCGCAATGCCCGTGAGCGAGCGAGCATCCAGCCGCGCGGTGTTGTCCATCAAGAGCTTCGCAACGAGGGGAAGGTGCATCCTACGCCACTGGGAGCCGGTGTCTGGTGCAGTACTTTTGTCACGGTCGCCAGCCCACGCGGCGACGCATACTCTGACGCTGCATTTGTTCGCTCACAGGGTTGCCATGACTGACAAACCGGACACCACCCGTTTCCACGAGGACCATCCCAGCAACCCGGAACGCCGTCGCCTGCTTGGCGGCATCGCACTGGCGGGCGCAGCGGTCACCCTCGGCGGCTGCCGCACCGAGGACTCCCGCGGCACATCAGCGGCTGCAGCGGACAGCGCCGCGCTGGATGCCAGCCTGCGCGAACACATCCACACCGTCGTGGTGTTGTACGCGGAGAACCGCAGCTTCAACAATCTGTTCGCGGGGTTTCCGGGGCTGGCGCAGCCACTGCAGGCACTCGACTCGCCCGAGTATCGCCAGCGCGATCGCGACGGCAGCGCACTGACCGAGCTGCCGCCGATGTGGGGCGGGCTGGCACCGCATGCGCAAACGGTTGACGGCAAGCACTACCAGATCGACGAGAAGGCGTTCGACTCGCTGCCAAACCAGCCATTCGCCCTGCGTACGCCCGCGGGCGAACTGCTGCCGCATGGCGTGATCACGACCAGTCCGCTGCACAAATTTTACGAAAACCAGTTGCAGATCGATGGCGGCAAGAACGACGGCTTCGCCGCCTGGGGCAGCACCGGCGGACTGGTGATGGGTCATTACGGGGACAGCGGGTCAAAGCTGCGCCTGTGGAGCGTAGCCCGGCAATACACACTGTGCGACAACTTTTTCATGGGCGCTTTCGGGGGCTCCTTCCTCAATCATCAATACCTCGCCGCGGCGCAACCGCCGTTCTACCCGCACGCCGATCAGAGCCCCGCCAGGTTCGAGATCGCCGTGGTGGAGGGCAACGACCCCACCGGCAACCGCCTGAAGCTTGCCGTGGACTCGCCGGTCAGCGCCATGCAGGGGCGTCCCAAGTGGGCCTCGCGCGATGCACTGACACCCGACTTCTGGGCAGTCAACACGCTGGGGCCGGCCTACGCGCCGGCCTTCAACACCGACCCGAAAAATCCGGCGCTGGGCGACCTCGACAGTCCCAACACCTTGCCGCCGCAGGCCCACCTGACCATTGGCGACATGTTGTCGCAGGCCAATGTCGACTGGGCCTGGTACGGCGGTGCCTGGCAGCTGGCGCTGGCGGGACAAGGTCAGGGCAACCACAAGGATTTCCCGGAAGTACCAAACTTCCAGCCCCATCATCAGCCGTTCAACTATTTTCGGCAGTTCGCGCCCGGCACCGCGGCGCGCGAGCAGCACCTGCGCGATGGCGGTGTCGGCAGCAGCGCCAAGACCAACCGTTTCATGGCCGCGGCCGAAGCCGGCACGCTGCCGCCGGTGGCGTTCTACAAGCCGGAAGGCGATCTCAACATGCATGCCGGCTACGCCAGCGTGGCGGCTGGCGACGCCCACCTGGCCAGCGTCATCGAGACGCTGCAAAAGAGTCCGCAATGGCCGCACATGCTGGTGGTGATCACGGTGGACGAAAACGGCGGCTGGTGGGATCACGTGGCGCCACCGAAGGGCGATCGCTGGGGTCCGGGCACACGCGTCCCTGCGATCATCGTGTCGCCACATGCGAAAAAGGGCTTCGTCGACCACACCATCTACGACACCGGCTCGATCCTGCGCTTCATCACCCGCCGTTTCGCGCTGAAGCAACTGCCCGGCCTTAAATTGCGCGATGCCTCGATGATCGCCGCCGGAGGTCCGCCACCGGGCGACCTCACCGCCGCACTGCACTTCGAGACCCGTTGATCCGACCGGAGGAGGCCAACACCATGCGCGAGTTGTATCCCGAAATCGAGCCGTACCAGACCCAGCGCCTGGCGGTCGATGCGCTGCACACCCTGCACCTGGAAGAGTGTGGCAACCCGGCCGGTCTGCCGGTGGTGTTCCTGCACGGCGGTCCCGGCGCCGGGTTGTCTCGTTATCACCGCCGCTTCTTCGATCCAGCGCGCTACCGCATCGTATTGTTCGACCAGCGCGGATGTGGCCAGTCGACCCCGTTTGCCGAACTCACCGACAACACCACGGCGCATCTGGTCGCCGACATCGAAGCGATCCGCGAGCACCTGGACATCGAGCGCTGGGTCGTATTCGGCGGCTCCTGGGGCTCGACCCTGGCGCTGGCCTACGCCGAGGCGCACCCGGAGCGGGCGCTGGGTATCGTGCTGCGCGGCATCTTTCTCGGCCGACCGCACGAACTGTGCTGGTTCAACGAAGTCGGCGGTGGTGCGGGACAGATCTTTCCCGAACGCTGGACGCGCTTTCGCGACTTCATCCCACCGGACGAACGTGACTCGATGCTGGACGCCTACTGGCAGCGGCTGAACAGCGCGGACGAGGCGACCCGTCTCGCCGCCGCGCAGGCGTGGAGCGCGTGGGAAGGCGGCAGCACCAGCTTGATTCACGACCCCGACGCGCCCGGCATCTTCGAGGACCCGCACGACGCGGTCAGCGTGGCACTGATGGAAGCCCACTACTTCCGCCATGCGCTGTTTCTCGAACCCGACCAGCTGCTGCGCCAAGTGGAGCGCATCCGACATATCCCCGCCACCATCGTGCAAGGCCGCTACGACATCATCTGCCCGCCGATCAGTGCCTGGGACCTGGGCCAGGCGTGGCCCGAGGCGGAGCTGCACATCGTGCTGGCCGGGCATAGCGCGGCTGATCCGGCGATCGTCGACCAATTGGTGCAGGCAACCGACAAGCTGGCGCAGCGGCACGGCTGAGCCTGTTCCGAGGACACCCGAAGCGGGCGCCGTGCCCAACCACGCCGGGGCAAGCCAGGCCTTCCGCCACGGGCAGGCGGAATCGTGGCAATGGCATACTTGGACTTTTCCTGCGCGAGACTTCCCGCCATGCGCCTGTTCCCCGTGCTCGCCCTCGGCTCGCTGATCCTGCCGCTGAGCGCCCAAGCGAACGACCCGAACTCCTACGCGCAGCCTGATCAGGTCCGCGTGACCCATCTCGATCTCGACCTGAAGATCGACTTCCCGCACCAGCGGCTCGATGGTCAGGCCACGCTGAAGCTGGACTGGACGAATCCAGAGGCACAATCGCTGGTGCTGGACACGCGCGACCTGGAGATTGCCAGGATCGAGGCGCTGGACAGCGACGGCAAACCCACGCCACTGACGTATGCACTGGCGGCGCGCGACAAGGAGCTCGGCAGCAAGCTGACGATCCGCGCGCCAAAGCATCCGGCACAGGTGCGCATCGTCTACACCACCTCTCCCGCGGCCAGCGGCCTGCAGTGGCTGGCACCGGCGCAGACGGCGGACAAGAAAGCGCCGTTCATGTTCTCGCAGTCCGAATCGATCCACGCGCGCTCGTGGGTGCCGCTGCAGGATTCGCCCGCGATCCGTTTCACCTACGCCGCGCACGTCAGCGCGCCAAAGGACATCCGCGTGGTGATGAGCGCGCTCAACGACGCCGGTCATCCGCTGGACGGGGATTTCCGCTTCGACCAGCCGCACCCGATTCCGTCCTATCTGCTGGCGATCGCCGCTGGCGACCTGGCGGTGCAGGAAACCGGGCCGCGCTCCTCCGTCTATGCCGAGCCGTCGGTGGTTGACCAGGCCGCCCACGAATTCGAGGACACCGAGAAGCTGATCGAGACGACCGAGAAGATGTACGGCCCGTACGCCTGGGGCCGCTACGACATCCTGGTGCTGCCGCCCTCGTTCCCGTTCGGCGGCATGGAAAATCCGAACATGACGTTCGCCACGCCCACCGTGCTGGTCGGCGACAAGAGCCTGGTCTCGCTGGTGTCGCATGAGTTGGCGCATTCGTGGTCGGGCAACCTGGTCACCGCGGCAGTCTGGCGCGACATCTGGCTCAACGAGGGTTTCACCACCTACGTGCAGGGTCGCATCACCGAGGCGGTCTACGGCAAATCGCAGGCCGACGAGGAAGTGTTGTTATCTGCCCGCGCGCTGCAGAAGAAGATCGGCACGATGGAGCCGAACGCGCAGAAACTGGCGCCCGATCCAGCGGGACTGGGCGCCGATGATTCGCTGTCAAAAGTGGCCTACGACAAGGGCTCGTGGTTCTTGCGCACGCTGGAGCTGCGCTTCGGCCGCAAGGATTTTGATGCCTATCTCAAGGCCTACTTCAAGCATTTTGGCTGGCACAGCATCACCACCGAGCAGATGCTCGGCTACATGAAGCCGAACCTGATCGAGAAGTATCCCGGCAAGATGAGCTGGGCCGAGGTGCACGAGTGGATTTACGGTATCGGAATTCCGCAGGATGCGCCGCTGCCCGATTCGCCGCGCTTCGACGCCATCGACAAGGAACGCAGTGACTTCCTCGCTGGCACGCTGACCGCCGCCAAGCTGGATGCAAAGGGCTGGAACACGCAGGAATGGATGTATTTCCTCGACCGCCTGCCCGATGCGCCAACCAGCGACAAGCTGCAGCAGCTGGATGCGGCCTGGCATCTCACTGGAACGCCGAACGCCGAGATCGGCATGCGCTGGTACAGCCACGCCATCGCTGCCGGCGACAAGGCGGTGTGGCCGGCCGCCTCCGAGCACATGATCCGGATCGGCCGGATCTATCTCACCACCCCGCTGTACAAGGCGCTGGTGAAAACACC
>JBDTKM010000137.1:0-14508 GCA_039935315.1 Rhodanobacter sp. | reverse complement strand
GGTCCAGGTCGACCAGCAATACCTTGCGTTTCGCCGCGGCCAGAGCCGCGGCGAGATTGACTGCCGTGGTGGTCTTGCCGACACCGCCTTTCTGGTTGGCGACAGCGATGATGCGGGCCATGGGTGGAGGGCTTTCCGTTCGCGAAGGACGGCTAGATTAGCATTGCCGACCCGGGTTGCCCGCCGGGGTGCCGCCGCTCAGGCGCCGATTCGCTGGCCGTTGGCGGCATCGAACAGGTGCAGATGGTCAGTCACCAGACCCAGCGGAACGCTGACGCCCGGTTCGGGCAGCACCCGCGGGGCAACCCGCGAGACGAGCGCCTGCCCGCCAAATTTGAGGTGCAGAAAGATCTCGTTGCCGACCGGCTCGAGCACTTCCAATGGCGCAGTCAGCGCGGGCGTGCCTGCGGCCAGGGGTTGCAGATCCTCCGGGCGCACGCCCAGCACCACCTCGCGACCGCACCAGGCGGTCCAGGCCGGATCGGGCGGCGCGTCACCCAGCGTCACGTCGCCCTGTGCGGTGGCGAGACGCCAGCCATCGTCACGCCACAACGTGCCGCGCAAGAAGTTCATCGCCGGGCTGCCGACAAAACCGGCCACGAACAGATTGGCGGGCCTTGCATAGAGCGCCATCGGCGTGTCGATCTGCTGGATTACCCCGCCATCGAGCACCACGATGCGTTGGCCCAGCGTCATCGCCTCGATCTGGTCGTGGGTCACGTAGATCATGGTGGCATTGAGTTGGCGATGCAGGCGCGCGATCTCCAGCCGCATCGACAAGCGCAGCTTGGCGTCGAGGTTGGACAGTGGCTCGTCCAGCAAAAACACCTGCGGATCGCGCACCAGCGCCCGCCCCAGCGCCACCCGCTGGCGCTGCCCGCCGGACAGCGCGGCCGGCAGCGAAGTCAAGCGCGACTCCAGCTCGAGCGTCTTCGCTGCCGCGGCCACGCGGCGGTCGATGTCGGCTCGCGGCTGACCACGCAGCTTCAGGCCGAACGCCAGGTTCTCGGCCACGGTCATATGCGGGTACAACGCGTAGTTCTGGAACACCATCGCGATATCACGATCCTTCGCTGCCACCGCGTTGACCACGCGCCCGCCGATGCTGAGCGTGCCGCCGCTGATCTCCTCCAGCCCGGCGATCATGCGCAGCAAGGTGGTCTTGCCACAGCCCGAGGGTCCGACCAGCACCAGCAACTCGCCATCGGCCGCCTCGAAACTGGCGCCGGCTACGGCGACATGACCGTCGGGGTAGACCTTGCGCACTTGATCGAGGTGGACCTGGGCCATGGGAATCTCCGCAGACGGTGGCCGTGCCTGGCCACCCCACCGAGGCGGTCTGCAGGTCGATGGGCTCTTCGGCTATTCTGCCCATGCAAGTGCTTGCATCATAGTTCGGGCCGCAGGGAGCCCCATGACCCCACCCAGTTTCCGATTCCCCGATGGTTTCCATTGGGGCGCCGCCACGTCCGCCTATCAGATTGAAGGCTCGCCGCTGGCCGACGGCGCCGGCCCCAGTATCTGGCAGCGTTTCGCACACACACCGGGCATGATGGCGGGCGGCGACACCGGCGACGTCGCCTGCGACCACTACCACCGTTACAAGGACGACGTGCAGCTGATGAAGGCGCTCGGCCTGGACGGTTACCGCTTCAGCGTCAACTGGGCGCGGGTGCTGCCCGAAGGCACCGGCCGGATCAACCGGAAGGGCCTGGATTTCTATTCGCGACTGGTCGACGAACTGCTGGAAAACGGCATCGCGCCGAATGTCACGCTGTTCCATTGGGACCTGCCCGCGGCACTGGACGACCGCGGCGGCTGGCTCAACCGGGACAGCGCGCACTGGTTCGCCGAGTATGCCGCGGTGATGTTCAGGGCGCTGGACGACCGGGTGCCGCGCTGGACGACCTTGAACGAACCATGGGTCGTCACCGACGGCGGTTATCTGCGCGGCGAGCTGGCACCGGGACATCGCAATCCGTTCGAGGCGCCGATCGCAGCGCACAACCTGATGCGCGCCAGCGGCGCCGGTATCCAGGCCTACCGCGCGTACGGGCAGCACGAGATCGGGGTGGTGTTCAACATCGAGCCGAAGTACCCGCACACGGATGGCGGCGAGGATGTGGCCGCCACCCGCCGCGCGCATGCCTACATGAACGAGCAATTCGCCGATCCGGCCCTGCTCGGCAGCTATCCGCCCGAGCTGAAGCAAATCTTCGGCGAGGCGTGGCCCGAGTTTCCAGCGGACGACTTCGCGCTGACCAGGCAGGCGGTCGATTTTGTCGGCATCAACTACTACACACGCTCGGTGGTGAAGTACGACCCGCAGGCCCGGCCAGTGCAAGCCGTGTCGGTACACCAGCCGAACCGAACTCATACGGAGACCGGCTGGGAAGTGTTTGCGCAGGGCCTGACGGACACGCTCACCTGGTTCAAGCACCGCTACGGCAACATTCCGCTCTACATCACCGAAAATGGTTCCGCGTTCTACGACCCACCGGTGGTCGAAGGTGATCTGCTGGAAGACCCGCTGCGCTGCGCCTACCTGCGCGAGCACCTGTGCGCCCTGCACCGCGCCATCGAGGCCGGCGTCAATGTGAAGGGTTATTACGCCTGGTCGCTGCTGGACAACCTGGAGTGGTCGCTGGGCTTCGCCAAACGCTTCGGGCTCTTTCACGTCGACTTTGCGACCCAGCGGCGCACACCCAAGGCCAGCGCCAGGCTCTACACGCAAGTGATCGAAAGCAACGGCGCCGTGCTGGACGCCATGCTGGACGATTGAAGCACCCTGATCGCAGCAAGATGCCTGCCGAATCGTGAACAGTGGTCGCAGGCATGCTGGCGTTCGGCGTTCGGCGTTCGGCGTTCGGCGTTCGGCGTTCGGGAGCGTATCGCCTGCAAGCGGACTCGTTGACCGGTTGACTCTGCCCTTGCGCGAGCGGTCATCTGGTCAGATCCTGGATTGAGGCAGAACAGCCGGCCCGGGTTTTCTGCAGGATGGAGTCAGCTGCGGCCCAGCACCAGCAAATGACGTTCGGCTGGCAGGCCCGGCACCATCAGCGCATGGGTAGCGCGCACTTCGAAACCCTCCGGGATACCCGGCAACTCGTCATCCGGGCGCTTGCCCTTCATCGCCAGCCAGATGCCGTCCTGCGCCAGCAGGTGGCCGCCCCAGCGCAGCATGTCGGCAAGGCTGGCGAAGGCACGCGCGGTGATGCAGTCAAACTGCCCGGGGACGTCTTCCACCCGCGCTTGCTCGGCGCGCACGCCTTCCAGTTTCAAAGTGCGGATGGCCTCGCGCAGGAAGCGCACCTTCTTGCCGTTGGAGTCCACCAACAGCACCTCGCGCCCCGGCGCCGCAATCGCCAGCACCACGCCGGGCAGACCGGGACCGGTGCCGAGATCGGCCAGGCGATCGCCTTGGACATAGGGCAGGATCGCCAGCGAATCGAGCAGATGACGGGTGATCATGCCGGCCGGATCGCGCACCGCGGTGAGGTTGTACGTCGCGTTCCATCGCTCCAGCAAGGCCTGGTAATCGAGCAGGCGCGGCACCGCTGCAGGCGACAAGTGCAGCCCCAGCGCAGCGATGCCCTGTTCGAGTTGTGCCTGCAAGGCGGCGCGCATGGCCATGGCGTGGCTGTCAGTCAATGATCCGGGCGCAAAGTATCCCGGCCGGATGGCGCAAAAGAAAGCCCGCCGAAGCGGGCTGAAAGTGGTGCAAATCCCCTGCGACGCGGCGCTCTCGGGCACCTGGCGTGATTCGATGGCTCAGGCGGCGTCCAGCTCGACCCGCGTGACCATCATGCCGCGTTCGCGCAGCACATGATTCAACGATTGCTTGACGCGCACACCCAGATCGCGGCGATCGACCGGTTCGCTGGCCGGTTCGCCGCGCAGCGCTTCCTGCGCACCCCGTCGAATCAACTGATCGACCTGTTCGAACACCGCGTCGGCACGCTCCGGCTCCAGTACCTGCCAGTAAACGGTGCCGCAAACCTCGCATGGGTCGGCGGTCGGCGCGTCGAGGCGCAGGGTCTGACCGGCCAGGTTCATCTTGTGCGCCACCCGATCCAGCAATGGCAGCACCAGATGGGTTCCGGCCTGCAACAGGCGCAACGGCTTGCCGCCACGGTAAACGCTGTAAACCTGCCCAGTCGGCACACGTCGGATCGCACTGGCAAGCAGTACGACAAGCAAAGCAAAAAAGATGGGGGACAAGATCATCATGATTGTTTAATCAATAACTTGCGATGGACTTATTCGTCTTTCACTTGAGGTGGAGGATACAGTCGTTTGACTCTACAAGGATTAACGAAGCTTTAACGAGCGTGCAAATTTTTTAACAACTGCTGTGGATCAAGTCAAGCGCCACGGCGATTTTCTGTCGATTGGCGGGGTGACCGAAGATGACGCGGTTGGTCGCAATAGGTCAGGTCAGCCCCGAAATATCAGCGTTCCAGCCCTCGATCGCGGTCATCGAGCCTTCTTCCGATGAAGATGCATCGATCTTGCCAACGCGACGACTTCGGCAGCAAAGGCATGCCTGCAAGGCCGAATCAGGCCATCTGACACGGCGTCCCCCATCGCCATCGACAGCCATCGCCAAGCCCGCGCCGCGCCCGCCATACAATTGATGCGATGCCGCATACAAGCGTTCAAAACCGGAGATGTTGCAGAGCCGTTAAATCGCCGTTTCCTGATTCTTAACCTGCAAGTCACTCAAAATTTTTCCGCAATGCAACATGAGGGGTGCCGACAGACGCCTTTACAACCGCCCATGAAAACGTTTACGTTGGCTCTACCCAAGGGTTTCCACAACCTGTGGACGAGTTCAAATGGCGACAGCAACTATCAAAGATGTGGCGCGCGAGGCCAAGGTGTCCGTGGCTTCGGTATCGCGGGCGCTGAACGGCGGCACGGGCGTCACCGCCGCCACCAGCGAGCGCATCCGGGCGGTCGCTGACCGCCTTCAGTACATTCCGCACGCCGCCGCACGCATGCTGATCACCCGGCGCACCCACACCGTCGGCGCACTGCTGCCGGATCTGCATGGCGAATTCTTCTCCGAGCTGATCCGCGGCATCGATCTGGCGGCACGGGCACGCGGCCTGCACTTGCTGGTATCGAGCTCACATGACGGCGTCGAGGAAGCCGCCGTGGCGGTGCGCTCGATGCGCGGGCGCGTCGACGGCCTGTTGATCCTGTCCGGCCGCGTCGATGCAGGTTTCCTGCGTGCCAACGTGCCCAAGGCATTGCCGGTAGTGCTGCTCAACAGCGCGGTGAAGGATTCAACCTACAGCGTGCTCAATGTGGACAATCACGCCGGTGCGGAGGCCATGGTCAAGCACCTGCTGGAGGCGGGTCACGCCGACGTGGCACTCATCGCCGGACCGGATGACAACTTTGACGCACGCCAGCGCGAACAGGGCTACCGCGCGGCGATGGCGGAGTACGCGCCCGACGTCGCGTTGAATATCGTGACCGGTGACTTCACCGACGCATCAGGCTATCGCGCTGGTCGCGAGCTGCTGGCACGAAAAACCCTTCCACAGGCCGTCTTTGCTGCCAACGACATGATGGCCGTGGGTTGTCTCAGTGCATTCCGCAACGCAGGCGTGCGCGTGCCGCAGGACATCGCGCTGGCCGGCTTCGACGACATCCCGATCGCCCGCCATGTCACGCCGGCCTTGAGCACGGTACGCGTGCGCATCGCCGATTTCGGCCGTCTCGCGCTGGGCTTGCTGGCCGATCGACTTGAACACCCCGAGCAGGAATCACCCTCCACAGACACGCTCGGTTTTGAAATCGTGGTACGCGATACATGTGGCGCGAATACCTCCACAGGCCCGTCAGTAGGCCCTTTCAATTCGTCCAAACAAGCTGCCCGGGGAGGGGAGCAATGAAAACCTCAACACACTTCAAGAAGAATCTGTTGGCCGGCCTGATCGGTGCGTCGATCATGTCGCTGGGTATCGCACCGTCGCTAGTGATGGCGGCAAGTTCGGACGCGAACCTGCGTGGTCATGCGCCCCCCAATACGTTGGTAACCGCCAAGAACGTCGACACCGGCGCAAGCCGTGTCACCAAGACCTCCAGCGATGGCAGCTATGCGCTGGTGAGCTTGCCACCGGGCACCTACATCGTTGACGCTGGCCCAGGCACAGCGCGAACCGTCACGGTCACCGTGGCCTCCACCGCGACCCTGAATCTGTCGGCCGCGGCCACGGCAACCAGCGTGCCCGCAGCCGCGGCGGCCAGCGCGACCAACCTTGGCGCCGTCACCGTCACGGCGTCCACCTTGCAGGAGGTCACGACCTCCGAGGTCGGCAACACCATTTCGCTGCGACAAATCGATACCACGCCGCAGTCCTCACGCAACTTCCTGCAGTTTGCAGACACCGTACCGGGCATGGTGTTCACCCGCGACACGAATGGCAACACCAGCTTGCGTTCGGGCGCCCAGGCCAGCAGCGCGATCAACGTGTACATCGACGGCGTGGGCCAGAAGAACTACGTGTTGCCCGGTGGCGTGACCGGACAGACTGGCAGCCAGGGCAATCCGTTTCCGCAGCTGGCCATCGGCGAATACAAGGTCATCACCTCGAACTACAAGGCGGAGTACGACCAGATTTCCGGCGCTGCTGTCGTGGCGCAAACCAAGTCCGGCACCAACACGTTTCATGGCGACGTCTTCGGCGACTTCACCAGTACTGCCATGCGTGCGGCTACCCCGTCGGAGGAAGCCAATCACAAGAAGACGGCCTCGCACGAGAAGGACTACGGCTTCGACCTGGGCGGCCCGCTCATCAAGGACAAGGCGCACTTCTTCATCGCCTACGAGGGCAAGGAGTTCGACACGCCGACCACGGTGCTGCCGGGCCTGGTCGGCGGCGGCTACGATACCCAGCTTCCGGCCAGCGCGATCGCCCAGATCGGACCCACCAGCCTGCCGTTCAAGGAGAACGACTGGTTCGGCAAGATCGACTACGAACCCACCGACAAGGATCGCTTCGAGCTCAGCGCCAAGTACCGCAACGAAACCCAAGTCGCTGGTATCGGCGGGGTTACCACGGCATCGGCATCGCTCAATGTCGACAACACCGACAAGCGCTACGACCTGCGCTGGGATCACAGCGCCTACAGCTGGTTCAACCGGCTGCAGGTGACCTATGAGGATGCGTTCTACGCGCCGACGCCGGCAATCCTCGGCGCCGGCGCCCAATACACTGCCGCCGGCAATCAGAACCAGACCATCCTGATAACCGGCAACTCGCCAACGGCACAGCAGAACAAGGGCCAGAAGGGTCCATCGCTGCAGGACGACCTGACCTTCAACGACTTCGAGTGGAATGGCGACCACGTGGTCAAGGTGGGCGTCAAGTACAAGGAAGTGAAGCTCACCGCACTGGACGCCGGCGACTCGAACGCGTTGTTCAACTACGCCGTCACGCCCGCCAACGGCACGGAAGCAATCCCTTACAAGGTGATATTTGGCTCGCCCACGCCCGGACAGAGCCCGGTCGCGATCAGCCGCGACAAGCAGTTCGGCGCCTATGTCCAGGACGACTGGGCGGTCGACGAACACCTGAGCCTGAATATCGGCTTCCGTTGGGATTACGAGGAAACCCCGTCGTACCTCAACTACATCACACCCGCCAACGTGGTGGCCGCGCTGACTGGACCAAATACGAATCCGGGCGCACCGCCCGGGCAAACCTATGCGCAGGCGCTGGCGCTGGGCGGCGTCAACGTCAACGACTACATCAGCACCGGCAACAACCGCAAGGCGCCGAAGAACGAAATCCAACCCCGTTTTGGCTTTTCCTATGACCTCAACGGCGACCAGGCCCATGTGATCTTCGGCGGCATTGGCCGCTCCTACGACCGCGATCTGTACCAGTCGATCCAGGTCGAGCAGACCAAGTCGGTGCTGTCGCAACCCACTCTGTTCTTCAACACGCCGCTGCAACCGTGTCCAGCCGGGCCGACCTGCCTCGCGTTCGACCCGAAGTACCTGGATATCGCCAATTTGCAGGCGCTGGTGGCCGGCTCCAACACCGGCAAGGAAGTGGACGCGATCAACAACAACCTCAAGGCGCCCTACTCCGATCAGGTCAGCATTGGCATGCGCAACACGATCGGCGAGTGGAACACCAGCGCCGCCGTCGCCAACATCCGCAGTCATGACGGCCTGGTCTACACACTGGGGAACCGCTATCCCGACGGCGCCTTCTGGCAAAAGGGTAGTCAACCCTGGGGCCACCCGATTCCCGGCTTCGGCGGCCTGATAATTGGCAACAACGGCCTGGAAACGCGCACCACCCAGATCCTGCTGTCGGCGGAAAAGCCCTACACCAGGGAATCGCACTGGGGCGTGACCATCGCGTACACGCATAGCAACACAAGCCAGAACAACACCAGCGGGGATCCTACCGGCCAGTACGGGTTCGACTACAAGACCATCGGCGACTACCCATTCGTGAGTTCCGGCGTGGCCAAAAACCGGCTGGTGATGACCGGCAACCTCGAGGGCCCCTGGGGCTTCGTGTTCGGCGGCAAACTGACCCTGTCCACACCGATCCCCGATATCGGCATCGCCTTCTATGGCGCTCCGGCACCCAACCAGGACGATGGGTTGACCACGGGCGCAGGTGGCCGCGTCTTTGCGATCGCGCCGCCGGGCAACGGCCGCTTCCTGGTCGGTGGCAAGGTCTTCGGCTATCGCGACATCGATCTGCAGGCGACCAAGAACTTCAAGGTCTATGGCAACCTCAGTGCCTATGTCCGGATCGATCTGATCAATGTGTTCAACTGGAACAACTCCGTCGACTATTCGGCGAACTTCGGCAGTGGCGGCGTCTATAACCCGCAGGTGTTCTACAACCCGACCGGCAATATCACCGGTTATCCACGCACCTTGCGGGCCACGGCAGGCATCAGCTTCTAAGCTGCCGTTGCAGGCCGCCTGGCAACGCCATACCGGCCTCGTGCAAAGCCCGCATCACGCGGGCTTTGTATTTAACCTGGCGTGCTCGCGACGAGCGCTGGCCACGCCGTAACCGAGACAGCTCTGGAAATTCGCCATCAAGAACAACCACTCCCGCGGCTTGACGGCGTTCGCCGCACTGACCCAAGCTTTTGACCAGCGTATCCCGGAGCGCTTTTCCGAGTAGCCGCCAAGAGTAGGTGACGTCCCCCCAGGCACGATGTCGAGCGCCCGCCAGCCACGGGTCGACTGGGTGAGGAACGCGGTGCTGTACTACTCCGGTGCCGACGTTGACCGCATGCTGGTGGTTCGCGTCCAGACGCCGACCACACGCCATGCCCTTGTCGATCGTCACAGGCGCGGTTGACGCAGCCCTCTGATGCAAATCGGCGAGGGCAGCACGATCGCTTGCCCCGTTCAGACCACCCCGACAGGTATTGCCAACCATGGGTTTTCAGCGCTTGCGTTCCTTCCTTGTACCGTTCGTCCTGGCCTTGGCAGTCACCGCCATCGGGATCCACCCGCTGGTGGCGCAAGATATAGCTGCCACCGCGAGCCACCATGCACCGCTGGCCTTCGACGTACTGCCCGGTGCGCAACAGGCGCAGCTCGACGAGCTTGAGCACCGCACCTTCGAGTTCTTCTGGGACACCGCAAACCCGGCCAACGGGCTGGCGCCCGACCATTGGCCGGGCCAGTCGTTTTCCAGCATTGCCGCGGTGGGCTTCGGCCTGACCGCGTACGGGATCGGCGTCGAGCGGGGCTGGATCAGCCGTGACCAGGCGGTAAACCGCACCTTGGTGACCTTGCGCTTCTTTGCCGACGCACCGCAGAACGCCAGCGAGGACGGCGCCACCGGCTATCGTGGTTTTTACTACCACTTCCTCGACATGCAGACCGGCTTGCGCGACAACCGACGCATCGAGCTGTCCAGCATCGACACCACCTTGCTGCTGGGCGGCGTGCTTTTTGCGCAGTCCTACTACGACCGCGACACACCGCAGGAAAAGGAAATTCGTCAGCTCACCGACACCCTGTACAAGCGCGTCGACTGGACCTGGATGCAGGCACGGCCACCCTTGGTCAGCATGGGTTGGACTCCTGGCGGCAAGTTCATCCCGCAGGACTGGGGCGGCGATTACAACGAGGCGAGCCTGCTCTACATCCTGGCGCTGGGTTCGCCCACGCACCCCCTGAAGCCGGCGGCGTGGGCAGCGTGGACGCGCACCCACGAACGCGACTGGGGCACGCTTTACGGGGAAACTTTTCTGACCTTCGGTCCGCTGTTCGGCCATCAGTACAGCGCTGCGTGGGTCGACTTGCGCGGCATCCGCGACGGCTTCATGCGGCGCCATGATTCGGACTATTTCCAGAACGGGCGCCGTGCCACCCAGTCGCAGCGCAACTACGCGATCGCCAACCCGGCCGGCTGGACCGGGTACGGCAACAACCTGTGGGGGCTCAGCGCCAGCAGTGGTCCGGGCTATTTCGGCATCACCACGGACGGGCACGACCGCCAGTATTTCGGCTATGCCGCTCGAGGTGTGGGCCTGCGCCGCGTCGTCGATGACGGTACCATCGCGCCGACGGCGGCCTTGGGTTCGATCGCGTTCGCGCCGGACATTGTGGTGCCGGAGTTCCTGCACATGAAAGAGCGTTACGGTAAATACATCTACGCGAAATACGGTTTTCGCGACGCGTTCAACCTCACCTTGCACGACACCGGCGCGCCGCTTCGCAGTGGCATCGTGATCCCCGGTTTCGGCTGGGTCGACAATGAGTACCTGGGCATCGACCAGGGCCCGATCTTGCTGATGTTGGAGAACTGGCGCAGTGGGTTGGTGTGGCGCGTGATGCGTGGCAACCCGTACGTGCGCAAGGGCTTGCAGCAGGCAGGGTTTCGCGGCGGCTGGCTGGAACAGTCAACCACGAAGTCAAATGCAACCAAAGTGAAAGCGGAAGAGGCGGCGATGACGCCATGAAGTGGCAGCGCTGGCTGGCGCGGACACCGCGTGGATGTGCGGTGCTGGTGCTGGTCGGTGTGGCCGCGTGCAGCGGGCATCATCTGGATCAGAACACCTTGACGTTCTGGGCGATGGGCCGCGAGAGCGAGGCGGTGGCCAAGCTGATCCCGGCGTTCGAGCGCGAGCATCCGGAGATCCATGTCGAAGTGCAGGAACTGCCGTGGAAGACAGCACACCAGAAGCTGCTCACTGCGATCGCGGGCGGCACCACGCCGGATGTGGCGCAGCTCGGCAACACCTGGATTGCCGAGCTGCAGGCGCTGGATGCGCTCGAGCCGTTGCAATCGTATGTGGACCGCTCCGCCGTGGTTCAACCGGTCGACTACTTCGCCGGCATCTGGGCCACCAACCGCGTGGACGGGAAGCTGTATGGCATCCCGTGGTATGTCGACACGCGCCTGCTGTTCTACCGCAAGGATCTGCTCAAGGCGGCCGGTTTCGACACGCCACCGCGCGACTGGGTGCAGTGGTCGCAGCAGTTGGCGGCACTGCAGGCACGTGCCGCCCCGCATCACTACGCGATCCTGCTGCCGACCAATGAGTTCGAGCAGTTGCTGTCGCTGGCATTACAACAGGACGATCCGCTGTTACGTGACGGCGGCCGTTACGGTAATTTCGAAAGCGCTGGCTTCAAACGGGCGCTGGCGTTTTATGTCGACATCTTCAAGCGCCACGAGGCGCCACTGCTGGCCAATACCGAGGTACCCAACCCGTGGGCCGAATTCGGTGGCGGCGTGTACGCGTTTTATTTCTCGGGGCCATGGAACATCGGTGAATTCCGCCATCGACTGCCGCCCGCGCAACAGGACGACTGGGCGACCGCACCGCTCCCGGGGCCACACGGCCCCGGCGCCGGCAGCGCCAGCGGCTCCAGCCTGGTGATCTTTCGCCACTCACGCCAGCAGGCTCAGGCGTGGTTGTTTATCGAATATCTGTCGCGACCGCAGGTGCAACAGCGATTCTATGCCTTGCTCGGCGACATGCCGCCGCGCCGCTCGGCGTGGCAGGGCGATGCACTGCGCACAGACCCGGCCGCGCGGGCGTTCCGTGACCAGTTGGAGCGGGTCAAGCCGACCCCGCCGGTGCCCGAGTGGGAGCGCATCGTCACCGAGATGCAGCTGGTCGCCGCCGAAGCCGCGCACGGCCAGCTGACGGTGGACCAGGCCGCCGCCGAGATCGACCGCCGCGCCGACGCGATCCTCGCCAAGCGCCGCTGGATGCTTGACCGCGCCCACGGCCGGCAACCATGAACCGGCCACGCGCCGCCTGGTTGTTCCTGGCGCCGGCGCTGCTGGTGCTCGGGGTGTTCTTCATCCTGCCCGTAGTCGGCGCGCTCTGCCTGAGTCTCACCGACTACGACGTGTACGCGCTGGCCGATATCCGCAACCTGCGCTTCGTCGGCTTGCACAATTACTGGGAGCTGCTGCAGCGGCCCCTGTTCTGGACGGCGCTGGGCAACACGTTCTACTTCGTGGCGGTGGGCGTGCCGCTGTCAATCGGTTGCTCGCTGGGCACCGCGCTGCTGTTGAACTCCCCACTGGCGCGCTTGAAGTCGTTCCATCGCACCGTGCTGTTCGCGCCGGTGGTGACCACGGTGGTGGCAGTGGCGGTGATCTGGCGTTATCTGTTCAACACCAAATACGGGCTGGTGAACTATGGCTTGGCCGAGTTGGGACTGCATCCGATCGACTGGCTCGGTAGTCCGCACTGGGCGATGCCGACCATCATCGCGTTCGCGGTGTGGAAGAACTTCGGGTACAACATGATCATCTTCCTGGCCGGCTTGCAGGCGGTTCCTCCAGAGCTGTATGAGGCCGCGCGCATCGACGGAGCCTCCGCGTCGCAAGAGTTCTGGCACATCACCCTGCCGATGCTCAAACCCACCATGGTGCTGGTGATGGTGCTTACCGTGGCCGGCTATTTCCAGCTGTTCGCCGAGCCCTACGTGATGACTGAAGGCGGGCCACTGCAAAGCACGGTGAGCGTGCTGTACCTGATATACGACGACGGCTTCAAGTGGTGGAACCTGGGCGTCGCCTCGGCCGTGGCATTCATGCTGTTCGGCATCATCCTGGTGATCACCATCGCGATGCTGCGCTTGATGCGGCGCAGGATGCCGGCATGAATCCGCGTCTGGCACGCTACCTGGTCAATGGCGCCCTGCTCGGCTGTGCCGTGGTCGCGGTGCTGCCGCTGCTGTGGATGTTGTCCGTGTCATTCATGGCGCCGGGCACGGCCAGTTCGCTGCCGCCGCCCTTGCTGCCGGCACATCTCACCCTGGACAACTACCGCGAGCTGTTCGCCCATGCCGGCATGGGCCGCTATGTGCTCAATAGTTTGTTGATTTCCAGCGCGATCGCCACACTCGCGCTGGCATGCAACCTGATGGCCGGCTACGCGTTTGCCAAGCTGCGCTTCGCCGGCCGCGAGCGGCTGTTCCAGGCGTTGATCGGCGCGCTGGTGATCCCCGCCCAGGTGGCGATGTTGCCGCTGTTCCTGCTGCTGAAATACGCGGGCCTGGTCAACAGCTATGCCGGCGTGATCGTGCCGGGCATGGCCACCATCTTCGGTATCTACCTGGTCCGCGAATACGCCCGCAACGTGCCCGACGAACTGCTGGAAGCGGCGCGCATGGAAGGCGCCGGCGAGTGGCTCATCTTCGTCAAGATCGTGCTGCCGTTGCTCAAGCCGATCATGGTGACGCTGACCGTATTCACCTTCCTCGCCGCCTGGAACGACTTCATGTGGCCGCTGATCGTGCTCACCGGGCAGGAGCATTACACCTTGCCGCTGGCGCTCGCTTCGCTGGCGCGCGAGCACAGCGAGGATACCGAACTGATGATGGCCGGATCGGTGGTCACCGTCCTGCCCGTGCTGCTGCTGTTCCTGGCGCTGCAGCGACATTACCTGCAGGGGTTGTTGCTGGGGAGTGTGAAGGGGTGAGGTTGGGCGTCATCGTCTCGATTCGCGGTTGTCCAGGGTTTCTGCAAGGATGGTTGCGCCCCACGCGATGGCAAGGAACCCGCCCATGCTGCATATCCTTCTGACCAGCACACTTGCCATGGTGACGGCGGCTGGCAGTGCCGACACGGCTTCCCGCCTGCTCGTGCCGACCGACTATGAGGCTGGCCATTTTTACGCGGCGGGTACCACCCTCGGGGGCGAGACGCTTCGCCTTCTGGTCGACAGCGGGGGAGCGGGCGGCAGCGGTCTGTATGTCATCGACGCGGAGGCGGCCTCACGCCTCGGCCTCAAGACCAGTCGTTGCACGCTGGGTGCAGAAAGGTTCGATGTGGTCACCTCGATCCCCTTCGCCACTGGAAAAGGCTGGCCGAAGTCCGCCGATACGCCTTGCACGGCGACTGCCACGATCGTGCCCGGCATCGGCGAGGCCACTCGCGCAGACGGCATCATCGGTGCCGGCTACCTGCCTCGACATATCTGGACCTTCGACTATCCCGCAAGAAAATTGTGGCTGGAGCCGGCTGACTGGAG
>JBDTKM010000136.1:0-15767 GCA_039935315.1 Rhodanobacter sp. | reverse complement strand
TGGATTTGAGTCAGGTTTTTCGATCGTTTGAGGCGAATAGCCGTAGCTATTCAACGAAAAGGAGCGGAAAAGCTGGCCAAAACCACGCAGCCGCAGCCGCTTGTGTTTCTACCGCCCACGCTCCTAGGGCGAGCCGGCAGGCTCGTCGTCGAAACCGGTATAGCCCTCGGGGAAAATCGGCGTGCCGTCGGGCTCCAGCCCGGTCATCTCGGCGAGTGCCTTCGCAGCTGCCGTTTCGGCGATCCCCTTGTCGCGGAAGCTGCGGTTCTCGCAGATGGCGAAGTACAACGGGAAGCCGTGGTGGCGCGGGGTAATCGCCAGATACGCGGTGTAGCGCGAGCCCTCGAGCGTGGCGCCTGAGCGGGCCCGATAGTCGTTGAATTCGCGTTCGGCCATGAGCGTCGCACCGGTGCAGGGGGGCACAGTGTATCTTGCGCCGCGCTTGCCGCATCATGCGCGGGTGAACGCCGCCCAGTTGCCCATCCCGCGTATCGTGCTGGACACCAATGTGTGCCTGGATCTGTTCCTGTTCCACGACTCGGCCTGCGCCTTGCTGCTGGCCGCGCTGGAGCGCGGTGAAGTGCTGGCGCTGACCCGGGACGATTGCCGCGACGAATGGCGTCGCGTGTTGCATTACCCGCAGCTGTCGATCGATATCGTGCGGGTGCCTGCGCTCGAGGCTGCATTCGACCGCCTGGTCCGGCGGGTGCCGGCGAAAGCTGCACCTGGCGAAGACTCGTTGCCGCGTTGCGCCGATCCCGATGACCAGAAGTTCCTCGAACTGGCCCTGGCGGAGGGTGCCCGGTGGTTGCTCAGCAAGGACAATGAACTGCTTAAACTGGACCGGCGCATGTGTTCCGCCGGGCTGTTCCGCATCCTGCGGCCGCAGGACTGGCCCGAGAGCATCGCTTGACGCCATCACCATGCGACGCGTGCTGCAGTGACAAGAACGTTTCAGCCGGAGCCCCCGCCATGCTCGACCCGCACATCATCGACTGCCCGTATTGTGGTGAGTCCATCGAGATCCTGATCGATGCGTCGATCCCCGAGCAGCAGTACATCGAGGACTGTCAGGTGTGCTGTCGCCCGATCACGCTGAGCGTCAGTGTGGACGATGACGGGGCAGTGCAGGTGCGCGCGTCAGGCGAGAACGATGCCTGAGGCGTGCATGGCCGCGCGCGTGTTCGTGTCGCTGGCCGGCGTGACCGGGCGAGTGAGATCCCACAGCATGCTGGTACGAAAGCCCAGCGCCATCGCGTCCTGCACCGTCCACAGTACGCACACGTCGCGTGCCAGTCCGCACACAACCACCTCGTCCACGCCGCGATCGCGCAACCAGCCGGCCAGACCGGTGCTGGGGCGGCTGCCGTCCGGTCCGTGGTTTTCGCGAAAGCCGCTGTAGGAATCGACCGCGGGGTCGCTGCCCTTGCGGAGCACCGCATCCAGCGCCGACCAGTCGATCGCCGGATGCAGCGCCGCGCCGACCGTGCCTTGCACGCAATGATCCGGCCAGAGCGTCTGCGGTTGGCCGCACCACTCGATCTGCTCGAACGGCATGCGCCCCGGATGCGAGCTGGCGAACGAGATGTGCCCGCACGGATGCCAGTCCTGGGTCGCCACCACATGTCGAAAGCAGCGTTGGCGCAACAACTGGTCGATGCCTGCGATGATCGCGTCGCCCTCGTGGCAGGCGAGCGCGCCGCCGGGCATGAAATCGGGCTGGATATCGACCAGGACCAAGGCGGTGGTGGCGGAAGCAGGGTGATGCATGCAGGTGGGCTCGATCGCGTGGTGCGGCGCAGTCCAGGAGCCTGTCGGACTTTGGTTGGCCGGCCTGCGAATCCGCCTGTGTGGTCCATATTTTCGCCGATTCGCCGTCCATAGAACCACTATGGACCGGCGAATCGTCGATTGCTGTCCTCACGCAGCCGGATTCTCGCCTCGCCCACCAAAGCCCGACAGGCTCCTGGCGGGCGGGCTGCGGGGGGGCATAATGGTCGCAGTTGCGTCGGGACCTGGGGGGTGAAATGCATTACGACCAGTCATGGATGGGCAGCGGCATAGTCGGCGGCCTTGAAGCGGGCATCATTTCGCTGGCAGCTGCGCTCGGGCTGTTCCTGCTGCTGCACTGGCTGGGGCGACGCCATGGCTGGTGCCACGCACGCAAGATCGGATGGGCATTCCTGCTGGCCAGCGTGCTGACCGTCAGCGGGGACTTGTGGGACATGTTCTATCTCAACTACAGCAACCTGCAATCGCCGGCCCTGCTCACCGCCGTGCTGGCCGATGTGCACGACCCGGAGCACCTGGGCATGCGCGTGCTGTGCGAACTGCTCGGGGTGTCGCTGGGAATTTATCTTGGCTGGGTGTTGACGTGCGGTCACCGTTCGAACCGAGGCCGCGATGAACGCGCATAACGTGTTGCGGTCCGAATCGGGAGCAGTTCCACGGCATGTGACAGAACGTCCGCGGTGCGATCACAGCAGCGGGTCGAACAGCCGCGCCACGTGCATGGCGACCCGGCGCAGGTACGGCGCATCGTGGTATTCGCGCTCGTCGATCGCCACGGCGCAGGAAAAGTCGCGGGTCAGCATGGCCTCCATGTCGCTCGCAAATGCCTTGTCGACGATCAGCGCGCTGACCTCGAAATTAAGCCGGAACGAGCGGCTGTCCAGATTCATGCTGCCGATCGCGGCGCAGTCGTCATCGATCAGCAATGCCTTCTGGTGCAGAAAACCGGGCTGGTAGCGGAACATCCCGATGCCGGCGCGCAGCGCTTGGTGGGCGTGCAAGGTGGAGGCAAGGAACACCGTGCGGTGGTCGGCTCGCGCAGGGATCAGCACCCGCACGTCGACGCCGCGCAGCACGGCCAGCTGCAATGCCGAACGGACGGCCGTGTCGGGGACAAAATACGGCGTGCTCAACCACACCCGCTGGCGTGCGGCGTTGATTGCGGCGCTGAAGAACAATGAGCCGGTCTCCAGCCGGTCGGCCGGCCCGGCGGCCACGATCAGGGCGCTGGCCTCGCCCGCGCCTGGCGGCGGGGGCAGCAGTGGTGGCAACTGGCCGGTAATCCATTGCCAGTCGTCGGCGAACAACTTCTGCAGGTCGGCCACCGCCGGACCGCGCAGTTCCAGCATGGTGTCGCGCCACGGCGACAGCGGCGGCTTCAGCCCCATGTATTCGTCACCCACATTGAGGCCGCCGACGAAGCCACGTGCGCCGTCGGTGACCACGATCTTGCGGTGGTTGCGGAAATTGAGCTGGAAACGGTTGCGCCAGCGATGGGTGGCAAAACGGTGGATCGCCACACCACCGGCGCGTAGCGTGTCGACGTAACGTTGCGGCAAGGCGTGGCTGCCCACGCCGTCGAACAATACACACACCTGCACGCCCGCGGCGGCGCGCTGCAGTAGCAATTGTTGCAGACGCCGACCCAGCATGTCGTCGTGGATGACGAAGAACTGCACCAGCACGCATTGCGTGGCGGCGGCCATGGCGGCGAACATTTCCTCGAACGCGGCCTCGCCGTTGACCAGCAATTTCAAGCGGTGACCGCCGCGGAATGGGCGATGCTGCAATGCGCTGATCGCTTTGAAGCGGCCGCATGCCGGCTCGACGGTCATTGCCTCCAGCGCCTCCGTCAGCGGTTGTTGCGGGGTCGGCGCCGGATGGCCGGCGTGGTAGCCGAAAAAGTGGCTGGAGCCCAGGTAGAGGTATGGCAGCAAGGTCACATAGGGCAGCAACACCAGGCCGAACACCCAGCCGATCGCACCCTGCGGCGTACGTGCGTGAGTCACCGCGTGCGTGGCGGCGAGCAGCCCGAGCAGGTGCAGCGAGACGATGCTGCTGGTGAGTATCGTGATGTTCATCGAGCCTGCATCGTCGCCTGATGTGGGATTGACATCAATGCGGGCTGTCGGGTTGCCGGCGCTTACCCCATGGGGTCCGGGTAACAGCGAGTGTGGCGGTGCCGGGCAGGCGATCTCCCCGCCGTGGCCTGGCGCCGTGCAAGCGGGCGTGGCGCGATCGAGGAATCAGGTGTCCATCCGCCCGGCGAGCGCAATCTGCTGCGCTCGTCCGTTCGATATTCTGGCGGGTTCGGCCTGCTGCCAGGCAAGGTACCAGGTCAGCTCGCCACCGTAGACATGCAGCGTGAGCGCGATTTCACGCTGCGACAGATTGCGACAGCGATGCAGCTGGTTCCGGTCGCCCTCGAACCACGTGCCATCACCTGGACCAAGCCAGTCGGTGCCGAGCGCGCGCAGCGTGCCGGAGTTCGGGTCGCGGCTCCAAGACTGCACTTCCAGCGCGCCGATAAGCGCCAACTCCAGTCCCCACAGGCCAGCATGATCGTGCAGCGGCGTGCAATGGTTGGCCGGCCATGCCATCAACATCACGCTGACTGCCGGCTGGTCGCGTCGAGCCAGCAGCCAGCGCCCGAGACCTTGTCCGCGTGGGCACCGGCGCGTCCATCGCGTGGCCGTCGAGAACGGGCTGCGGTGCACGATTTGTCCCAGATCGCGCGCCATCGACGCCAGGTCGGGCTGCTCCGCGCGGGCATGTTCGAGTGCGATCGCGCGCAAGCTCTTCAAGGTTTGCCGTGGCTTGTCCATGCGACATTACCTGCGGGGTTGAAGAGGCGTCAGTGGATCATGCCGATCGTTAAAGCGGCGTAAGCCGCCCCGTACCCTTCGGATGGGAACCCTGCACGCGCCAGGCTCAACTCCGTAGCGCGAATGTCACAGGCACAGTGGCCCACGCGCGTACCGCGTGCCCATTCACGATGGCAGGCTGGAATCGCCAAGCCGCGAGCACCTGCTCGCGCGCGCTGCGATCGAGCAGGGCGTGGCCGCTGCCTTGCGTCACGCTGGCCTGCAGCGGCTTGCCTGTCTCATCCACCAGGACGCGCAGCACTACCGTACCTTGCAGGCGCTGGCGCAGGGCCGCGATCGGGTAGCTGATCGGGTGCGCCTGGTAGGCAAGGCTAGCCTCGATCGAAGCGCTGGGCGTGGTCGCGACTGCTGTCGCGGGCACAGCCGTGGGTGGCGTGAGTGCTTGCGCGGCGATCCGGCCCTGCGGGCTGGACAGGGCTGCCGGCGCCGTGATCCTGGCCGGATGTGGCAAGACCTGCGGCGTGGTCAGTACTTGTGGCAACGGCTTGAGTTCGACTGGCGGCGGCGGTGCGGGTACCGGCGGCGACGTGATCAGGCGCACCAGCGTCATCGGCGCGAGTTGACCGAGCACCGGAAAATAAGCCGGCGTGACCGGACGCGTGGCGATCAGGATGACGGCGAGGTTGAGGGCGATTGCGGCGCTGAGCGCGGCGACCCGGGCGGGCTCGGGGTGAGCGCGATGAGCTGCGGCCAAGCGGATGGAAGACATGGGCGACCTCCTGGCAACGGCGGGTAGTGGCGGCAGCCATGCGACTTGCGTCAGCAGATCGCGCTGTCGCACCCGCAGCGTAGGCCTGTTCGACGAAGCGGAGCAAGTGGACGGCTGGACGGCCATAGGCCTGTACCGTCGCCGCGCCCATGGGAGACATTCCGTTGCGTCGTGGTGAAGGCTTGTGCGGAGCCGCGCGATGGGGCCGCGCCCGCCAGCGGGGCGCGCGAGCGGCCTGTGGCCAGAACAGAACTTCGATCTGGCGCCTGGAGCATTCATCATCACGCTGACCCAGCGGAGGTATCCTACGGCGACGCGTGCGAGCACGTGCGTGATCGTCAGGGTACGAAGAGGCGCTGTTCGGCGCTCGCCCTGCCAGGAGTTGACCCATGTCCGCCTCACACGTCGCGGTGATGCCGCGCTACAGCTTTCGCCACGAGCTCGCCAGCAGTGTCATTCACGGCATCGGCATCGTGCTCAGCATCGCCGGACTGGCGATTCTGGTCGCTTTTGCCGCGCTGCACGGCAATGCCCTTGCCGTGGTCGCCTGTGCGGTGTTCGGCGCCTCGCTGGTGCTGTTGTACACCGCCTCCACCCTGTACCACTCGATTCCTGCGGCGGCGGCCAAGCCGACGCTGCGGGCGCTCGATCACATTGCGATCTATGTGCTGATTGCGGGCACCTATACCCCATTCACCCTGATCGCCTTGCCTGGTGTGTGGGGCTGGAGCCTGTTTGCGGCGGTGTGGGCGCTGGCGCTGATCGGCAGTGCACTGGAGCTGGGCGTGCTCAAGCGCTACCACAGGCTGGCCGTGCTGCTGTATATCGGCATGGGCTGGATCGGGATCGTGGCGTTCGGCCCGCTCAGCAAGCATCTGCAGGCAGGCGGTACCGTGCTGCTGCTGGCCGGGGGCCTCGCCTACACGCTGGGGGTGCCGTTCTATTTGTGGCGCCGGTTGCCGTATAACCACGCGCTGTGGCATGGGTTTGTGCTGGCCGGCAGCGTGCTGCATTTCCTGGCCGTGCTGTTGTACGTGATCCCTGGAACGACCGCCTGACGCCGACGCGGCGAGCGTCAACCGAACAGCATGGCGACGCCGAACAGGCCCACCATCAGGAACGACAACACCAGCTTGAGCAGGGCGCCGAACAGCAGGCCGAGCCAGCTGCCTACGCCGACATGGGCAGATCGCAGCACGCTGTTGCCGGACGCCAGCTCACCGAGGATGGCGCCGATGAACGGTCCGAACAGCAGGCCGGGAATGCCGAAGAACATGCCCACGACGGTGCCGATCGATGCACCCCACAGTGCGCGCGGACTGGCACCGACGCGCTTGGCACCCAGCGTGCCGGCAACGAAATCGACGATGACGCCGAGCACACCGATCGCCCCGATGCTCAGCAGCCACCACAAACCAAGGTGACGATAGCCGTCCACTGCCGCCGCGAGCCAGATTCCGCCGAACACCATCGGGATGCCCGGCAGCATCGGCAACACGGAGCCGGCCAGACCGCCAAGCATCAGCAAGCTGGCGAGTACGTAAAGCGCGATGTCGAGCATGGGTACTCCAGTGAACGGGGTAGACCGGTTGGCGGGCGAAGCTTGTGCTGTGATCTCCAGTGGTGCATCCAGAGTGACAGCATCACCCGCGAGTGAGCTGCCACCTATTTTTCGGCGAAGGCGCGTTCAATCACGTAGTCGCCCGGCTCGCGCGTGCGCGGGGACGCCCGAAAACCACGGCCATCCAGCAGTGTGGCCAGGTCGTCCAGCATTGCCGAGCTGCCGCACAGCATGACGCGGTCAAACTGCGGATCCAGAGCCGGTAACCCGGTGGCTTCACTCATCATGCCATCGACGATGGCGTCGGTGATGCGGCCGTGGTGGCGGAACGGCTCGCGGGTGACGGTGGGGTAGTAGATCAGTTTTTCGCGCACCATCTGGCCCAGGTATTCGTGTTGCGGCAGCTGGTTCTCGAGGTAGTGTGCGTAGGCCAGGTCATTGATCCGGCGTACGCCGTGGGCCAGCACGATCTTGTCGAATCGCTGGTAGGTGTCCGGGTCGCGAATGATGCTCATGAAGGGCGCCAGCCCGGTGCCGGTGCCCAGCAGATAGAGGTTCCGGCCGGGCGTGAGGTCGGTCAGCACCAGGGTACCGGTGGGCTTGCGCGTGACAATCAACGGATCCCCGGGCTTGAGATGCTGCAGTCTCGAGGTGAGCGGGCCGTTGGGGACCTTGATCGAGAAGAACTCCAGATGTTCTTCCCAGCTTGCGCTGGCGATCGAATAGGCACGCATCAGTGGGCGCGTGTCGGTCGCCAGTCCGATCATCACGAACTGGCCACTGTCGAAACGGAAGCCGGGGTCGCGGGTGGTGCGGAAGCTGAACAGGGAGTCGTTCCAGTGCTGCACGTCGATCACGCGTTCGGTTGCCATTGCCACCATGGGGAAAGTTTCTCGACGGTTTCCGGGATCAGTGCCTGGTGCCAGCCGCGCTCGGCGCAGCAACACACGGCGCCGCTGCGCACGTCTGAAAGGTGCAGTGTGCGCTGGGGCGATCAAGGCGGCTTCCAAGGATACGCCATCGGCCGATTTCCGCGATGGTTGGCTGCGCGGCGGCAGGATGTGTGACCGGCTACTGTTCCCGCATGAACACGGCGGTGTGTGGATTGGGTGCATGCGCTCGCTTGTATCGGCTGCTGCCATCGAACAACCTCTAGGACGTCCGTCAACACGGCACCAATCACCGCGACGGCGGATGGCGCCCGGCTTCTCGCACACGCTGGCTGGCGAAATCAGCGAGCGCCTCGCGTGGATCGAGAACGCGATGGCGAGCGAGGCGCCACGCGCGTTCGCCCATCGCAGCCGTGGCAGCGACCATGGCGTAGTCAACTCCGGGGACGGATACCAGAACCTGGCAAGGATCCTGTTTGGCGATGTTTGCGTGGGTGGCACGCTGGCGGTGGGGCGCTGCCGCTGTCGACCGCGGTCGAGCAAGCGAAGGGCAGCGGCAAGGAAATTCGCGATCGTCATCACTTCGAGGCCACCGGGGCGCCGCGCGGAGCCCACGACTTCAAGCTGACCGAGCGGCGATGGGACGCCTGCACCTGTTCTGCGACACACTGGCGATCCGGGCCGGCCACCCAAAATGGGGAGCTGGAACGTGTGCTGTCTGTTCGCGGACTGGCGCTCCAGAGAGGCTCTTGGCACGCCCGCCGCCGAAGACGAGGCAGCTACCTGATCCCGGTTTCGTCGCCGAAAGGCGTCAAGTGGCATTTGCGCCTGACGGTGCAACGAACACGTGGGATCCGGGCACGGTTGACCAGACAGTCTGCAGTTGAAGCGTGGATCAAGCGTCCAGCGCACCCCTGAACGCGGCAGGCTGCGCCCGCCCGCCCCAGCTGGCGGCTGGCCGCCAGCACGTACACTAGGCGCATGAATGACCGTTTTTCCGCTGCGCCCTGGCGCATCAGCGTCGCGCCGATGATGGATTGGACCGATCGGCATTGCCGCTACTTCCATCGCCTGCTGTCGCCGCATGCGCGCCTGTATACCGAGATGGTGACCAGCACCGCGTTGGTGCGTGGTGGCCAGTTGCGCCTGCTCGAACACAGCCAGCAGGAGCATCCGGTGGGCTTGCAGCTGGGCGGTAGCGATCCGCAGGAGCTGGCGCAGGCGGCACGGTTCGGTGCCGATGCGGGCTATGACGAGATCAATCTCAACGTGGGCTGTCCGTCGGACCGGGTCCAGTCAGGCCGTTTCGGTGCCTGCCTGATGCGCGAACCGGCGCTGGTCGGCGATTGCGTCAAGGCTATGCGCGATGCGGTGGGCGTAGCGGTGACGGTGAAGTGCCGGATCGGGGTCGACGATCAGGACGACTATGCCGGTCTGCAGCACTTCACCGAAACCATGCTGGAAGCCGGCGTCGAGGTGTTGACCGTACATGCTCGCAAGGCCTGGTTGCAGGGGCTGTCGCCGAAGGAAAATCGCGATATTCCGCCGCTGGATTACGCGCGGGTGTACCGCCTCAAGCACGAGTTTCCCGAACTGGTGGTGGTGATCAACGGCGGCATCACCACGGTCGAACAGGTGCAGACGCATCTGGCCCATCTGGACGGCGTGATGCTCGGCCGAGCGGCGTACCACGACCCTTACCTGCTGGCGCTGCTGGAACACGTACTGCATGGCGAACCGCTGCCGGCACGTGACGACGTGCTGCTGCGGATGCGCCCCTACATCGAAGCCGAGCTGGCACGCGGCACCGCCATGAAGCACATCAGCCGCCACTTGCTGGGGCTTTACCAAGGCGAACCAGGCGCACGTGCGTTCCGCCGTACCATAAGTGAAGGCGCGCACCTGAGTGGTGCGGCCTGGGGCTTGCTGGAACAGGCACAAGTGTCATGCCGACTGGCCGCATGACAGCCGCCGCTTGTCCGGCCCGTATTCAGGCCCGATCACCTAGGCTGGGCAGTCAAGCAGACGCCGGACAGGATATTCACGCATGATCAGGTACAAGGGCTTGCTGGTTGCCGCGTTGATCCCGCTTGCGGGCGCCGTGGCGGGCCAGTCGGTCAAGCCGGCGGTAACGCTGGAACAGGCCGTGCTCAATGTGCAGCGTGATACCGGGGGCAAGGTGCTCTCGGCCGAATCGCGCGGCATTGGCCGTCGGGTGGAGTACCGGATCAAGGTGCTCACTCCGGACGGTCATGTGAAGGTGATGGCGATTTCTTCCGAGGCGAGCAAGAATCCCCCGTCGGCCCAGTCAATCAAGAACCAGTCAACCAAGAATCCGCCCGGGCGGAACACGGGCAGCAAGGAGAAACATTGATATGCGCATCCTGTTGGTGGAGGACGAGGCGCCGTTGCGCGAGACGCTGGCGGCACGGCTGAAACGCGATGGTTTCGCCGTCGACGCGGCGCAGGACGGTGAGGAGGGTATCTATCTCGGCCGCGAGGTGCCGTTCGACCTGGCGATCATCGACCTGGGACTGCCCAAGATGTCGGGCATGGATCTGGTCAAGGCCTTGCGCGAGGCCGGCCAGCGTTACCCGATCCTGATTCTTACCGCGCGCGGCAGTTGGCAGGACAAGGTCGAGGGGCTCAAGCACGGCGCCGATGACTACCTGGTCAAGCCGTTCCATGTCGAGGAGTTGCTGGCGCGGATCAACGCGCTGGTACGCCGTGCCAGCGGCTGGTCCAAGCCGATCCTGGCTTGCGGCATGATCAAGCTGGACACGACCGCGCAGACGGTCAAGGTGGAAGGCAAGCTGGTCGACCTGACCAGCTATGAATACAAGGTGCTGGAATACCTGATGCTGCATGCCGGCGAGCTGGTTTCCAAGGCCGACCTCACCGAGCACATCTACCAGCAGGACTTCGACCGCGATTCCAACGTGCTCGAAGTGTTCATCGGCCGGTTGCGGCGCAAGCTGGATCCCGAAGGCACCCTCAAACCGATCGAGACGGTACGTGGCCGCGGATACCGCTTTGCCATCCCGCGCACCGACGGCGACGACGAGTGAGTTGATGCCCACGCGCCGCCCGCTCTCGCTGGCGGCGCGTGCGGCGATCGCCACCGGCTTCGTGCTGGCTGCCTTTCTGGGGCTGGTCGGGCTGACCTTGTCGCAGGCCAACAAGGAGCGTGCACTGAGCGCGCTGCACGATCGTCTGCAGAATTTCGCGATCGCCTACATTACCAATTTCGACGTGAACCGCTACGGCAGGATCCTGCCACCGGACAACTCGCCAGATCCGAATTTCTCACGGCCAGGCTCAGGTCTCTACGCGGTGGCTCTGGGCGACAGAAGCTTCCACTGGGAGTCGCCGTCAGCCATCGGGCGCGACTTCAGCTTCCTGACGCCGCTGGCGCCGGGCGCAAGTCGCTTCGTCGGCCCGATCGATACGCGGATGGGGCGCCTGTACTACTACAGCTACGGTGTCGCCTGGGATACCCGCGGCAACAAGTCGGTGGACTTCACCATCATGGTGGCGCAGACCGAGGATCAGCTCGAAGGTGGCAACGCAGCGTATCGGCGCGCGCTGGTGATCTGGCTGTCGATCCTGGGCGTGATGTTGATCGTGCTGCAGCAACTGCTGCTGCGCTGGAGTCTCACGCCGTTGCGCAAGGTGGCCAGCGACGTGAGTCGGGTCGAGCGTGGCGACAGCGAGCAACTGGATAGCCAGTATCCCATCGAACTGACCGGCCTGACCGAGCGCATCAATGCCTTCATCACCAACGAACGCGAACTGCGTACGCGCTACCGGCATACGCTGGCCGACCTGGCGCACAGCCTGAAGACGCCGCTGGCGGTGATCCGCTCACAACTGGAGTCCACCGGCACCGATGAAGCCGCGCGACGCAGCAGCCTGCTCGACCAGGTGCGCAGGATGAACGAGCTGGTTGCCTACCAGCTGGCGCGCGCCGCCACCTCTGGTCGACAAACGTTTGCCAGCGCGGTGCCGGTGGCGATTCATGCCGAGGACCTGGTGCAGGGCCTGGAGAAGGTCTACGCCGAGAAAAACGTATTGTGCGAATTCGATATCGAAGACGGCGCGGTGTTCTACGGAGAGCAGGGCGACTTGCTCGAATTGCTGGGCAACCTGTTGGAGAACGCGTTCAAGTGGGTCAACCACCGTGTCCTGCTGGTGGTGAAAATGCAGCGACAGGTCGGGCGCCAGCGCCCAGGCTTGCTGCTGTGCGTGGAAGACGACGGCCCGGGCATTGCCACCGACAACATCGAGAAAGTGCTGCAGCGCGGCGTGCGTGGCGACGAGCGGGTGCAAGGCCACGGTATCGGGCTGTCGATCGTGCAGGACATCGTGCACGCGTATCAGGGCGAGCTGGTTGTTGACCGCTCCCCCGAGCTTGGTGGCGCGCGTTTTTGTGTGCGGCTGGCAGCGAGCTGAGCCAGCGGACAGCCGGACCGTCGGTTGGTTGACCTGCGAATTCGCCGGTGCGGTCCATATCCCGCCGATTCTTGGCCCATGGAGCCACGATGGACCGCCGGTGAATCGTCAGGGATCAGATCTCACACAGCCGAATTCTCGCCTCGACCAGCAAAGCCCGACAGACTCCTGGAGCCCACGGCCTGCCCAGGTTCCACGACGGCCAGTGCATGAAAATGCTTGTGCCCCAGGTACAGCGTGACGCGGTGACGCCAACGTAGTTGCTGTCGGGGAACCAGCCTACAGGCCCGGGCAGGCCGTCAGCGCGCATCGCCATGACGGCCGGCGGTTGTGCCTGCGCGCCCTGTGTCGCAAGGAGTATCAGCAGTGACCCGGCCTGACGCCGAATGCTTACTGGATCGACCCGGGCAGCAGGGATTGCCAACCCAGATGCGGATGCGCGGCGGGGGCTGGCGCGGACGAGGCGGCAGCCGAACGATCGTTGCCGTTGCGCGAAGGACTGCTGGTCGCGCCACTGTGGGCGCCGCTGCTGTCGTGACTCATTCGGGCGGCATCGGCGCCAGTAGTGTCGCTGTCGTGCGAGGATCGATTGGACGCCGCTTGCGTTACCTGGTCCATCCCCTGGGCGTCGAGAGTGGCGGCCGCAGCAGAACCCACGACGGCAACGCACAAGGCACAACCGAGGATTTGACGGGTGGCACGCATGGCAGTCGAACTCCCTGAGCCCGCAAGCGAAGGGCTTGATGCTCGCAGAAACAAGCAGGCAGTACCAGTGCTCCCGGCTCGACTGCCGATGCCGCAGTGCAGCGTCGCAGACTAGAATTGGCCGATGGCTATCCATCACGATGCTTTGCTGCCCGAAGCCGCTCTTCCACCGAGTGCGACCGCTCGCCAGCGCGGGCCGGTTCAGTCCATGCGCCTGCTGGCGTTGCTGGCTTCAGGCGAGCCCGTATCCGGGGTGCTGCTCGCCGCACAGATGGGCGTGTCCCGCGGGGCCGTCTGCAAGCAGATCGAAGCCCTGCGCGCGCGCGGTGTGCCGGTACAGGCGCGCGGCGGTGCCGGCTATCGGCTGCCGTGGCCGCTGCAGATGCTCGATGCGGAGCAAATTCGCGCCGCGCTGCCGAGGCAATGCATGCGGTCGCTGGGCAACCTGGAGGTTCATGGTGAGATCGACTCCACTTCCAGTGAACTGCAGCGACGGCTGGCCACCGCAAAGGATCTCAGCGTGGTGCTGGCGGAAAGCCAGAGCGCCGGACGTGGCCGCCGCGGCCGTGGCTGGCTGTCACCGCCGGGGCTGAACATCTACTTGTCCTGCCTGAAGCGCTTCGAATCGGGCTTGGCGGCATTGAGCGGGCTGTCGCTCGCGATCGGCGTGATCGTGCTGCGTGCATTGGATGAGCTGGGCATCCGTGGGGTGGGTCTGAAGTGGCCGAACGACGTGCTGGCCGCCTCCGGCGGCGAGCTGCGCGGCAAGTTGGCGGGCATTCTGGTCGAGCTCAACGGCGAACCGCGGGGTCCGTGTGCGGCGATCGTCGGCGTCGGCCTCAATCTGCGCCTGACGCCGGAGCTTGCTCGCCAGGCCGGGCAACCGATCTGCGATCTGGCTAGCCTGTGTGGGGGAGTGCCACCGGATCGCAACCGGGTGGCCGCGTCGTTGGTCGCCGCTCTGGTGCACGGCTTGGATCAGTTCGAGTCGCTGGGGTTGGCTGCGTTCATGGACGACTACGCACGCCACGACCTGTTGCACGGCGAGCCGCTGCGACTCAGTGGTGCGCTGGCGCAGTTCGAGGGCATAGGTGCGGGCATTGACACACGCGGGGCGTTGAAGGTGCGTCTGTCCGACGGAAGCCTGCGTCACATCGACAGTGCCGATGTCACGGTGCGGCGCGCGTGAGGCTGTTACTGGATCTAGGCAATACCCGGCTGAAATGGGCGCTGCAGGGCGCCGCCGCCGAGTGGCTCGCCCACGGCGCGCTGGACTGGCAGGGAAACGTCGGCGACAAGCTGGTCGATGCCTGGATGGGCTTGTGCCGACCGGAGCAGGTCGTGGCCGCATCGGTAGTTGATGGCGCGCGTGAACGACAGGTAGCTGAGATCACCCGGCACTTGTTCAAGTGTGCGCCGCACTGGCTGCGTACGCCCGCCAGCGCCTGCGGTGTGCGCAACGCCTACGCCGAGCCGCAGCGATTGGGTGTGGATCGGTTCCTCGCGATGGTGGCCGCGCATGCCGCACATCGCACGCCATGCGTGCTGGCCAGCGCCGGCACCGCGCTGGCGCTGGATGCGCTGGCGCAGGACGGCCGTCATCTGGGCGGATTGATCGCGCCGGGCGTGCATCTGATGCAGCAATCGCTGCTCGATGCGACCGCGCTGGTGCGCCCGCAACGCGCAGGCGACATCCTGGAGCTGGCCGACAACACCGCCGATGCGGTGACTTCCGGCTGCTGGCAGGCCGCCGCCGCGCTGATCGAACGCTTCCACGCGAACGCGTTGCGGCGCCTCGGTGGCGCGGCGGTGTTGCTCCTTGACGGCGGCGACGCGCGCCAGTTGGCCGCGCTGCTCTCGATGCCGGCGCAGCTGACCGAGAATAGTGTCTTGCGCGGCCTGATGGTGTGGGCAGACGCTCACCTGTCATCGGCGCCGAACCTCTAGAATGCCAAACCGGATTGCGTTGATGGGGGTTCGATGTTCCTGCGTCTGCTGTTTGTCCTGCTGTGCGCGCTCAATATCGTGGCCGGGGCGTGGTTGCTGCTAGGCCAGCCCTACAGTCACGTCCGCGGCGTCACCGATCGAGGCGTGCCGGAATTGCGTTTGCTATCGGAAATGCCCGACGCGGGAGGCACGTCGTCACCCCCACCCCCACCCCCACCCGCCACGCCAGTTGGTCAGGTTGCGGGTGCGCCACCCAACTACAGTTGCACGACGCTGGGGCCGTTCGACACGCCGCAAGATCTGCGTGACGCACGCCAGGCGCTGGGCTCCCAGGTGGCTCGCATGCGTTCGCGCCAAGAGCAAATCGCCCAGCCCGGCGCGTGGTGGGTCCATTTGCCGGGAGCGGCCACCCGCGCCCAGGCTTTGCGGCAAGCCAGGCAGCTTGGCGCGAGGAACATCGCCGATTATTTTGTGGTCGGCTCCGGCGATCAGGCCAACACGGTATCGCTGGGCTTGTTTCGAGACCGGGCAAACGCACGTAAACGGGTGAACGAGGTCGTCGCTGCCGGCTTTCCTGCGCGCATGAGCGAGCGCAGCGAAAACGTGCCCGAATACTGGCTGGACCTGATGATCGCTGACGGCAGTCGTCTGGATTGGCACAAGTACGTGAGCGCCAGCGGCGTCGGCTCGCATAGTGCTGCTTGCTTCTGAGCGCCGTTGCTGGCGCGCCTGCTAGAATCTGCGACTCTTCGCCGGCATAGCTCAGTTGGTAGAGCAACTGATTTGTAATCAGTAGGTCCCGGGTTCGACTCCTGGTGCCGGCACCA